>JAHBWF010000049.1 GCA_019637105.1 Labilithrix sp.
GCGCCTCGCGGACGGCGACGGGCGCCATCGCGCTCCCGAGGCGAAGGCCGCCGGCCTCCGCGAGGAGCTGGCCGCGGCAGCCCTCGGAGCACGCGTACCTCGCCTCCCCCTTGATCCGCACGACCTGCGAGACGAGGTCGACGACGAACCGCTTGTTGCAGCAGTCGCAGACGACGCCGCTCGTGGTCTCTCCCCGCAGGCTCTTGCCGTGGCACGCCTGGGAGCAGAAGAAGGAGAACGCGTTGTCGCGCTCCTCCATCTGGTAGCGGAACTGGACCTCGAACCCTCGACCGCACACCGTGCAGGTCTCGCTCATGCCGGCCATGCGTCCACGGGTGCCATACCCGGAGCCGGTGGGCCAAATAAGTGGCTACATGAGATCGCTCGTTCGGGTCCCGACGGCGGGGCTCGACCCACGGCCGCACACACCCCGGGCTCCCGCGAAAGGAGGCCGGCGGCTGATGAAGGGCTCACCGAACGCTGAGCGAGTGAGGTCGACCCTCCGTGCGATGGTCGCGCGTGGAGGTCAGCATGAAGACATCACTCGTTTTGACGAAGGCGGCCATCGTCGCGTCGCTGGCGCTGTGCGTCCCCGCCTGCGCGGCACGGACCGAAGGCGACGACGCCCCCGAGGACACGAACCTGGGCAGCCGCGCCGACGAGCTGTCGATCCTCGGCACCGTCGGGTGGGGAGGGACCACCCCGCTCAACCTCGGATCGGCGAGCAACCGCACCTGCTTCCTCACCGGCGTCCACGGGGAGCTCTGGGGCACGGACAACTACGGGAACAACGACGAGGCCAGCGTCAAGGTCTTCATCTCGGGAGGCAGCTGGTTCATCCAGGCCGATCCGGGCAACGGCGCGGGCATCATCGGTCACGCGACGTGCATCCCGACGTCGGCGGCCGTCAACGCGACGCGGACGTTCCATGGCCTCTCGGCGCTGAAGCCGAACGTGTCCGAGGGGTTCCACACGCGCGGACCGAACGAGCAGTGCTTCATCACCGAGCTCGCGGGGACGAGCGGGTGGGCAGCGTGGAACACGTCGGCGGCGCGCACCACCCGCACGACGCGCTGGATCGGCGGCGTCTTGACGCCGGTCTGGTTGAGCACGCTCAACGTCGGCGACCAGGCGCACCCGGGGAAGGTCTACGCGCGGATGTCGACGGTCTGCTTCGACCTCGCCGTCAACGCGACGCACCACGGCCAGCTCACGGGCGCCACGGCGAACACGAGCCTGCCGAACGCGGCGTGCGGGCTCACGGGCGTCGCGGGGAACTTCCGGGACGCGCCGCTGAGCACCGGCGTCGAGGTCTTCCCGAACTCGAGCGGCACGTGGACGATGACGGCGAGCCCGGGTGAGACGATCTGGGTCGACTGCCACCAGTAGGGACTACCGCCGCGGGAGACGCGCGCGGAGCTGCGCGGCCTCCGCCGGACGCGCGTGGGCGACGAGCTCGTCGGCGAGCCTCGTCCAGCGGGCCACGGCGGCGGGATCGCCTCGCCGCGCGGCGTCCTCCAGCGCCAGCGCCAGGTAGTCGGCGGCCTCGGCAGGCGACCCGACGGGGGCGGCGAGCGTGAGGTGGTGCGCGATGTCGTCGGCGCGCGCCCTCGCCTCGTCGCCCCAGTACTCGACCAGCGCGCGACCGACGCGCGCGTGCAGCTTCGCCTTCTCGCCGTCGAGGAGCGTCCGGTAGAGCGCGTCGCGCACGAGCGGCTGGGTGAACCGGTACGTTCGAGGAGCGTCGCCGCGCGAGACGACGCCCTGCTCCACCGCCGCGTCGAGCCGGTCGACGAGCGCAGCCTCGCTCGTGCCGGCGGACATCGCGAGCGGACCGAGGGCGAAGGTATTCCCGAACACCGACGCGAGCGCCAGCGTCTCCTGGAGTTCGGCGGAGAGGTGAGCCACCTGTTCGGCCACCGCCTCCTTCACCGAGCTCACGCCGAGCAGCGCCGACGTTCCAGGGGCGTCGAGGTCGCGCGCCGCGAGGACGGGCGCGATCTGGACGAAGAGCGACGGCGTGCCGCCCGTCTTCTCGAGGACGCGATCGACCACGGGCTCGCTCGGCGCGCGGCCGATGACGGCCGCGACGAGCGCCGCGATCTCGGCGCGCCCCAGGCGCTGGAGCTCGATCGTCACGAGCTCGGGGAGCCGCGCGAGAGCGCCGCCCTTGCGTCCGCGCTCGACGCGCGCGGTCAGTACGACGAGGACGCGCGCGGCGTGGAGCTCCTGCGCGAGCAGCTTCACGAGGTCGAGCGACGCGGCGTCGGCCCACTGCAGGTCTTCCAGCACGAGGACGAGCGGCGCCTCGAGCGCGCTCCCGAGGACGCGGCGCAGGATGACGTCGCCCGCGCGAAAGCGGCCTCGCGCGCTGCCGAGGTCATCGTCGAGCGGATCACTCTCCAACCCGAGACGTCGGCCCACCTGGATCCACGGCCAGAGCGGAGGAGCGCCTTCGCCGGAGAACGCGTGCCCGCGCACGAATCGCGTCCCGGGGAGGCGTGCCTCCAGCTCCTCGACCAACCTCGTCTTCCCGATCCCGGCCTCCCCGCGGACGAGCGCGATCCTCCCTCGACCGTCGAGCGCGCTTCGCGCCGCGTCCTCGAGCGTCGCCAGCGCGCCCGCCCGCCCGACGTGCGGGTGGCGCGGCGCTCGGTGGCGCTCCTCTCGCGCGCCCTCCTCCCCCGCGACGGCACGGACCGGCGGGACGATGCGGTAGCCGCGTCCCCGCACCGTCTTCAAGACGAGAGGCTCCGCGCCGTCGTCGGCGAGGGCCCGGCGGACTCCGAGGATCGCCTGGGACAGCGCCTGCTCGGAGACGACGACGCCTGGCCACACGGCCTTGAGGAGCTCGTCCCTCGTCACGACCTTGCCGCGCGCCCGAACCAGATGAAAGAGGAGGTCGAGCGACTTCTTCTGGATCGGGACGACCTCGCCCGCGCTTCGCAGCTCGTAGAGTTCATCGTCCAGCTCGAACGATCCGAAGCCGAGGATCACCGCGATCGATCTTCGCTCAAAGCCGGGGTCTCGAGAAGCCGAGGATGCGCGGTCGGTCTTCGCTCAAAAGCCGGGGTCTCGAAAGAGCGTCCGCGAAGCGGGCGGCGCCGGTCCGGGAGCCGGAGCCGCGGAGCCGCTCGCCGACGCGGGAGCGACGCCGCTCGTCCTCGGTCGCGCCGGCCGGGGAGAAGCGCTCGCGCCGGTGACGCCGACGCCCTCGACCTCCTCGCTGGTCTCGGCGGGGCGGGGCGCCGTCGTCGGAGCGGGCGACGGCGGCGCGAGCGCGCCGGAGGACGTCGTCACCGACGGCGGGACGCGATCGACCCGGGCGCGATCCGTCCGCGCCCACACGAACGTCCCTCCCAGCGCCGCCGCGAGCGCGGCCGCGAGGACGATGCTCCGCGCCCTGGGGCGTCGCGGGCCGGAGGCCGGGACGACGCGCTTGCGCGGACCGCCGAGCGTGGACATGGCGGTCGCGAGTCGGCTCGCGCGGCTCTCCCGGCTCGGCGTGAGGAGCGGCGCGAGCGCCCGTCGAAAGCCCTCGGGATCTTCGCCGGCGCTCGATCCCGCGAGGAACGCCTCGAGATCCATGGCCAGCTCAGCCATGCTCGCGTACCGCGCCGCCGGTGCCTTCGCGATCGCCCGCGTGACGATCGCCTCGAGCTCGGGCGGGTACGCGGACGCGACCTCGGAGGGCCGGCGGGCCGGATCGGTGCTCGAGACGGCGAGGAGCGTCGCGAGATCGCTCGCCGAGCGGAACGGATGGTGTCCCGTCGTGAGCTCGTAGAGGACGACGCCGAGCGCGAAGATGTCCGTCCGCGCGTCGACGACGTCGCCGTTGACCTGCTCGGGCGCGACGTAGCCGACCTTGCCGCGGATGACGCCGGACTGCGTGCTCTGCTCCTGATCGAGCGCGGCCTTCGCGACGCCGAAGTCGACGATCTTCACGGTCCCGTCCGCTGACACGAGGATGTTGTGCGGCGAGACGTCCCGATGGACCACGTCGAGCCTCCGGCCCTCCTCGGAGCAGAGCTCGTGCGCCGCGTGGAGACCACGCGCGGCCCGCGCGACGATCGTCGCCGCGACGACGAGCGGGACCCGCTCGCCGTCACGGGCCGCGTCGGTGAGGACGGAGAGCGGCTCACCGTCCACGAGCTCCATCGCGAGGTAGAGGATCCCTCGGTCTTCGCCGAGGTCGATGATCTCGCAGACGTTGGCGTGGCGGATGCGCGACGCGATCGTGGCCTCGGTGAGGAACATGCGCTCGAACCGCGGATCCGCCGAGAGGTGTGGGAGGATCGTCTTGACGGCGACCAGCTTCGAGAACCCCCGCGTACCGCGGAGGCGCGCCGTCCACACGACCGCCATTCCACCCTTCGCGATGGGGGCGAGCAGCTCGTAACGCCCGAGCGTCCGACTCGCATCGAGCGGGGCGAGCAGGGCGAGCAGCGTCGCGTCTGCGAGCGCGCGGGCGTTGCTCGTCCCCACGGCGCGATTCTACATTAGAAGTGACATCGATGGACAGCGCTGCGCTAGGCTCGGCACGTGTCGCGTCGGGCGTCGTGGCCGCTGCTCCTCTTCGTGGTCGTCTGGTCCGGACGAGCGTGGGCCGACGACCCACCGGATCCGCCGAGCGACGCGCGGCCGAATCTCGAGGAGGCGCGGCGGCTCTTCCACGAGGCCGTCGAGCTGCAGGAGAACCACGACGTCACGGGCGCGCTCGAGCGGTACGCGCGCGCTCGAGCGATCGTGGTCTCGCCGCAGCTCCTCTTCAACATGGCCTCGTGCGAGGAAGCGCTGGGGCGCTACCTCGACGCATCACGTGCCTACGAGGAGGCCCGCTCCGAGGCCGCGCTGCGCGGGAACGAAGACGTCGCGCGCGCGGCCGCGTTCCGAATCGATCAGCTGTCCAAGATCACGCCGCGCCTCGTCGTCCGCCTCCCCGCGCAAGTCCCCGACGCGGTGCTCACGCTCGACGGACGGCCGCTCGCGCCCACGTCGGAGCCCACCCTCGTCGATCTGGGCGAGCACCGCGTCGTCGCCTCGAGCGATCGCGAGGGCTCCTTCGAGCTGGCGTTCGTCGCGAAGGCCGGCGAGTCGCGCGTCGTGGACGTCGTATTCCCGAAGGGCGCCGGCGCGAGGGTCGACGCGCCGACCGCCCCGCCGACACCTGCCGCGCCGCCGGCCCCGAGCTACCTCGCGGCCGGAGTCGCGGCGGGGACCTCGGTGGTCTTGGCCAGCATCGCCAGCGCGACCTTCGTGGCCGGCCGTGCCTACAAGGACGACTACGACACGTTGAACGCGTCACCCTCCGACGCCAACGCCGCGGATCGTCGTCGTCTCAAGGCGGACGGCGAGACGATGTACTTCGCCAGCACGACGCTCGGCGTCGCGTCGGCGCTCGCTGCCAGCGCCGCCGTCTTCCTCTTCGTCCGCGCCCGCGCGGCGCGGGCACCGAAGAGCGCGCTCTGGCTCGCTCCGTCGTACGATTCGGGCGTCGGCGCCGCCCTCGGGGGCGCGCTGTGAGCATGTCACCTTGGCGCCGCGCGGCGACGTGCGCCCTCCTTTTCTGGCCGGCGGCGTGCTTGCTCGTCGATCCCTTCGACGACCTCGCCGATAGCCCGCCTGCGCTCGCGACGGACGACGGAGGGACGACCGACACACCGGAGGACGACGCGGACGCCGGCGGCGAGGAACGATGCGACCCCGGCGTGACGCGACCGTGCACCCGCGCGACGTGCCACGGCGAGCAGCGCTGCGGCGACGCCGGGCGATGGGAGCGTTGCGACGCGCGGGACGCCTCGATCGAGATCTGCTCGACCGCCGAGAGCGAGAGCTGCCTCGGCGACGGGCGCTGCACCGGCGACACCGCGTGGGCCCTGGCGCTCGGCGACGGGACCACTCAGGGCGCGGCCGACGTCGCGGTCGACGCCGATGGATACGTCTACGTCGTCGGTACGTTCCACGGCTCGATGCCGCAGCTCGGGCTCGTCCGCGACGGCGGCTCCGAGCTCGTCGACTCGTTCGTCGCCAAGCTCACCCCCGGCGGCGCCGTCGTCTGGTCGCGTCAGATCGCCGACGCGAGGCTCGTCCGGATCGCGCTCGCGCCCGGCGGGATCGTCGTCGCGGGCAACCTCCACGGCAGCACGTCCTTGCCGGGCTGCTCGCCGCTCGCAAGCGCCGGCTCCGCGGACGCGATCGTCGTGCGCCTGTCACGGGCCGGAGACTGCCTCGTCGGCGCGAGCTTCGGCGAAGGCTCGACCCTCAGCGGCGTCGCCGTCGACTGGACGAGCGACGACGTCCTCGTCACCGGCCGGCTCGACGGCACCGTGTCGTTCGGTGGGCCGGACGGCGGCGTCGTCCTCTCGAGCGAGAGCCCGCAGGGATACTACGTTCGCCTCGATCCGTCGCTGCGCGGCCGCGGCGGCTTGGTCGTCCCGTCGACGGGGCGCGTCGCCCTGCGGGGCGTCGCGGCCTCGCACTCCGGGTGGTCGGTCGCCTACGGCTCGTTCACCGGCTCGATCTTCAGCTCGCCGCCAGCGGCGTTCGAGGACGGCTTCACGCTGCTCGTCGACCGCGACGACGTGCTCCGGAACATCTCGACGTTCGGCAACGGACCGATCTTCGCCGCCACCTTCGATCCGAGCGACCGGATGCTGCTCGTCGGCACCTTCAACGGCGTGATGGACCTCACGTCGAAGGGCGGACCGCGGATTGAGGCGAAGCGGCCGAACGATCCGTTCGTCGTTCGGAGGGCGCTCGCGCTCCTCACCGAGATCGAAGCCGTCGGCCTCGACGTGCCCGTGTACCCCCGCGCGGTCGGCGCGGACGCTCGCGGCAACGTCCTCGTCGCGGGCGACTACGATCACCCCGAGGCCGGCGTGCCCGGGAACGCGAGCGACGTCTTCGTCGCCAAGTACGACGCGACGTCGCTCTCGCCGCTGTGGTCGCGCCTCTTCGGCGACGGGCGCCGCCAGCAAGCCTTCGGCGTGACCGCCGACGCGCTCGGGAGCGTCGTCGTCGCCGGCACCTTCCGCGGGACGCTCGATCTCGGCTCCGGCCTCCCGGCGCTCGCCGCCAACGGGCCGGGCAGCGTGAACACCGACGCGCTGGTGTTGAAGCTCTTGCCGTGACGCCCGCGGCGACGCCGTCAGTGACGGAAGTGGCGGACGCCGGTGAGCACCATCGCGAGGCCCAGGCGGTCCGCGGCGGCGATGACGTCGGCGTCCTTCACGCTGCCGCCGGGCTGGGCGATCGCGGTGATGCCGTGCTCGGCGGCCGCCTCGACGCCGTCGGGAAACGGGAAGAACGCGTCGGACGCGAGCACCGAGCCGGCCGCCTCGGCCGCCGCCTTCTCGCAGGCGATCTGCACCGAGACGACGCGCGACATCTGACCGGCACCGACGCCCACGGTGCGCGCGCGCTCGCCGGCGAGATCGCCCTTGGCGAGGACGATCGCGTTCGACTTGACGTGCTTGCACACGCGCCACGCGAACTCGAGGCCGCGCAGCTCCTCGTCGGTGGGCGCGCGCTTCGTGACGATCTTGCCCTTCGTCACCTCGGACGCGGCGCCCTCGTCGCGGCTCTGCACGACGAGGCCGCCCGAGACGCGCTTGTACTGGAGGGGCGCGTGGCCGGCGTCGGGCGCGCCGGTCGCGATGAGGCGGAGGTTCTTCTTCGTCCGCAGCGTCTCGAGGGCGTCGGCCGCGAACGACGGCGCGACCACGCACTCGAGGAAGGTCTCGGCGAGGAGCGCGGCCGTCGCGGCGTCGACCTCGCGGTTCAGCGCGACGATGCCGCCGAACGCCGAGAGCGCGTCGGCCTCGCGCGCGAGCCGGTAGGCCTCCGCGAGGGTCTTCGCGGAGGCGACGCCGCACGGGTTCGTGTGCTTCACGACGACGGCCGCGGGCTGATCGACGTGCTCGCGCACCGCCTCGAGCGCAGCGTCGACGTCGACCAGGTTGTTGAACGACAGCTCCTTGCCGCCCGCGCCGAGGCTCTCGGCCTTCGCGAGGCTGCCGGCCGGCGCGCCGCGCTCGACGTAGAACGCCCCCGACTGGTGCGGGTTCTCGCCGTAGCGCAGGCCGTACGCGCGCTCGAACGGGAGCGTGAGGTGCCGCGGGTACGGGTTCGCCCCCGTGGTCGCGTCGGCGTCCGACGCGCGCGGCCCGGAGAGCAGCCCGCTGATCGCCGCGTCGTACGCGGCCGTGTGCGCGAACGCCTTCGCCGCGAGCTCCAGCCGCGTCGCCTTGCCGACGTGCCCGTCGCGCTCGATCTCGGCGAGGACGCGGTCGTAGTCGGCCGGGTCGCACACGATCGTGACGCGCGCGTGGTTCTTGGCGGCGGAGCGCACCATCGAAGGTCCGCCGATGTCGATGTTCTCGATGAGCTCCTCGAGCGGGGCGAGCGGGTTCGCGGCGACCTTCTCGAACGGGTAGAGGTTGACGACGACGAGATCGATCGGCCGGGCGCCGAGGCGCGCCAGGTCCTGATCGTCGGTGCCCTCGCGCGCGAGGATGCCCCCGTGGACGCGCGGGTGCAGCGTCTTGACGCGACCGCCCATGACCTCGGGCGAGCCGGTGTAGTCCTCGACCGACTGGACGGCGATCCCCTCGGCCGTGAGCGCCTTCGCGGTCCCGCCGCTCGACAGGATCGTGACGCCGCGCTTCGCGAGCGCGGACGCGAAGGCGAACAGACCGGTCTTGTCGGAGACGGAGAGGAGCGCAGTCCGGATGGGCATGACGCGCGAGATAGCCACCCCCCGCGGCGCGGTCAATCGACGCCGCCCCCTCCCCTCGAGGCCTCGAGGCGCGCCGTGTTGGGCTCGCGGCCGGGACCACGGTAGAGTTGGCGGCGCGGAGCTGGATGAAGCGCATCCGTCAGAAGACCGTCGACCTCACGAACGTCAGGCTCTCCGCCGAGGAGGGCTTCGTCCTCTCTCGCGTCGACGGCACGACGACGATGAAGGAGCTCGTCGCGCTCACCGGCCTCGACGAGCCTCGCGTCGTCGACATCGTGGGGCACCTCCGCGACGCGGGCGTGATCGAGCTCGACGACGATCCTCCCGCGGGCGCGCCGCGCGAGCCCGCGGCCGGCGCGCGCGGGAGCGAGGCGCCGGGCATCGACGGCGAGCTTTTGGCGTTCCTCCGCGGCGACGCCGAGCCCGCGGACGAGACGGAGCACGACGCGGACGCGGCGAGCGAGGCGGACGACGCGAGCGCGTCGACGGCCGAGGCCGACGGAGGCGCGGACGACGGCGAGGTCGCGGCGCCCGCGGACGAGGGCGACGCGGCCGCCGACCCCGAGCACGAGGCGCGGACCGAGCGCGAGTACCGCAAAATCTACGAGACCGTCTACCACCCGATGACGCGCGACGAGCGCGTCGCGGCGGCGGCCGACGCGGCGGGCGCGCACCTGCTCGCGCTCTGCCTCGACGCCGACCCGCAGGTCATCCACGCCGTCTTCACGAACCCCCGCGTCACGTTCGAGTGCCCGCGCCTCGTCGCGACGCACCACCGGACCCCGATCGGCCTCGAGCACGTCGCGAAGCGCTCGGACTTCCTCGCGGACGCGCTCGTCCAGCGACGGCTCCTCCGGAACCCGCAGCTCCCCGGCACCATCCTGAACCGCATGGTGAACCCGAAGCTGATGATGGAGGTCTACAAGATCGCCGTCGACCGCGAGATCCCCGAGCGTTCTCGCGTGATGACGCGCGAAGTCCTCAGGAAGAAGTTCATGCTCTCGTCGTCCGACGAGCGCGCGGCGCTGCTCTTCAAGACCGAGGGGCGCTGCCTGATCCTCCTCGTCAACTGCAGCCTCGACGCCCACGCGACGCAGATCCTTTGCAGCAAGAGCACCTACACGGTGCTCTTCATCCAGAACCTCGCGCGCTGGTCGGCGACGCCGCCCGCGCTCCTCGCGCACCTCCTGAAGATGCCGGTCGTGCGCCGGAACCAGGGCCTCCGGAAGATGCTCCTCAAGCATCCGAACACGCCGTCCGACGTCAAGCGGGGCGCGCTCTGAGTCACGCCGCGCGGCTCTCCTCCGGATCCGCCGCGTGGGCGAACCGGTCCCGACCGCGGGCCTTCGCTTCGTAGAGCGCCCGGTCCGCGCGCGCGACGAGGTCGCTCGCGCTCTCTCCGGGCCGCGCGACCGCCACGCCGGCGGACGCCGTGACGGCGAGCACGCGGAGGCCGACGTCGATCCGGAGCGCGCGCACGGCGCCGAGGCAGCGCGCGGCGAGGCTCGCGGCGTCCTCGTCCCCCGTGTCGGCGAGGACGATCGCGAACTCCTCGCCGCCGTAGCGCGCCACGAGGTCGGAGCGCCGCGGGAAGGCGCGGGCGAGCCCGTCGGCGACGGCGCAGAGCACCTTGTCGCCGGCGGGGTGCCCGTGCTGGTCGTTGATCCGCTTGAAGTGGTCGACGTCGACCATCAGCAGCGTGAGCGGCCGCCGGACTGCGCTCGCCACCGCGAGCGAGCGGGCGAGCGAGACGTCGAAGATCCGACGGTTCGCGACCTTCGTCAGCGGATCGGTCTCCCCCTCCCGCCGCGTCTGCTCGAGCTGCTCGGTCAAGACGTGCAGCCGCTCCTCGAGCTCCTTCGCCTGCCGCTCGGCGAGGAGCCGCTGCTCCTCGATGACGGCGGTGACGGCCGCCGCGACCGCGAGGGCCTCGCGCTTGAGCGCGTCGGTCGAGCCCGACTCGACCGCGCCGTTCAGCGTCGTCAGCCGCCGGCGCAGGAGCGCGTCGTGCCGGCCGTGGGCGCCCGACGAGCGCCCGAGCGTGTCGACGAGGGCGAAGATGGCCTCGCGCATGTCGCGCACCGAGCCGTGCACCCACTCCTGCTCCCTGCGCGCCTGGCCGCTGACGTACTCGACGAGCCCGCGCCAGTCCCGCGCCGCGGGGTCGGCGGCCTCCTCGCGGGAGGCCCCGGGCGGGGGCGAGCGAACGAGGACGTGCGACGCCCACCGCTCGAGGGTCGTCGCGATCGACGCCGCGTCCTCGTGTCCGACGCAGAACGCGTGCCGCGCCCGCGCGCGGAGGATCCCCGCCGCCCCCTCGAGGGCCTCGTCGAGCTCGTCCGACGGCGCTCCGCCCCGGGGGGACGGCGCGGACGGCTCGAGAGGCGCGCTCGGTCGCTTCCGCCAGAACATTCCACCCTGGACAACGGCGGACGGCGAAAGCTCTTCAGCCCGCGGCGCCGTCGACCGCGAGCGCGCGGCGCCACAAAAGGCCACGGCCCGGGACACCCGGGCCGTGTTGCAGGGGACAACCAATCTATCGAAAGGATTACAGAATCACTCGCCGAGCGCGTCGCTCGCGAACTCGTCGACGTCGAAGTCGTCCTCGCCGTCCGAGCCCTCCTCGTCCTCGTCCTCGCTCTTCGTGAGGATCGGGAGGCGGCGCTTGCCGACGGGGCCCTCGTCGACGTAGTCGCGCAGGGCGTTCATGTCCTTGAGCGCCTGGAGCTTGGCGAGGCCCTTCACCTCGACCTGGCGGATGCGCTCGCGGGTCAGGTTCATGATGGCGCCGACCTCCTCGAGCGTCGTGCCGCCCCGGTCGGCGACGTCGAGCGCGCAGGTCTCGGTCATCTCCCAGACCTCGAGGTCGGGGAAGTTGAGCTTGATCGCGCCGGTGCGCGCGGACACGTCGAGGTAGAGGTGGTGCTTGCACGAGACGAACGGGCACGGGCGCTCTCCCTCGAGGCACTCGGCGCGGGTCTTCGGCTTCACGACGTCCTCGACGTCCGGGTAGAGCATGCGGCCGAGCTCGAGCTCGCGCTTCGTCATGCGCTTCACGCTGATGGTGCGCGCGCGGACGTCGCGCTTGCGGCGCGAGCGGCGCTGCTCGCGCGTCACGGCCTTCTCCCCGTCGTCCTGGACGTCCGGCTGGAGGGCCAAGGCGCCCTCGGTCTGGAATGCAGAGTCGTCTTCCTGCTGAGGTGCCCCCAGGACGATCGAATCCGTCACTTCGACCATCTCCCCCGCTTCGACGCGCTTCGAGTCCATCTGCTCCTCCACTTCCGATCGCTCAGGCTTCGTCGGGGGCTGCGCGAGACGCAGCGCTCCCGGGCAGCGCGCGGCGTGGACCGGTGTCCCACAGCGCGTTACCTCGACTTCCACTTCGATGAGCGCCCCGACGAAGCGCTCGACACTTCAGGCCCTGGCGACGTCCCCGGTCGCGCCCGTGCGAATGCTGCCGCATGGACGTCGACGAGGCGGAACGAGTCCCTGCTGCACCAACATCGTGCGCGGGGCTCCGTCCGTCTGCTGCAAGCTCACGATGGCCGAGGCGAGGACGACGGCTCTCTCCCCCGCTGGCGAAAGGCTCCAGCAGCGAGCACACCGTCCTGAAAACCGACTTCGACCAACCTGCCTCTAGCGGTGAGAGACCGTCTGCAAGGCCGCCTGGTGGAGTTCCCGTTGATGGAAATCACCGGCGTAGGTCCGACCCAAGCGACCATATTCCGGACGAAAGACGAGGGTCAACGTCGCGTTAGCGTTTTTTTTGCTGCTTTCCATTATGGAACTATCTACGCGCGGTTAGTGACTCCGCCATGACAAACAATGTCATAGCTCGAGCGTGCGCGATCGTTCCATGGAAGCTCAGCCTCGCCGCCCGATCGATCGCGGCGCGTCCATCGGCGCGATCGACCACGGGCTCGGGCCGGCGAGGTCCGCCGAGATCCGCGCGGCGACGCCGCTCGCGGCGCTCGTCGACCGCGATCCGATCGTCGCAGACTCGCTCGAGCGGGGTCCAGGATCCTGCGCTCGCGGCGGTCGATCGGGCCTCCCGTGCTATGGTCCGGCCCCGATGCTCGTACCGAAGGACGTCTCGGCGCGGGGGGCGCGCATCCGCTTCGTCGAGGCGGGCGCCGGCGCGCCGGTCGTCCTCGTGCACGATTTCGCGGCGACCCGCGAGGTGTGGACCGCGACGGTGACGCGGCTCGCCCGCAGCTTCCACGTCGTGGCGCCGGATCTCCCCGGCTTCGGCGCGAGCGAGAAGCCCGATCCCCAGCGCTACGCGTACGGCTGGGACGCGTTCTCGGACTCGCTGTTCGATCTCGTCGCGGCGCTCGGCCTGGGCCGCGTCCACGTCTGCGGGCACGGGATGGGCGGGGGCGTCGCCCTCTCGCTCGCCGCGCGCCACCCGGCGCTCGTCCACAAGCTGGTGCTCGCCTCGGCGGTCGTCTACCCGCCGCAGGAGCACGCCCTCGAGCGCGCCGGCCGCGTGCCCCTCGTCGGCGCGCTCCTCTGGCGGCAGGTCATGGGGACGGCGCTCTTCCGCGCGTTCATCCAGCGCACGGTCTACTCGGGCGCGACCCGCATCCCGATCGGCCGGGCCGAGGAGCTCTACGAGGCCTTCAACGCGCCCGCCGGGCGCCAGGCCGCCCACGCGACGCTGGTCGCGGTGGCCGACACCCGCCCGCTGGTCGCGCGCCTCCCCCGCGTGACCGCCGACACCCTCGTCGTCTGGGGCCGCGACGACGAGCTCGCCCCCGTCGAGCACGGGCGGCGGCTCGCCCGCGACCTCCACGGCCGCTTCGAGGTCCTGGAGTGCGGCCGCTGCCCGCCGGACGAGGTCCCCGACGCCTTCTCCGGCGCGGTCACGTCGTTCCTCGAGGCGGCTCCCTCGAAGCGCGCCGGATCGTCGCCGCTCATCGCCCAGCGCTGAGCCATGGACGCGGCCGCCCTCCTCACGAGCGCGCGGGCCGGCCTCGGCCGCCTCGCGCGCTCCGCGCTCGGCCCGCGCGCCGGCCGCCCCCGCGCGAGCGCGCGCGTCGGGCTCACGCTGGTCGGGCTCTTGGTCGCGTTCGCGGTCCTCGGCCCCGTCGTCGCCCCGAACGATCCGTACACCAGCGACTTCGCCCGCGGCGTCACGCCCGAGCACCTGCCGGTCGGCCCGAGCCGCGAGTTCTGGCTCGGGACCGACCGCCTCTTCCGCGACGTCTTCGCCCGTCTGGCGACCGGCGCGCGCCTCTCGCTCTCGATCGGCGTCACCGCGACCGCCCTCGCGACGGCCGTGGGCAGCGTCGTCGGCGTCCTCGCCGGCTGGTACGAGGGGCGCTGGCTCGACACGCTGCTGATGCGCGTCGTCGACGTCGGGCTCGCGTTCCCTTTCCTCCTCATCGTCATGGCGCTCGGCGCCGCGCTCGACCGGACGACCGCCACGACCATCTTCCTGACGCTCGGCCTCACCGGGTGGCTCGGCGTCGCCCGGATCGTGCGCTCGAAGACCCTGCAGGTGCGGAGCCTCGACTACGTCGTCGCGGCGCGCGCGCTCGGGCAGTCGACCCCGCGCGTCCTCGTCCGCCACGTCCTGCCCAACGTCGCCGGCCCCGTCGTCGTGATCGCGACGATCCTGGTGGCGCAGATGATCCTCGCCGAGAGCGTGCTCTCGTACCTCGGCGCCGGGATCGCGCCGCCGACGCCGACCTGGGGCCACATGCTGTTCGAGGGTCAGGACTACCTCGGGGCGGCGCCCTGGATCACCGCCGCGCCCGGCGTCGCGATCCTGCTCTCGGTCCTCGGCTTCAACCTCCTCGGCGAAGGTCTGCGTGATGCGCTCGATCCGCGGAAGAGCTGAGCCGCCGCGGACGACCCGCGCGCGCGCGGCGACGCTGCTCGCGCTCCTGGCGACGGCGCCGGCGTGCTCGAGCGAGCTCCCCGCGCCGATCCCGTCCGCCGGCCCCGAGGGCGCCGCCCCGCGCCGCGGGGGCGTCCTCGAGCTGGCGACGTTCGGCGACGTGCGCGCGTCGCTCGATCCGGCCAACATCACCGACGGCCTCGCCCCGCAGATCGCCGAGCAGCTCTTCGCGGGCCTCGTCGACTACGACAGGCACGGGCGGATCCAGCCCGACATCGCGGAGCGCTGGGTCGTCGACGACGACGGGACGACCTACCGCTTCTTCCTCCGCCCGGGCGTCCGCTTCCACGACGGCGACGAGGTCACCGCCGAGGACGTGAAGCGCTCGATCGAGCGCGCGCTCCACGGCAGCGCGCCGAACCCGGCCGCGACGTCGTTCTCGATGATCGCCGGCTTCGACGCGCTCCAGGAGAAGAAGGCCGACGCGCTCTCGGGCGTCGAGGTCGAGGGCCGCTACGTCGTCTCGTTCCACCTCGCGAAGCGCGACGCCACCTTCCTGCCCATCCTCGCGACGCTGCCGCTCCGGCCGGTCTGCAAGAGCGGCGGCGCGCGCTACTCGGACGCCTGGCACCCCTGCGGCGCGGGCCCGTTCAAGCTCGCGCCGGACGGCTGGCAGCGCGGGCACCGGCTCACGCTCGTCCGCCACGACGGCTACTTCCGGCCCGGGCTGCCGCGGCTCGACGCCGTGCGCTGGACGTTCCACGAGAACCCGACCAGCCAGACGTTCAAGTTCCTCCGCGGCGATCTCGACGTCCTGCGCGACTTCGTCACGCCCGAGCTGCTCCGCTTCCAGGCCGACCCGCGCTGGAAGCCGTTCGCGGACTTCGAGAGCGGCAGCCAGATCCTCGGCGAGGCGATGAACGTCGAGACGCCGCCGTTCGACAACGTCGAGATCCGCCGCGCGGTCGCCGCGGCGATCGACCGCGACGCGCTCCGCCGCGTGCGCGCGTCGAACCTCTCGGTCACGAACCAGCTCGTCCCGCCGGGCGTGTTCGGCCACGACGCCGACCTCCCCGGGCAGCGCTTCGACCTCGAGGCCGCGCTCGAGCACATGCGCCGCGCGGGCTACCCGTACGATCCGGCGACGAAGACCGGCGGCTGGCCCCACGTCATCCCGTACCTCGTCTACAAGCAGGGGCTGCAGGAGTTCATGGGCCAGGTCCTCGCGCAGCAGCTCGAGAAGATCGGCCTCCGCGTCGAGATCCGCATCGTCAACTACCCGACGTTCTTGGCGCTCCGCGGGCGGAGGAAGACGTCGCCGTTCGGCCCGGGGTTCTGGATGCAGGACTACCCCGACGCGCTCTCGTTCCTCGAGCCGATGTTCCACTCGAAGGCGATCAGCGACGACGGCACCAACAACTGGTCGTTCTACCGGAACCCGCGGTTCGACGAGCTCGTCGACCGCGCGCACGAGGAGCTCGACGACGCGCGGCGGATGAAGCTCTACACCGAGGCGCAGCAGATCCTCGTCGACGACGCGCCGTGGGCCTTCACCGAGAACGTCCGCCTCTACACCCAGCGGCAGGGCTACGTCCGCGAGCACTTCACGCACCCGATGTGGATGCACGACGTGACCCGGACGTGGATCGATCGCGCGACCGGCCCGATCGCCGCGCGCGCGATCTTCTCCGAGGGCGGCCTCGCGGCGCTGCTCGGCGCGAGGCCGCACGGACCTCGCGGCGCCTCGCTCCGCGATCGCGGAGCGGGTGACGGCCGATGAGGCGCGTGCTCGAGCGCCTCGCGTGGGCCGTCTTCGTCGTCTGGGCGACGGTGTCGACGGCGTTCCTCGTCAACCACGCGCTCCCGTCCGATCCCGCGCGGATGATCGCGGGCCAGCAGGCGCCGCCGGCCGCCGTCGCGAAGATCCGGAAGGACCTCGGGCTCGACCGCCCGCTCCACGTCCAGTACGTGCTCTTCCTCCGGCGGCTCGTTCACCTCGGGCCCTCCGCGCCGTCGCCGAACGATCGCGAGCACGCCGACTGCGCCGCCGCCGGGCCGGTGCACCTCGACCTCGGCCGGAGCTACCAGCAGAGGCGGCCCGTGGTCACCATCCTCGGCGAGCGCGCGCCGCGGACGCTGCTGCTCGCGCTGAGCGCCGCGATCGTCCAGGCGGCGATCGGCGTCACGGCGGGGGTCATCGCGGCGGCGAGGAGGCAGCGGACGAGCGATCGGCTCGCCGTCGGGCTCAGCCTCCTCGGCGTGAGCGCGCCGACGTTCTTGATCGGGCTCCTCCTGCAGTGGGTGTTCGCGTTCAAGCTCCGGCTCTTCCCGATCGACGGCTACGGCGACACGCCGGCCGAGCACGCGGCGAGCCTCGTCTTGCCGGCGGTCACGCTCGGCGTCTTCGGCGCGGCGTACTACACGCGCATCGTGCGCGACGAGATGATCGGCGAGCTATCGCACGACTACGTCCGCAC
This sequence comes from Labilithrix sp., assembly GCA_019637105.1. Taxonomy (GTDB): domain Bacteria; phylum Myxococcota_A; class Polyangia; order Polyangiales; family Polyangiaceae; genus Labilithrix. The sequence continues at coordinate 17,060 of JAHBWF010000049.1, forward strand.
CGCGCGCGCGAAGGGCGTCGGGCCGGCCGGGGTGATCGTCCGTCACGCGCTCCGCAACGCGCTCATGCCGATCGTCACCATCTTCGGCCTCGAGGTCGGCACGCTGGTCGGCGGGGCGATCATCACCGAGAGCGTCTTTCGCTGGCCCGGCATCGGCTCGCTCAGCGTCGACGCGATGCTCGACCGCGACGGCCCGCTCATCATGGGGTGCGTCGTCGTGACGTCGTCGGTCGTCGTGCTCTCGACCCTCGCGGTCGATCTCGCCTACGCCGTGCTCGATCCGCGCGTCCGGCGCGCGTGACGCCGAAAGCCCGCCGGCTCGGCCGGCCCGCGAGCGACGAGCCGCGTCAATCCTTGATGCCGGCGAGCTGCTTGCACTCGGAGACGCGCGGGTGCGCCGCGGCCTTGCGGGCGCAGCTCCGGTACGACTCGATCGCCTGCTGCTTCTTGCCCATCGCCTCGTAGGCGGCGCCGAGCGTGAGCCACGCGTCGGCGTTTCCCGGATCTTGCTGCGTGGCGAGGAACGCGAGCTGCGCGGCGCGGGTCCCCTGCTTCTCGTCCTTGTCCTTGCCCTCGAGGGCTGCGCGGCCTGCGTGATCGACTCCGACGAGAGCCCTGAGGCGGCGGAGGCCGACGCGGGCGCGCTCGGCGTGGGATCGCCGGTGGGCCGCGGACGCGCGGGGCTTTGCGACGTCCCCGCGCGGCCGCCGGCGCGGCGTCGGTCGCACGGGTGACCGGCGGAGCTGCCGCCTCGGTCGCGCGGGGCGTCGGCTCGGTCGCGGCGGGCGCGGTCGTCGCTGCCTCGGGTCGCGGCCGGCGCCGTCTCCGGCGCCGCCGTCGCGGGGGAGCGCCGGAGAGTCCTTCGACGCGACCGCCTCGGTCGGCTCCGGCGTAAGACGGATCGACGGCGCCGCCGCGCTCGTCGGCGTGAGCGGCCGGATCGTGAGGCCCTCGCTGTTGTCGCAAAAAGCTGGCCGCGGCAGGCCGAGTGTTCGCGCGAATAGGAGGAGCGCGCCGATGCCCAGCGTCGCGACGGAGAACCACGCGACGACCTTCCGGCCGTTCAGGCGCGCGGGGCTCGCGGGATGTACGCTCGCGCGCTCGTTCTCCCACGCCTCTCGGCGGGCGAGCGCGGCTTCTCGCCCGGCGCGATTTGGCGATTCGACGGCGGGCGCGTCGAGGTGGTTCCCTTCTTCGGGGCGCGCTCGCCCGCTCCGGCGGCGGTGGGCGCGAGCTCGCGTTCCTCGGTTTCGACTCCTCCGTCCCCGGCTCGAACGCGAGCGAGGACGAGGTCTCGCGAAGACGACGGCGCGGGCGACGTGCCCGGCCGAGGCGCGGCGCCGGGCTCTTGTTCGTCGGCGCGCCTTCGTCCGCGGATCTAGCGCGGCTTCGCCGTCACGTCCCGGTCCGGCGAGGCCGTCACCACGGGCATCACCGCGGTCTTCGTCGCCACGGGCGCCGGGACCGTCGTGGCGTCGTTGGCTTCGCCTCGGCGACCGCCGCCTTCGGATCCATCGGCGTCGGCGTCGCGAGGATGATCTCGCTCGACTCGACGTCCATCGACGCGCCGTCGGCGTCGGTCGTAGCGGCGGACGCGTCCGTCGGATCGGGACGTGGTGTCGGCGGCCTGGCGAGGCCGCGCTCGCCTCCGCGGCGGTCGAGGTCGGCGCGACCGCCGGCAGCCTGAGCGTCTTGGTTCCCCCGCGCCCTCGCCCGGCCCGCCGCCGCGTGACGGACGTGGAAGTTTCGTCTTCGATCCCGCTCCCGCGCGGGACGACGATGCGGTGGCACGACCGCGGCCGCGTCCCCGGATGGGTCGGCAGCGGAAGGGCTTCGTCGGTGACACACTGGCGCGCTCGCCGATGGCTCCTCGGGCGCGAGCGACGCGCTCCCGCCGGGCAGCTCCACCGACCGAGCAGCGGCGTCGGCGCGATCGGGAGGTCCACGCGCAGCGTCGCCGGCGGGATGCTCGTGCGACCGTTGCGAGCGGCGGCGTGTTCGTCGTGGGAAGCTGACCACCGCCGGCGCCCAGCGCCCGTCTCCTCCCACGCGGGGACGACGCGGCCGGGGCGGCTGCGTGCCGACGGGCAGAGCAGGCTTCGAAGTAGAGCTACAGCAGCCGAGCGCCGAGAGTCCGAACGGAGAGTCGTCGACGACCCGGCGAGGGACCGGCGCCCGTCGAGCAGCCGGAGGATGCCGTTCAGCTCGTCGGGGATCCAACGTGCGGTCGAGCAGGCGCTCGTGGTCGACCTCGAAGACGGTCGTGAGCGGCGGCAGCTGCTCGACCAGGCGCCCCCACTCGTCCGCGCGCCGCATGCCCTCCATGACGAGCGCCGACGTGGTGACGTCGACGACGTCGTCGCGATCGAGCGGACCGAAGTCGACCTCGAAGTCGGCCTCGCTCCACACGAGCAAGCGATAGACGGCCTCCTCGCCGCGGAGCGCGCCGACCTCGGCGTCGATGACCTTCCCGTCCTTGAACCAGACGTAGCCGAGCCGCGCGCCGCTCTTGAACGTGATCGATCTCGCTTCCGGCGAGATCCGAAGGTCTGGAGGAGATCGACCACGGTCATGTCGTGGATCGATCCGGCGAAGCGCGTGCGGAGCGTCGACGGCTTCTGCGTGGCGATCGCGTCCTGCGCCCTGCGCGCGAGGACGACGTTCACGCGGGCGAGCAGCTCGCGGACGAAGATGGGCTTCGCGAGGTAGTCCTCGACGCCGAGCTCGAGCCCTCGGATCTTGTCCTCGACCGAGCGCCAGAAAACGAGGAAGATGACCGGACGCGTGCTCGCTCCGGTCCTTCAACCGGCGGACGAGGGCGTAGCCGTCGAGCTTCGGCAGCTTGGTGTCGCAGATGACGAGATCGGGCGCCTGCGCGTCGACCACGTCGAGCGCGGCCAGGCCGTCCTCCACGCACGCGACGTTGTAGCCAGCCTTTCGCAGGCTGACCTCGACGACCCGCAAGCTCCGCGGATCGGCATCGACGAGGAGGATCTTCTTCTTGGCCACGCGCGCTCGATACAAGCGATTTGGCCTCCGATCGGCTTCCGTCAACGTTTCCGCGAGGACTCGTGTGACGATCGACCGGCGAACGTCAAACGTTTCCAGGGGTCCACGAAGTCGTCCGGCCCCCCGCGCGCCTTTCGACGCCGGCGGCGGGTTTCCGGCGCGGGCTGTGGCCGGCCGCCGAGGCGCTCGACGCGGGCGGAGTGCGCCGCCGGCGGGCTCAGCTGGGGTGGCCGTGGTGAGGCGAGCGCCGTGGGGCGAGGCGCGACCGAGCCGGCCGGGAGCGTCGTCCACCGGCAGCCCTCTGCCTGTGGAGGGGCCCGCCTCCGGCGACGCTCCGGCTCGCCGCCCCCGCCGCGACGGCGCTGCGCTCGGCGGCGGCGGCGCGACCGACGACGGTGCGTGCGTCGCGCGCGCCGGCGTGACCTCGCGCGCGGGCGGAGCGGTCGCGGAGACGACGACGGCGACGAGCCCGAGCGCGGCGCAGGCCGCGACGACGCCGGCGACGATCCGTCGCCGCGTCGACGCCGCGAGGCCCGGGCCCGGCGCTCCTTCGATCCGGGCGGCGGGCCGGTTCACCCTCATCGTCGGCGCGCGCGCCCGCTCGCCCGCGCCGGGGATCGCGCCGGCGTCCTCGAGGGCGGCCGCCTCGAGCGCCTGCGCGAACGCGGTCATCGACGCGTAGCGCATCGCAGGCTCCTTCTGGAGCGCGCGCGTCACGACGTCCTCGAGCGCGCCGAGCCGCGCCCCGGCGGGCGGGACCGGCCGCGGAGGCGCCTCGTGGATGTGCTTCGTCAACACGCCCATGTACGTCTCGGCCTGGAACGGCGCGCGGCCGGTGAGCATCTCGAACAGCACGACGCCGAGCGAGTACACGTCGGCGCGCCCGTCGATCGGCTCACCGCTCGCCTGCTCGGGCGACATGTACGAGGGCGTCCCGAAGACGATCCCGGGCCGCGTCAGCTTGCTCCCGCCGAGGATCGTCGCGGCGCCGAAGTCGACGACGCGGATGTCCTCTTCGGGCTCCGACCGCCCCGCGCCGACGAGGAAGACGTTCTCGGGCTTGAGATCGCGATGGATGACGTTCACGGCGTGCGCCGCGGCGAGCGCGTCGGCGATCCGGGCCGCGAGCCGAGCGGCGCTCGCCGGCGGGAGCGGCCCGCGAGCGCGCAGGCGCGCGGCGAGCGTCTCGCCTTCGAGCAGCTCCATGACGAAGTACGGGCTGCCGTCGGCCAGCTCGCCGAAGTCGTTGATCGCGACCACCGAAGGGTGATCGATCGCGGCCGTCGCCCTCGCCTCGCGGAGGAAGCGCGCCGTGAGCTCGGCGTCCGTCGAGAGATCGCGGCGGAGCACCTTCATCGCGAAGCGACGATCGAGCGTCACGTGGCGCACCGCGTACACGGTGCCCATCCCGCCCTCGCCGAGCGGCTCGAGGATCTCGTAGCGGCCGTCGACGATCGCGCGCACGCGCGGATCGCCGGCCTTCGTCCACGTGGCCCGCGCGAGCGCGGCGCCGTCGAACGGGCAGAACCTCGCGTCGACGCCGAAGCGCGCGCCGCACTCGGCGCACCGCTTCACCTCGACGTGGCCGGCCCCGCGCCGGTCAGCTGCCGGCATCTCCCGCGTCTTCGAGCCCCGGCGCGGGCGGCTCGCCCTCGCTCCCCGAGTCTCGGCTCGCGTCGTCGTCGTCCCCGGGCTCACGGCAGACCCCCGCCGAGCACACCAGAGCGCCGCCGCAGTCGGAGCTGCGCGTGCACGGCGCGTTCGGGCCGCCCTCGGGATCGCCGAGGTCGCCGCAGCCGGGACCACGCGCGAGCCCGAGCGCGACGAGCGCGACCGCTCCGAACGACTGCCGAACCACGACACGAGTGTACCTCATGCCGGCGCGCGCCGAGAGGCGCGAGCGACGCGCCCGCGCGGGCGCGAAATCGCGCCGCCGGCGCGGCGCGTCGATTCGTCGTTCCCCGCGCCGGGAGGCGCCGCCGGCCCTTGCCGCGGCGCAGCACGAGCGCGGGCGGCCTCTCGGCGGAGCCGGAGCGGCGACCGCGAAGCCCGAGGCTCAGGGGCTCGACGCCGGCGCGCCCGCGGGCGTGCCGCAGCTCGCGCAGAACTTCGCCGCGCCGATCAGCTCGTGCCCGCAGCCCGTGCAGAACTTCTTGGCCTGCGCGAGCGCCGTCCCGCACTCGGCGCAGAACTTCCCGCCCGGCTGACGCGTGTTGCACTTCGCGCAAGAGACGGTCGCGCCGCCGGGGGAGAACTGCGGCGGCGCCGCGACGCCCGGCTGCGGCTGCATCGCGCCCGACATCGCGTTCGCCATGTTCACGCCCAGCGCCATCTGGATGCCGGCGCCGGCGACGCCGCCGTCGACGCCGTGCGTGGCCATCCCCTGCCCCGCGCCCATCATCGCCTGGCCGGCGGCGTAGTTGTTGTAGTTGCCGGCGAGGTTCTGCACGTAGCGCTCGTCCTGCTTGTACTTCTGGTCGAGCTCGAACTGCTTCGCCCGCGCCTGGGCCTCGGCGATCTTCACCCCGCGGTTCGCCTTCGCGACCTCGGCGTTCGCGGCGACGAGGCGCTGGCGGTCGTCCTCGCTGAAGTTGATGTTGAACTGCCCCATCTGCAGGATGCGGACGCCGATGTCCTGCAGGTCCGGCGCGTTGGCGACGAACGCGTTCGAGAGCTTGCTCGTGAGGCTGACGGCCTGCAGCACGCTCTTGCCCTCGACCTCGCAGAGCTCGCCGAGCGTGGTCTTCACGCCGTTCATGAACAGCCCCTTCACCCAGTGAAGGACCTGGTCGTTGTCACCCTGCGCCGCCTGGCCGGTGTAGCCGATGATGAAGCGCACGGGATCGGTCACGACGAGCGAGAACTCGCCGAAGATGCGCGGGATGACCTGCTCCTGCGTGAGCGGGTCGATCATGTCGCCGATCGGACCGCCGAACGGGATGCTGCGCACGGGCGAGGTCTTCACGAAGAAGATCTCGCTGATGAAGACGTCGCCGCCGGTGAACTTGTTGACGATGTTGTTGAGGAACGGGATGTTCTGCGTCGACATCGTGTGCCGCCCCGGAGGCAGCACGCCGACGACCTTGCCGTCCTTGAAGAAGACCGCGCACTCGTCGCTGTCGACGGTGAGCTGCGACCAGAACGGGAAGTTCTGATCGGGGTGCTTGTAGACGATGAGGTGCTTGAAGTGGTCGGGACGCGCAATCATCATCTCGCGCACGCCGTTCCTCACGAAATCCATCACGCCCATCGTCGACTCTCCCTCGTTGCGCCGCCTCGTCGGGCGAGGCGTGCGCCCATGAAAACACCAGCAAGCACGAAGGTAAATCCACGATCGCGGCTCCGCCAGGCCGCGCTCGCGGCGGCCGCGACGAGGCGACCTCCTGCGCCGGACGGCAGCGAAGCTCCCGCGCGCGACGCCGCCGCGCGTCACCCGTTCGGGTGGCGTCCCGCGCCGGGCCGGGGACGCGCGAGAGCTGGCGTGGCCTCGTGCATGCACGTAACCTCGAGGCCGACGTGAGCGTTCCCACCATCGATCCGACGACCCTCCCGGCGGCCGCCCAGAAGATCCTCGATCCGTCGGGACCTCCGCAGCTCAAGGCGATGGCCGCCAAGGGCCTCATGCCCGGCGTCCCGCCCGGCGCGATCCTCGCCGTCGTCGTGATGCTCTCGCTGGGCGCGGGCGGGGAGGCGCACGCCGAGACGGCGAAGAAGACGCTCGAGAAGCTCCCGCCGCCGCTCATCAACGGCGCGCTCGCGCTCCCGGACCTGCACCCGGCGGTCCTCGACGCGCTCGGCCCGATCTACGCGACCGACGCGGCGATCTCCGAGAAGGTCCTGCACCACCCGGCGATCGTCGCCGACACGGTCGTCGCCATGGCGGCGGTGGGGACCGAAGGCGTCTGCGAGCTCATCGCGACCAACGAAGAGCGGATGCTCGCCAACCCGGCGATCATCGAGAAGCTCTACATGAACAAGCACTGCCGCATGTCGACGGCAGATCGCATCCTCGAGCTGGCGGTCCGCAACGACATCGAGCTCGGCATCCCGGCGTTCGCGCAGGCCAAGCAGGCCATCCAGGGCGAGCTCATCGCCGAGCCGACCGAGGAGCCCTCGTTCGACGACACGCAGTTCCTCGAGGCCGGCCAGAAGGCGCAGGAGCTCCAGCTCGCGGAGGGCGAGGACACCCACGAGCTCAACCCCGAGACCGGTCAGGAGGAGGTCACCGCGAAGGCGAGGCCGCTCCACGCGGTCTGGGCCGAGATGCGGGCGGCGGCGAAGATCCGGTTCATGAACATCGCCACGCTCAAGAAGTACGACGAGCACGGCAGGGAGATCGGCGAAGAGCGCTTCGACGTGAAGGCGATCCGCATGCTCGGCATCCGTGACGCGAACCCGCTCGTCGCGGTCTCCGCGCTGGCGACGCCCGGCATCAGCGACGCCGAGATCGTCCGCATCGCGGGGCTGCGCAACGTGGCCGAGGACGTCCTCCGCGAGATCGCGATCAACCGCGAGTGGACGCGGCACTACATGGTGAAGTTCAACCTCGTCGCCAACCCGCGGACGCCCTTCGGTCACGCGTCCAAGTTCGTTTTGCACCTCCGCGAGAGCGATCTCAAGTCGCTCGCGAAGAGCAAGGAGGTCAGCGGCGCGATCCAGACCGCGGCCAAGCAGCAGCTCTCACGCAAAGGGAAATGAGCCGCGGGGCACGGCGCGCGGCTCAGCGGCCGATGCCCCAGATCTCGCCCGTGGCCCACGTGGCGTCGAGCAGCGAGACGACGACGTGGACGACCTCCTCCGGGGTGCCGAAGCGTCCGAGCTGAGAGCGCGTCGCGAGGCGGTGCTGCCGGAGCGGATCGGCGTCGGCCTCGGGGTCGGCGACGATGCCGAGCTCGACGATGTTCACGCGGACGTCCGGCGCCAGCTCCACGGCGAGCGCGCGGAGCCCCGTCTTCACCGCGCCCTTCGCGGTGAGGTACGCGACGTGGTGCTCGTACGGGCGGGTCGTGCCGGCGTCGCCCAGGGCGACCACGGCTCCCCTCGCCTTCGCGAGATCGCCGGAGAGGGCGTGGACGAGGAGGAGCGGCGCGATGCAGTGGACGGTCATCGTGCGCTCGAGGTCCTCACGACGGAGCTCGTCGAACGGCGTCCGCGGGAACGGACCGCACGCGAGCACGATGTCGTCCACGCTCCCGCGCGTCTCCGTCGGCGGCAGCGTCGCGCGGAGGCCCTCGACGATCTGCGCGACGGCGTCGCGGTGCGTCAGGTCGGCGCACACGAGGTGCGCCGGTCCGCGGCCGCGATCGAGCGACGCCGCGAGCTGTTCGAGCTTGTTGGGGTCGCGCGCGGTGAGGACGACCTCGTCACCGCGGTCGGCGAGCGCCTCGGCGATCGCGACGCCGAGCCGTCCCGTCGCGCCCACCACGAGGACGCGCCGCGGCCCGCGCGGGCGCCGGCTCGGGCTCTCCCCCGAAGAGTTCTTCTCGCTGGCGAGCTGGCCGTCCCGGATCATGGCCTCGGTATACCTCACTTCCGGCCCACCCGACCGCGCGCCGAGCACCCGAACGCGACCGAGAGCGAAGGATGGTGTCACGCGACCCGATTCGAGTGTAGAAAGGGTGGACAATGAGCGAGAAGGGCGGCGGGAGCCCGCCGGAGTCACCGCACCTGTCGCATGCGGAGATCACGCAGCTCTGGGCGAAATTCCGGGCGGGTGAGGTCATCCGCTGCCCGCGGGACACGTCTGGGATGGCGCTCGCCGTCGACGGCGCCGCCAAGGCCTACCGACTCGTCTGTACGCAGTGCGGCCTCGCCTCTCCGTGGTTCGGCACGACGCCGAGCGGGCTGGTCTTCCGGAGCCCGCCGCCGACCGTGACCCCGAACGGCGACGCGCACGACGACTGAGGCTCGACCGCGTCGATCTGCGCCCGGATGACGCGCGCGCACGGGTCACGCCCCCGCCTCCTTGGGCGGCGCCGGCGGTGGTAGAGACCACGGGGCGATGCTCCCCGCGCCCGCGTTCTACGACGCCTCCGAGGTCGGCGCCGTCCGCGTCGAGCGCGCCTCGCTCGTCGCCGCGACCGCCGAAGCGTACCGGCGGGCGCACGCGGTCGCTCCGTCGGAGAGCGACACGACCCGCGTGGCGGCGTTCGGCATCGACGCCCAGATCGCCTTCTGCAGCCCGGCCGCGAGCATGTTCGTGCCGGGCGCGGTCGACGACTGCCGGCGGACGCTGGCGTGGCTCTACGGCAACCTGGCGCGGATCACGCGGCTGTTCTTCTCGCTCGACACCCACCACGTCTTCCAGATCTTCCACCCGGCGTGGTGGGTCGACGAGCGCGGCGAGCACCCGGCCCCGTTCACGCCGATCACGGCGAGGGACGTCCGCGCGGGCCGCTACCGGGCCGTGACGCGCGCGGCCGAGAGCGCCGAGTACGTGGAGAAGCTCGAGGCGGGCGGCCGGTACGCCTTGACGATCTGGCCGTACCACGCGCTCGCCGGCGGCGTCGACCACGCGCTCGAGCCGGCGCTGATGGAGGCGGCGATCTTCCACTCGCTCGTCCGCTCCGCGCAGCCGCGCTTCGAGCGCAAGGGCGCGCGGGCGCTGACCGAGCGCTACTCGGTCCTCTCGCCCGAGGTGCGCGAGCTCGGCGGCCGGAGCCTCGGCGCGTTCGCCGCCCCGCTCTTCGACGCGCTGATGCGGTTCGATCGGGTCTACGTCTTCGGCCAGGCGAAGTCGCACTGCGTGCTCGCGACGCTGCGCGACATGCGAGAGCGCATCGCGGCGGTCGACCCGCGGTGGATGAGCAAGGTCTGGATCCTCGAGGACGCGACGAGCCCGGTGCCCGCGCCGGTCTCCCCCGCGCTCGACTTCCCGCGGCTCGCCGACGAGGGGTTCGCCGAGCTCCGCGCCGCCGGGATGAACCTCGCCCGGACGACCGACCCGATCGCGATCTGATCGCCGGCGGGCGCGACGGCGGCGTTTTCGCGCCCGGGCCGCGCGCCGTTCGGTATCGTCGAGCTCCGATGAAGGCGGCCAAGCGCAAGCCCGGCGTCGGGGCGCGCGTCGAACGCGTCGAGCAGCGAGAGGACGACGAGGCGCGCTTCCTCGAGCGCTACCGGCCGGGCGTCTACCCGCGGCCGTCGGTGACCGTGGACCTCGTGGTCTTCACCGTCCTCGACAGGCTCCTCCACGTGCTCCTCGTCCGCCGGAGCGAGCACCCGTTCAAGGGGCGCTGGGCGCTGCCCGGCGGGTTCGTCCGCGTCGGCGACGACCGCGGAGATCAGGGCGAGGACCTCGACGCCGCGGCGCACCGCGAGCTGCTCGAGGAGACCGGCCTCTCCCACACGACGTCGAACGGAATCTTCCTGGAGCAGGTGCGCACGTTCGGGGCGCCCGGGCGCGATCCGCGGATGCGCGTGATCAGCGTCGCGTACTACGCGCTGGTCCGCCCGACGCTCGTCCCGCGGATCCGCGCCGGAGGCGACGTATCGCACGCGGAGTGGTTCGACGTCGCCGAGCTCGTCGACCCGGCCTCGCGCCGCGCGGGCGGGACCGAGCTCGCCTTCGACCACGCCGTCATCCTCGACGCTGCGCTCGCGAAGATGCGCGCCGACCTCGACCGCACCGCGATCGGCTTCGAGCTCGTTCCGGAGACCTTCACGATCCAGGAGCTCCGCGCCGTCCACGAGGCGATCCGCGGCGAGCCGCTCGATCCCGGGAACTTCCGCAAGCGCTTCCTCCGGTCGATCGAGGACGGCGTGATCGAGGCGGCCCGCGGCAAGCGGCCGACGGCGTCGAAGCCCGCGAGCGTGTACCGCTTCGTGCGGCCTCCGCGCTCCGACGGGTGAGGCCGCCCGCGGCGGAGGCGGCGTCGACGCGCGAGCCCGGCGGCGCCTCGCGCGAAGGTCGAAGAAAGACGTGCGGAGACCTTGCGCAACGGCTCGACCGTCACAATGCTCCCCGTCCGTCCTTCCTTCGACGGGCAACATCCGGTCTGTCATGGTGATCACGTGATGACGAACCCGAACGACCTCTGCCGTTGGATCGCGACGGGGATCCCCGTCGTCGACCCGCGCGTCCCGTGCGGCGCCCGCATGCGCGAGAGCGTCGGACTCGGCTAGATCACGTCACCGCCGTGGAGACCACGGAGCCCGCCCACGGTGACGCGAGGAGCGTCATCGAAGCTACGGGGCTCCGAGGGAGAACACGGTCGTGTCATCGTCATCGAGCGCGGAGCGCCTGGGAGAGAGCCCAGGGACCTCCGACGAGGGCTCCGAAGATCGGTTGAAACGCAAGGTCGCTCACGGCGCGCGCAGTGGCGCGAACGCCGGCCCGGTCTCCGCGCAGAAGCGGACGACGGGCGGCGACGCCGAGGGGCGACCTCCCAGCGGTGAATATGTCTCCTTCCCGGGTCGCGTGACCCGCGAGCTCTTCCAGCTGGCCTGGCCGATCGCAGCGGCGATGCTCGGCGAGACCGCGATCGGGCTGGTCGACACCAAGCTCGTCGGCGGCCTCGGCGCGGCGGCGCTCGGCGGCGTCGGGCTCGCGACGATGCTGATGTTCCTCGCCTACTCGCTCGCGTTCGGCGCGATGCGCGGCGTGAAGGTGCGCGTCTCGCACGCGATCGGCGAGGGCACCCCGGAGCACGGCTTCGCGTACGCGCGCGCCGGCCTCGTGATGGGCGCCGCGTTCGGCGGCGTCGTGCTCCTCGTGTGCCGCGACGCCAGCTGGCTCCTGATCCGGCTCGGCGCCGATCCCGCGATCGTCCCCTACGCGCGGGACTTCCTCGCGGCGGTGACGCTCGGAGCGCCGGCGACCTGCGCGCTGGCCGCGCTGATCCAGCACCGGCAGGCCACCGGCGACTCGCGCACGCCGATGCTCGTGGGCATCGCGGGGAACCTGTTCAACGCGCTCTTCGCGTGGGCGCTCATCTACGGACGCCTCGGGCTCCCGGCCCTCGGCGTGCGCGGAGGCGGCTACGCGACGGCGACGACGGAGATGCTGGAGCTCGCCGTGATGTCGGCGCTCCTCCTCCGCGACGAGCGGCTCGCGCTCGAGAGCTCCCCGCGCCGCGAGGCCCTCTCGTTCGGACGCGCGCTGCGAGGCGTGGCGGACCTCGGGCTCCCGACCGGGATCCAGTTCGTGGCCGAGACGCTCGCGTTCACCACGTTCACCGTCGTCCTCGGATCGATCGGCAAGGAGGAGATCGCCGCGCACCAGATCGCGCTCAACGTGATCCGCGTGTCGTTCCTCCCCGGCGTCGCCGTGGCCGAGGCCGCGAGCGTCCTCGTCGGACGCGCGCTCGGGCGCCGCCGCCTCGACGAGGCGGACGCGACGGTGCGGAGCGGCCTCGCCCTCGCGGTCGGCTTCATGGCGGCCTGCGGGCTCGCGTTCGCGCTCTTCGGCGGGCTCCTCGGGCGCTTCTTCTCGACCGACCCCGTGGTCGTGGAGAGCACGCGGACGCTGCTCCTCGTGGCGGCGGTGTTCCAGGTGCTCGACGCCGTGAACATCGTCCTCCGCAGCGCGCTCCGCGGCGCGAAGGACGTGCGCGCGGTGATGATCCTCGGGGTCCTCGTCGTGTGGACGTTCGTCCCGACCAGCGCGTTCGTGCTCGGCAAGCAGCTCGGGCTCGGCGCCGTCGGCGGGTGGCTCGGCTTCGTCGGCGAGACGACGATCGGCGCGCTGCTCTTCTGGCTTCGCTGGAGGCGCGGCGGGTGGCGCAAGGACTACGCGTGAAGCGGCGGCGGGCGCCGACGCCGGGACCGAAAATAGGTGAAGCCCTCCGGCGGGGTGACCGGAGGGCTTCGGGGGCTCGGCTCGCGTGGAGGGTTGGGAGGAGGACGGGACCTCCGCGCGCGCCAAACTCTAAGTCAATCGATCAGGCAGCGTTGCGGCGGCGGCGGAAGAGGACCGCCGCGCCGAGACCGGCGAGGCCGAGGCCCGCCCAGCCCGGGACCGGCGAGGTGCCCGCGGCCTTGCAGCCGCAGCCGCTGGCGTCCTCGGGGCCCTTCGAGCCCCCGCGCTCACCACCCTCCGGGAGCTCGTCCTCCGCGCCGACGTCCGCGCCGTTGGCGCCGACCTTGAACTTCTGCTCCGGCGAGTCGGCGTCGTTGGACGAGATGGTGATCTCGGAGAGAGCCGGGCTCGCGCTGTCCGGCGAGAACTTCACGATCAGCTCGTAGGTGCTCTTCGGCGGGACGGTGACGGTCTCGCTCGGGACGGAGAACTGCGAGTCCGAGCTCTTGAAGGTCATGACGGCCTCCTTCTCGCCCGAGTTCTCGATCTCGATCGTCTTCGTCGCGCGGCCGCCGACCTTCACCATGCCGATGTCGACGCCGCGCGCGGGCGCGTGGACGTTCGGCATCGGGATGTGGACGAGCACGGTCTCGAAGTTCACCTTCTGCGTCGGCACCGTGTAGTTGACGCTGAAGACGTCGATGCCGAGGTCCGTGTCGAGGTCGAGCTTCTCGAGGATCGTGCCGATGTAGACGAACGGCTGGACGCTGATCGCGCCCTTGACGCTCATCTCGCCCTCGACCGCCGCCATCAGCTCCATGTAGTCGCCGTCGACCGCGGGCACGGTCAGCTCGCTCGCGCCGCTCGAGATCTCGCCGTCGGCGCCGGAGAGGAACACCTTCGTCGTCTTGTACGAGAAGGTCGGCTTCGTCGAGGCGCGGACGCCGAACGAGCCGGTGACGTTGTTCGAGACGAAGTCCGGCAGCTTGTTCATGTTCATCGAGAACAAGGTCGCGTTCTTCATGTCGGGGGCGTTCAGCTTGGTGTCGACCGCCGTGAAGCCCCAGGGCGCGAACGCCTGCGTCGCCTTCGAGTCGTAGAAGAACTTCGAGCCGGGGACCTTGTTGATGAGGTCGTTGGCGTTGTACGAGAACGTCGCCGAGAGGCCGAAGCCGCTGAACTTGAAGTCGATCGACGGCGTGAGCGTGTGGCGGACGGTGACGAGGCCGTCGGTCTGCGCGCCGTTCTGGGCCCTGAGGAGGATCTGCTTGTCGGTGCCCCAGCTCGCCTCGACGAGCGCGCCCTTCGGCATCTCGACGGAGTAGAGCGGGCCACCGTTGACGACCGGGTCGATCTTGATGCCGACGTTGACCTGCGCGAACGAGAGGCCTTTGAAGCCGGTCTCGATGCTCGTCGGGAGCCCCTTGGTGTGCTCGTACTTGAGCTCGGCGGCGCCGACCGAGGTGTTCGGGCTGCCGCTCGCCGGCCGGCTCCCGCCGGTCTCGACGTCGCCCGCGTAGGCGTCCGCCGCGGCGAGCGAGACGCCACCGGCGACGGCCATCATCATCCCGAACCGAACCGCAGTGCGAAGCGTGAGAGCGCGCATGATCGTGATCCCTTCCGTCCTCTCGCGAGCGCCGGAGCGGCGCCCGCTATCCCTGATTCCCCGCCACCTCGGCTCCGAGCCCCTGGCTCCGACGTGGCGAACGGACATACAGCACTCACCATGCCGGAGATGTAGGACATGTGGGCACCAAGATGACCTCCATGGTTTCGAATGGTTGGAGGGACAGGGGCCCGTCGTTCCAGCCGGACTGCACACCTCGTGTGGGCCTCCGGATCCAGGGGTGGATCCGCCGGGAGCCGACTCATGGGTCCGATGAGCCCTTCCTGGCCGCCGTCGGCGCGACCCGCGGCGGGCGACCCGGGCGACCTTCGAGGCGCGTCGACCGACCTCGACGCGCGCGGGGAGCCGGCCGCCGGCCCGCCTCGCCGCGGAGGCATGACGCGCCGACGCGCGGAGCGTCGAGCCGACGACGATCGCTCCCGCCGGCAGGCCCGAGGATCCACCGACCGGCGCGATCGACTCCGGCCGCCGACGCGACGGCGCGCCGCCGCCCGAAGCGCTTCCTCTCAGCTCGGCCGCTCCTCGCCACGCGCGAGCGCGCCGACGCCACGGCCGGTCGACTCCGCTCCGTCGAACGCGCGAGACGCGATACCATCGAGGCGTGACGTCGGCGGCGCGCATCAAGAGGACCTGCCCGCGGTGCCACGACGTCTTCGACTCCGACGCGGCCTTCTGCCCGAACGACGGCTCGGCGCTCGAGCCGCCGGGCGGCCCCCTCTCCGATCGCGACCCGTACATCGACACCGTCATCCACGGCGACATCCGCATCAAGAGCGTGGCGGGCGCGGGGGCCATGGGGCGCGTCTACCGCGCGCACCAGCGCGGCATCGATCGCGACGTCGCGGTGAAGATCCTCCACCGTGAGCTGTCGGGCAACCTCCCGCTCGTGCAGCGCTTCCACCGCGAGGCGAAGATCGCGAGCAAGCTCCAGCACCCGCACGTCGTCGAGGTGTACCTCGCCGGGCAGCTCCCGGACGGCGCGCTCTACATCGCGATGGAGTACCTCGACGGGATGTCGCTCGCGACGGCGGCCGCCGCCGCGGGGGGGACCATGCCGCTCGAGCGGGCGCTGCCGATCGCGCTGCAGATCTGCGACGCGGTCGGCGAGGGTCACTCGCGCGGCATCGTCCACCGTGACCTCAAGCCCGAGAACGTGATGCTCGTCCACCGCGCCGACACGAGCGACTGGGTCAAGGTGCTCGACTTCGGCATCGCCAAGGTCAGCCTCGGCGAGCAGTCGATGGAGACCGCCGCGGGCCTGATCTTCGGGACCGCGCGCTACATCTCGCCGGAGGGCGCCCAGGGCGCGACGGTCGGGCCGCCGGGCGACGTCTACTCGATCGCCGTGATGCTCTACCAGCTCCTCGCTGGCAAGACGCCCTTCGACGCCGAGCAGCCCGTGGGACTCCTCATCAAGCACATCCACGAGCCGCCGCCGACGCTCCGCTCGTGGCCCGCCGCGGCCGACGTACCCGAGCCGATCGCGCGCGTCATCATGGAGAACCTCGCGAAGGAGCCCTCCCAGCGCGCCCCGAACGCGCGGGCCCTCGGCAACGCCATCGCGGGCGCGGCCAAGGAGGCGAACGTGTCGTTCTCCGACGTCGGCGTCGTCGCGCGCATGAGCATGCTCGACGCCGCGCCGCGGCGGGTCGTCGTCGAACCCACGCTCGACGACGCCGCGGCCCAGGCGCCCCCCGCCCTCGCGACGCCGGCGCGCCCTGTCGCCCCTCCGATGACGCCGCGCCGGGCGGCCGCGCTCGCGGACACCACGGCGAACGAGCCGACGCCGCAGGAGATCACCGGTCGGCCGGCGCCGGCCGGCGTCGCGCACGCGCCACCGAAGCGGAGCGCGTTCGTGATCGTCCTCGCGTTCCTGCTCGGGGTCGCGATCACCGCGCTCGCGCTGCAATACGTCTCCACCCAGCGAGACGAGGAGCGCCTCGCGCACGTCGCGCGCGCCCGCAACGCCCTCGCGAAGAGCCAGTACGTCGAGCCGCCCGGCGAAAACGTCCGTGACCTCGTGCAGATCGGGCTCGCGAAGTGGCCGCACGACTCGAGCCTCTCGAAGCTCCAGTCCGACGCGGCCCACGAGCTCGTCACGCGCGCGATGGCCGCGCGCTCGGGCGGCGACGTCGCCGGCGCGCGCGATCTCGCGCGGACGGCGCACGAGCTCGACCCGACGGACGGCACCGCCTCGCTCCTCCTCGCGCAGTACGAGGGCGAGCTCGCCGCGGCGGGCGACGCGGGCGGAGAGCTCAGCGGCGCGCGCGTGACGCTCGACGTCCCGCTCGGGAGGGCGCGACCGGGCGCGCGCGCCGAGCTCGTCGGCCACGTCATCGTCGGCTCGAGCCGGCAGGAGGTCGTCGAGCCGCGCTTCGTCGTGAAGGGCCCGGGGCTCGCGAGCGAAGGGCTCGTCATCGCCGCGATCGGCGCGGGCCCGTACCGGGGCTTCTTCGCGCCGCCGCGCGAGGGAGACTACGAGGTGCGGTTCGAGGCGAGCGTCGCCGGCGCGAGCGTCCGCGCGATCCGCACGCTGAACGTCACGCGCTGACGCGTCCGCGACGCCCCCGCGCCCACCGTCACGAGCCCGCGCGGTCAGAGCGCCTTCGCGCAGCGCACGCCGATGCCGTGGCTGCGGAGCTTCGGATCGCTCTTGAAGCGGTACGTCGGTCGGACCCACGACGGGTCCGAGCCGTTCCAGGCTCCGCCGCGGAGGACGCGCTCGGTGCCGGTCGCGGGCCCCGCGGGATCGGTCGTGGGCTCGGCGCCGTACGGCGCGTACCAGTCGCCGACCCACTCCCAGACGTTGCCGACGACGTCCTGGAGACCGAACGGCGAGCCGCCGTCGGGGAACGAGCCGGCCGGCGCCGTGGTCGGGAAGCCGTCGTCGACGGCGTACATCGCCTCGAGCGGGTTGTCGGGATCGGGGTGCTTCTTCCCCCACGCCACGCACTCCTTGCCGCACGCGTTGAGGAACGCCCCGGACGTCGGAGGCTCGTCGCCCCAGGGGTACTTGCGCCCGTCGGAGCCGCGCGTCGCGAACTCCCACTCCGCCTCCGTCGGCAGCCGCTTGCCGACGGCTTTGCAGAACGCGTCGGCGAGCTCCCAGTCGAGGCAGTTGATCGGGTGGCGGGCGAGCGCTTCGGGATCGCGGATCGTGCACAGCGGGTCGTAGAGCTCGTGCGCGGCGTCGTCGATCCCCTCCCAGTCGTTCTCCGTCGGCGCGCGCTTGCACTCGCCGCGATCGCTGCACGCCTTGTACTGAGCGACCGTCACCTCGGTCGTGTCCATGCAGTACGCGCTGAGCGTGACCTGATGCGCGGGGCGCTCGCTCTCCTCGTCTCTGCGATCGTCCGAGCCCATGAAGAACTTGCCGCCCGGGATCTTCGTCATCCCCTCCGGGCACGTCGGCGGCGGGGGCGGCGCGGGGGCGCCCGACGACGCGGAGCTCGCGACGGGATCGGTCGCGACGGCGGAGCCGCCGCGGCGGGAGAAGGCCCACAGCCCGGCTCCGACGAGCCCCGCGAGCACGAGGACGCCCGCGACGCCGACCGCCACCAGCGCCGCCGCGCCGCCGCGCGGTCGCGCGGGGGCCGGCGCCAGGCCGGGAGCTCCGAGGCCGGCCGTCCCCGACGCGGACGGCGGCGCGCCGAGCGGCCCTCCCCCCGCGGCCGGCATCGTCGGCTGCGCCGTCACGCGCGCTCCCTCCGCCGGCATCATCGGTCCGGTGGCGCCGACGTTGACCGGGCCGGGCGTCAGCAGGCTGTCGTGGAAGAGCGCCTGCCCGGCGGGATCCGCGCCCGGCGAGCCGTACGGCGCCGAGCTGCTCGCGACGAGCGCGGTGAGCTGCGGGTTCGATCGCGACGACTCGATCGTGGCGAACGCGCGCGACGGCTCCATCGCGAGCGCGGCGCGCAGCGCGTCCCAGAGCTCGCCCATCGACCGAAAGCGATCGTCGGGCGCGACCGCGAGCGCGCGGCGGAGCACCGCCTCGACCGCGTCGGACACGTTCGCTCCGTACGTCCGCGGCGTGGGCCGGCGCCGCGGGTCCATCGACATGAACGCGAGCTGCGTGAGGTCGTCGCCCCGAAGCGGCGGCTCGTGCGTCATCAGCTCGGTGAAGATCAGCGCGAGCGCGAACACGTCCGTCCACGGCCCCGTCGAGCCGTGCGATCGCGAGAACTGCTCGGGCGCGCCGTACGCCGGCGTGAACGACGACACGACGCCCTGCGTCTGCGCGAACGAGCCGCCCAGGCGCTGCGCGTCCTGCACGACCTTCGCGATGCCGAAGTCGAGCAGCTTGACCGTGAAGTCGCCGCGTGGCTCGCCGAGGATGAAGATGTTCGCCGGCTTGACGTCGCGGTGGGCGATGCCTTTCCGGTGCGCGAGCTCGAGCGCCTCCGCGGCGGGCTCGAGGATGCGCAGCGCCTGCTCGGGCGTACGCGGAGGCATCCGCGCGGCCTTCTCCGCCTCGAGGACCTGCTCGAGCGAGCGCCCCTCGAGCCACTCGAGGACCATGTAGGGGATCTCGCGCCCGCCCGGCGCCGTCAACGTGCCGACGTCGCGAGCCTGGCAGATGGCCGCCGAACGCTCCGAGAGGTCGGCGAGCAACCGGCCCTCCTGGATGAAGCTGTCGACGAGATCGCGCCGGCGCTCGTGCGGCAGATCGACGAGCGCGCGGAAGACCTTGATCGCGACCGGGCGGTTCCACACCGTGTGGCGGGCGCGATAGACGACGGCGAAGCCGCCCTCCCCGACGACGCGCTCGATCTCGTACTTCTCCGAGACCGTCGTGCCGACGAGTGAGAGTGGATCTGCTGAGGTCATCGAAGCGAGGGGAGCTTATCAAAGGCTCTACGCGAGAGACCATTCTCCAGTTTCAAGGGATCGCCTCGGGCTCGAGCGAATCCGGATCCGGAGCGACCTCCGCAGCGAAGGCCTCTGCCGTGCCTCCGGTTCGAGCGCGCGCCCTCGACGGCGGCGCCCGCGCGGGAGCCGAGCCGCGCTCGCGCCGCCGCCTCCGACGCTCCTCACGCGGCGGTCGCTGGCGTATGACCTCCGGCGCGATGCCGCTCGTCTTCGTCTACGGCACGCTGATGCGCGCCGGCGCCAACCACTCCGTCCTCGCGCGGCTCGGTGGCACGTTCGCCGGATACGCGACGACGCGCGAGCCTTGGACGCTCGTCGATCTCGGCCCCTACCCCGCCCTCGTCCGCGCGCGCGACGGCGCGCCGGCCGCGACCACGCGCGTCACCGGCGAGGTCTGGACGATCGGCGACCGCGCCCTCCGCGAGCTCGACGCGTTCGAGGGCTGCCCCGAGCTCTACACGCGCGAGCGCATCGCCGTGCTCGTCGAGAGCACGAGCGACGACGAGCGGACCGGCGACGACGCTCGACGGGGAGGCGCGCCCGCGCGGCGCGACCTCACGCCGCGCGACGTCCGTGCGTTCGTCTACCTCCTGGCGGGGCGACCGCCGGCGAGCGCGCGGGTCATCGCGAGCGGTCGCTACACCGCGGCGGGCACGCCGCTGCCCGACGGCGCAGCGCCGGCCGCGCTCACGCGGAGCACGAAGCGCCGGCCGCGTCGGCGGCGCCCGTGATGGCCCGCCGCGCCCCCGTCAAAATCGAGCCGCCCGCGGTCACCGCTTGACAATCCCCCGCCGACCGAAGAAGGTGCGTCCCCTCACCGACCAGCCCAGATAGCTCAGCTGGTAGAGCAGGGGATTGAAAATCCCCGTGTCGGCGGTTCGATTCCGTCTCTGGGCACTGCAAATCGCGTGGATTTGGCAGTGCGGGCGCCTCTCCTGGTGTGTCCTGACCCCCCTTCCCCCAGGTGTCGCCGCCCATTAGCAGCCCACCGATGATCTGGGCGCGCTGCACACCCGCGAGCTCGGCGCCCGTCGCGCGGCCGTAGCGGCGCTCGACCATCCGCGAGTCGGCGTGGCCCATCGACGGCGCGATCGCCTGCGGCGCGACGCCGGCGAGCCGGAGCCACTTCGCGTGCGTCCGCCGGAGATCGTTCGGGCAGAGCGGCGGGATCCCGGCTCGCTCGCACGCCTCGATCAGGCGGTGGCGGAACGACGAGGCGTGCGACGCGCGGAAGAGGAAGGTCCCCTCGGCGTCCGAGAGCTGCCCGTCGCCGTACCGGCGCGCGTAGTCGAGGAGCAGCCGGAACGGGTAGAGCTCGATCGGCACGGGCCGGTCCTTGCGCCGCTTGTTCTTCGAGCCGCGGACCTTCGCGAGCGACAGGTCCGCGGCGATGTCCTCGCGCCGCGCGCGCCAGATCGCCGACCACTCGGCGCTCGTCGCGATCACGTAGCAGACGATCGCGAAGAGCGCGTGTCCGACCTCCTCCCGCTCGGGCGGGGCGGCGCGATCCTCGCTCGAGTAGCGCACGATCGTCGAGATCGAGACGCCCCACTCCTTCGCCAGGTCCTTCGCGAGCTCGCCGCGCGCGCGCCGCGCGTGCAGCTCGGCGATCCGCTCCGGCGACAGCGCGCGCTCCGTCGTCGGGACGATCCGCACCATCGCCTCGTAGAGGCGCACGAAGTCCTCGGGCGAGACCCAGCGATCCCGCTCCTCCGAGCCAGACGAGAAGCCCACGGGGAAGACCTCGTCCAGCTCGCCGCTCCAGAGCCTGCGACGCTTCGCGAGGCGCATCGCCGCGCGCCAGGTCGTCAGCTCCTTCGCGATCGTGCTCTCGACCACGCCGTCATCACGCCGCTGGTAGATGTAGTCGTCGACGAGCTGCGCCTTCACCTCGCTCAGGAAGATCGCCGCCTTCGGGCTGCGCTCGAGGACCTCCGCGAGCCCGTCGATCAGCACGCCGCTCTTCTTCTGGTAGAACGCCACGGTCTCCACGCTCTTCTTTCCTGCCTTCGCCTGGCTTGCGCGGTCGCGGATCAAGAGCTCGAGGGCGTCCCTGAGCGTGGCTTTCTCCGCCGCCGCACGCTCGGGATCAAGGGCGTTTCGTTCGAGCTTAGCGGCGCGAGCTTCAGCTGCCCTCGCGTCGGTGCAGTTCGTCGAAACTTTCCGCGTCCCGCCCTCCGGCTTGGGGACCCAGGCGTAGTAGATGCCGCCACGCTTGAAGATTCGGGCCATGTTTCCTCGGGCTCCACGGTCTGTTCGCGGAGCCATCGCTCGAAGACGACGCGCTCCACTTTGATCAGGTCACCGATCCGGACGTGCTTCAACTTCCGGATGATCTTGTAGGCCTTGCTCTCGCAGACGCCGAGCTCGTGCTCGATGTCCTTCGCGGTCATGAAGCGGTCCGCGCTCACGGCAACGAGCCTCCTTCGCACTTGCACATGCTGGCGCAGTGAAACGAGCAGCGCCCGTCGTTGCAGAGCACGCTCCGGAGCGCCCTGCAGTCGTGACGCAGCTTGTTCAGGGGGTGGTTGTTTTCCAGGTAGCCGGTGCAGAGCGGCTCCGGCGGCGTCGTCGTGCGTCGCCCGCGAACGTAGCGGCCCGCGAAGAACGTGGCGGGCGCGAGCAGCGCGCCGGCGAAGACGAGGAGCTCCATCACGACAAGCCTCCTCGCTTCTCGAGCTCAGCGCGGACCGCGGCGAGCTCCTGCTCGAGCCTCGTCACATGCGACGAGAGGTCAGAGCAGGAGGGACAATCGACCTGGTCTCCGTCGCGTTCGACGTTGGCTCTTTGCTTGTCGCTGAGTCCCTCGTCGTAGATCGGGTATCTGTGGCCACACGCGAGCTCGGCCGCCCACTGCCGCTCCGGCGTGATGTCCACCCACCCGACGACTCGGCGCTTCATCGCTGCGCTCCGCGGCGCCATGCCTGGACGAGTGCGTCGTGCAGCACCGCTCGCCGGACGTCGTTCGAAATCATCCGTTCGTGGCGCTCCTCGTATGCCTCGAACGCGAGGACCTGTTGCATGAGCGCCTCCGAGATCTCCGGCGTGAGCAGCGCTGGCTCCGGGCACGGGTGCTCCGCGTCATGCTGCTCGAGGAGCATGCGGAAGTAGTCGACGTGCTCGCCGAAGCACTCGGCGAATGCCTTGGGATCTTCGAACTCGTCGAAGAGGTCGACGGCCTTCTTGAGCGCACGTGCCCAGCCCTTGGTGGTGCGCCATGGCGCGGGCGTCCGCGCTTCGTTCGGGCGTTGCTCCTCTTCGAGGGCCGCCATGATCTTCGCCTCGAGCCCGGAGCCGAAGTCGAGGACGTCTCCGTCGGCGCGTGCAGCCGCGATGAGGCGACGCGCACGATCGCGCGCGGGTCCGGGCGGGTTCACTCCGGCCTGCGCCGCGGCCCCGGGGACCGACGTATCGGATCTCTCCTTCTCTTCCTCGCTTCGCTTAGGCGGAGCGGCCTGGTGGCACTTCCCCGCGGCAATGCCCATGACGCGGGCCGCGACCCAGTCGAACGTCCTCCGGTCGGACGGGTCCGCCGAATCTCGACGGCTCTCGAACAGAGCCCAGATGCACTGGGCCGCGAGCTCCTCGACGGCGCCGTGCGGCACCACGCGATCGTCGAACGAGATGTTCGCCGCGCCGCTAGTCGGCCAGCTAACACCGACGCAAAAGGGAGGCCCCTCGGCGCTCCTCTCGAGGTCGTCGGCTGCCTTGATCGTCTCCATCGCCTGCTCTCGCAGGCGCCGCACCAGAGCCGCTTTTGCCCCGGTCCTCACCGCTCACCGTCCTCGCTGACCCGAGGCGCGGGTTCACGGTCGAGAAGGATCCGCCCCTCAGTTTCCCGAAGACGATCACGGAGAGCGTTTGCCTTCTCCCGAAGGCGACGTCGTGCAACCTCGAGTGCCTCCGCCTTTGTCGCGAACGCCCAGTGGTACAGGTTGTGATTCCGATCGCGGAAGCACCGCTCGATGCCTCGCCACCCATCCGCCGCTCGCGAGAACCGATCTGCTTGAGTGTATGCGATCCATTCGTCCACGAACGGCGCGCCCCGTCGATCCTCGTCCTCCGGAAACTCCTCCGCCCACGTCCGATTCACTCGGTACACGAAGCGGATCGGCTCGACGATGTGGTCGCCAAGGTCGTGCGTGATGACGAGCCATACCGTGAACTCGAAACCATCCACCGGCGCGTCGGGAAGCTCGAATGGGAGCGCCTTGGCAACGGATAGGTCACGCATCGTCGTCCTCCGTCCGTTGCCTCGGTCCGTTGTCGACGATGTCTCGAGCACGCTCCAGCGCCTCCGCCGAGATGTCGGTCCCGTCGGCTGCCTCCACGAGATCGCAGAGCGCATCGCGGTAGGCACCGGCCTCGTCCCTGTCCCGCTCGCAGTTCGATCGCGGCAGTCGCGACGTCCGGAGCGCCTCTAGGATCTGCTCGGACGTGACATCGTCTTCCTTGCGGACCCTGTCCCAAGCGAGCAGCGTGCGATCGAGGCTCTCCGTGTGCAGCATGTGCCAGCTGAACTCGGGGCTCTCGATGCACCGCCGCCAGATGTGGAGGATCGCGCGGTACACCGGGTCGGTGTCGGGTCCGTCGTTTCGCGCGTAGAGCTCGCGCTTCTTCTCCATGTCGTACAGCATCAGGGCGCGCCTCCTTCGCGGATGCGCGCAACGCATCGCGGATCGAGCCAGTTCAGATCGCCGTGCCTCTCGCTCTCGAAGAGCACGGCACCGTCATCGCGAATCGCGCGCACGAATCCGATCTCTCCGTGGAGCGCACCGGGGCCGGTGACGTAGATGCGTTCGCCCTCGCCTAGAGCGTGTACGGGTGCGGTCACGGCAATGCCTTTCGCAAGAACTCGAGCCCCGCGTCCGAGACCATGAACGTCGTCATCCTGCCCAGCGTCGCGTCGGCGCGTCGGCTGACCGTCATCAGCCCCTTCTCGACGAGGCCCGTGAGCACGGGCCAAGAGTCGGAGTCGTCCCCCGCGGTGAAGTAGTTGCGGTAGCGCCCGCGCCGCCACGCGGTGGTGTGGTCGAGCACGTGCAGCTCGTCGGCGTTCACGGCAACGGTCTTGTCGGGCGTCGTCATGCCGCCTTCCTCCGCGCGCAGCCGAGGCACTCCCAACGCACGGGCGAGGTGTTCGGCTTCGCGGCGCGGACCTCGAACGTGACGGGGCGACCGCAACCGTCGCAGAAGAGGCCGGCCGAGAGACGCGCGTAGACGCGCTGCCCAAGCTCGGTGAGCCGGTGCCCATCCGAGCCGAACGGACCGCCGCCCGGTGCGAGCTCGGCGAGCTCGCGACTCTCGAGCGCGCGGCGAGTGCCCGCGTCGAGGATGTTCTCGGGCTTCGGATGCGCCTTCGCGAGGCGCTCGAGCGCGCGCCACTGCGGCGCGGTAAGCTTGTAGGGCTTCTGTTCGGATCGCGTCACGTCGTTCTCCTCTCTCCGGGGCGCGCCACCTGGAAGCGCGCCACCTCCCGTCGGCACGACGGGACGTAGCAACGAACGATCAACGTCTCGCCCTCGAGCGAGACCGAGAGCGGCGCCGTCAGGTGGCACCGCGCGCGCAGGACGAGATCGTCCTGGTCACCGCAAATGTCGCAAGCGGCGCGAGGACTCACGGCGTCTCCGTCGCGTACGGCTCCGCGATCTCCGTCGCGAAGCGGTGGATGCAGTCGGCGCAGAGGCCGACACAGCGTTCCGCCGTGCCGAAACGGACGAGCCGAACGCCGTGCTGAAGGCAGGCCGAGCACCAGCCGTGGCCCGTCCACACGTCGAAGGGTCGAGGGATCGGACCGTCGTATTCGTGGCGCGCGATGATCGGCTCTCCGTCCTGCGGAGGAGCGTGGTTTTGCAGAGGCGTGCCGGCGCTCATGTGCGTCCTCCCGTTCCATCGAGGAGCCGGAGCAGCTCCTGCGAGCGGTTCACGTTCTCCTTCACGACCTCGTCGGGGAGCTTCCCCCGCCGGGGCGGCGCCGGCTCCGGGAGCGCCATGATCGCCCGGCGCGCCTGCTCCATCGCCTTCGCGCGGAGTTCGGCGCCGGAGAGGCCTTCGGTGCGGTCCGCGAGCGCGTCGAGCTGCTCCGCGCAGAGCGGGGAGCGGGAGAGCCACTGCTCGAGCATCCGGCGGCGCGCGTCGCGGTCGGGCAGCTCGAACGTGATCTCTGTGGGTACACGGCGCCGGAGCGCGGGATCGAGCTCGTCGGGGAAGTTGGTCGCCGCGAGCACGATGCGGTTGGGCGGCGTCCAGTCGATCTGCTGGAAGAACGTCGTCGTCGCGCGTGCGAGCTCGGCGCCGGCGCTCGTCTCCGCAGCGTCCCGCCGCATGCAGATGGCGTCGATCTCGTCGAGGAAGAGGATCGCCTTCGACGTCTTCGCGGCGTGGAAGCACGCCGCGATACCCTTCGCCGACTCGCCGATGTGCTTGTCCACGACGGCCGAGACGTCCGCGACCACCACGGGCAGCCGAAGCTTCCATCCGAGCCAGCGCGCGGCGAGGGTCTTCCCCGTGCCGCTCGGCCCGGAGAACAGCACGCGCGTCGGCGGGTCCACGCCGGCGCGCAGGAACCGCTCGACGTGGCGGAGCTCGCTCGCGAGGCCCTCGACGCGCGAGCGCAGCGAGCCCGAGAGAACGAGCTCGCCCGAGAGGTCCTCGTCCGGCTCGATGACGTGCACCGGCGCGCTCATGGGTCAGTTCACCTGCGCCGGATTCGGGACGTGTTCGCGCGTCAGTCGATGAACGAGCCCCGCCAGCCGACGCAGCACGAACACCATGTTCGCGTTGGTCGGGAACGAGACCTTGAGCTCGCTGGCGTCGGGGAGCGTCATCGATCGGCCAGTGGGTCCGAGCGGAGCGCGCCCGCAGACGATCTGGTCCAGCAGATGAATCACGCTCGGCACGTCCGCGTTGGCCGGATACGTCACTTGGACCTCGCCGCCGTCGGGGAGCCTCGCCTTGTGCTCCGTCCTCGCGTAGAGGACGAGCTTTGCGCCCGGCTCCTTGGTGCGCTCGATGAGGTTGTTCACCGAAACCGCGAACAGATAGGCGAACTCGCGCACCGTGCACGTCGCGACGACGCGCCCATGAACGTCCACCACGTGGTACTCAGCGCCGCGCGCTCTGACGTCGAGCGGCCCTTGGAGCTCGGCGTTCGGCGGCGGCGGAGGGAGCGTGGACGCGGCGCTCACGCTGCGCTCTCCCCGAGCTTCGGCTCTCCGAACGCGTCGAACACGTCGTCCATCGACGCGAGGATCTCGGCGCCGCGATACATCAGCTCGGGCTCCATGGGCTCGAGCATCACGACGGCGGCGCGCTTGCCCGACGCCATCGCGTAGCCGAGTTCCCACGAGGACGAGTGCCCCGACGGCAGCACGAGGACGCAGGCATCGCAGCTCTTCAGCGCCTCGATGTCGTGTTTGTGGCCACGCTGGGCGACCGGATGCTCGAGCGCCTCGCGGTACAACCGCGGCGTCCAGTGCCGCCAGTTCGGGTCGATCTCCGACCAGGAGAAGCCCGTCACGCCCGGCGCGGGCGCGCGGAAGTCGTAGACCTCGTGCCCGCACCGCCGGAGGACCTGGACGATCCCAGGCTGGAGCGCGTTGCGCCACGACGACGCGACGTAGATTTTCATCGTATCTCGACCTCCATCGGCGCGTAGATGACGGCGCGCGCGAGGGCCGCGCCGACGAGCGCCCCGAGCACGAACGAAAGAAGGATCGCGACGAGGAACGCCGCGTCGGCGAGCCCCACCCTGGACGCCGGGGGAGCAGCATCCACCTCCCCCGGCGTCCCATCGCCGGGACTTCGGCGATCTCCGGCGACACGACGCGCCGGTGGGCTCACTTTCGACCGCCAGAGCGCGGGGATCACGCGCGACACCTGAACGGCGCCGCCGGCGCGTCCACGTGTCGAGTGTCCATCGTCATGGGGGTCTGAGCTGCTCATGCGTGTAGTCTGCACGGAACGTAAAGGTCTCCCGTTCAGCCTCGACGAGGCCGCGGATGGAGCGATGGTCGTGGGGTGAGTGAGCGAGCTAGATCAGGCCGCGCGTGGGGCGCGGGCGCGCTCCACGGCGGCACGAACGGCACGTGCAGTAGGCCGAGATCCCTTGCCGTCGACGAGCCAGTCGAGAGAGGTACCGAGCACGCGAGCGATCGCCGAGAGCGTCTCGGGACGCGCGCCGGAGCCGCCCTCGATAGAGGCCACGTGGCCCGCACTTGCGAGCCCGGAGAGCCGGCTCAGGGCGCGCGCGCTGATGCCGGCCTCCAGGCGCAGTTCCTTGATTCGATGACCTACCACTGACCAGACTTCTAGCTGTGGCCAGAACTTTGGTCAAAGCAAATCGCATGACCGATCTCGCGGCGAGGCCGCCATGGAAGGATGTCTCCATGGAGCGGATGGCGGGGATTCGCATGCGAATCGAGACCGTTGTGAACCGCGCCATCGCCGAAGGCAGGGCTGCGAGTCGGCGGGATTTCGCCGAACGGGCAGGCCTCGGCCACGGACACGTCAACGCGATCCTGAACAAGAAGAGCAAAGGTACGCCGGCGCTGAAGACGCTCGATGGGATCGCGAAGTACGGGGGCGTGAGCCTGGAATACATCCTGTTCGGTCGCGAAGAACCCTCAACTCAGCCGATCTCGACCGAAGTCAATAACCACCGAAGTCCCGCGTTCGCGCCTGCGGCGCGCGCCGTTCTCGAGCTGCATTCCTTCTCGGCCGAGGCCGTCGAGGTCGTCCGAACGATGCTCACGGCGAACTTCAACGAGTCGCATCCGTGGACGCCTGCGGAGTGGTTCGAGGTCCTCGTCGAAGAGTACAAGACCCGCTCGCGCGCCATCCGGCGGCGCTCGGCATAGGGAATTCGACGAATTTTCTTCACCGACCGTTGACCAAACTTCTGGTCGCGACCAGAATGTTGGTCGTGACCAACGGACCGGGCGACTGCCGATCGAAGTGGCCGATCCCTCCCGGCGCTCCCCGCCGTCCCTGCCGCTCGTGCGGGACGCCGATCTGCCTCGTGCGGACGGAGGGCGGCCGCTGGATGCCCGTCGAGCTCGACGGCGTCTCGCACTTCGACCGGTGCTCGAGCGCCGCCGAGCACCGCGCGCAGCTCCGGAACCTCGTCCTCGCGCTGACGCACGAGGAGCGGCGCGTGCTGGAGGCGATCCGGCGCGG
>JAHBWF010000005.1 GCA_019637105.1 Labilithrix sp.
GCTGCGCGGGCCGCCGAAGCCGCCGCCGCCGCCGCCGCCGCGCGGACGCTCCTCGGCCTCGTTCACGCGGATGGCGCGGCCGTCGAGCATGCTGCCGTTCATCGTCTCGATGGCCTGCTTGGCCAGGTCCGGCGTCGCCATCGTGACGAATCCGAAGCCGCGCGAGCGACCGCTCTCGCGGTCCATCACGACGTGAGCGTCCGTCACTTCACCGGCGGACGAGAAGGCCTGTCGAAGCGTCTCCGTATCGGTGTCGTAGGAAAGGTTTCCCACATAGAGGCGCGAGCTCATTCGAATCCCGTTTCCAACGGCCCACGCAGAGAGTCTGGATGAGTCCCCACCCGCGTGGGCCGTTCCGAGGAATCGGGCGAGGACGTTCTTCTTTCGGCGATGCCGCCGTTCTTCGTTCCACCCGTCCGTCTGCGAGTCGTTTCCCGATTCCCCTCAGAACCCGAGAGAGCCTCGATCGCCGTGCCCGTGACCAGCCGTGTCGCGCTCCAGCTTAGCAGTACGGCTTTCGCCGGCAAGGGCTCCCTTGCAGTACCCAAATAGATGAGATTACAGTTTTAAGTTCCGCCGTCAGCGAGGTTTTTCGCGACTCGCTCGACCGGAGCGCGCGCCCCTCGGCGCTCGATCCACGACGGATCCACGCCGATCGAGCCCGCGCCGGCGCCTCGCGCATGCCGCGGCGAGCTCCGCCCCGGCGCCGCGGACGCGCCCGCGCGAGGCGGCGCGCTCGCGTCGTCCGCCTCCCGAGCGGACGCGCGGCGCCACCGCGGGGCGCGACGACGATCGTCGCGCGGCCGACGACGACCGAATCGCGAGCGCCGCCACGGACCGCGGGCGCGGCTCACCTCCGGCCGCGCGCCTCGGTGGACGCCGGTCCCCTTCTGCGCCATGCTCCGGCGCCGATGCCGCCGGCTCGACTCGTCCTTCGTGTGCTCCTCCGCGGCGCGGTCGGCTTCGCGCCCGTCGCGGCGGCGGCCGCGTGCTCCGACGGCGCGGGCGACGCCGTCCCGGCGGGGGACGCCGGCGACGAGGCCGCCGACGCCGCGCGCGAGGCCGGCGCCGACGCGGGCGGCGGCGAGCGGCCGACGACGACCTGCGGGATCACGCGCGCGTACTTCGAAGGTTGCGGCAACGACGGCGACCTCAACTGCGGCGCCGACGGCTTCGACGCGTGGTGCGCGGCGAACGACGCGGCGATCAACAGCGAGGCGTACCGCCGGGCCGAGGCGCTCTGCCTGACGGACGGCAACTGCGACGGCGCGAAGCGTCGCGCCTGCGAGTACGCGCACTACAACGACGAGACGCCGACGGCCGCGCAGCGGGCGCTCGTCGCGGCCTACTGCGAGACGTGCGCCCCGTCGGACGTCGCCGGCTGCGAGGCGCGCTCGACGACGTACGATCCCGCGGAGGGCATCGAGGGCGTCGACGACATCTTCGTCGCCGCCTGGGAGCTCGCCGACGCCATCGTCGACGAGATGAGGACCGAGTGCACGGGCGCGGCCGCGGCGCCGGACGCCGGGGGCGACCTCGCCGCGTGCGCGAAGGCGTTCGCCGGGTGCGCGGCCGAGGTCTACCTCGACCGCCTCCCCGACTGCCCGAAGTAAGGCGCCATGAGCGTCCTCGCAGCACTCGACATCGAGAAGGCCTACGGCGAGCGCGTCCTGCTCGCCAAGGCGTCCCTCACGATCGACGACGGCGAGCGCGTCGGCGTCGTCGGGCGGAACGGCGCGGGCAAGAGCACGTTCGCGCGGATCCTCGCCGGCGTGGAGCCCGCGGACGGCGGATCGATCGCGCTCCGCCGCGGCGCGCGCGTGGCGTTCCTCGCGCAGGAGCCGGTGCTCGACGAGGAGCGCTCGGTCCGCGCGACCGTCGAGGAGGGCCTGGAGGCGTGGCTGGCCGCGCGCGAGCGGCACGACGAGGTCACCGCGCGCATCGGCGCCGGCGAGACGACCGACGCGCTCCTCGCCGAGCAGGTCGCGGCCGGAGCGGAGGTCGAGCGACTCGGCGGCTGGGACCGCTCGCACGAGGTCGAGCGCGTGATCGCGCACCTCGGCGTCGGCGACGTCATCGAGCGCCCGACCGGGCGGCTCAGCGGCGGGCAGCGCCGCCGCGTCGCGCTCGCCCAGGTGCTCGTCGGCGCGCCCGACGTGATGATCCTCGACGAGCCGACCAACCACCTCGACGCCGACACGATCGACTGGCTCGAGCGCTACCTCGCCGAGGAGTTCCGCGGCGCCGTCCTCTTCGTCACCCACGACCGCTGGCTCCTCGATCGGATCGCCGACCGGACCGTCGAGGTCGATCGCGGCTCGATCTACCCGTACGACGGCGGCTACGCGGCGTACCTCGAGGCGAAGGCGGAGCGGCTCGCCATCGCCGAGCGCACCGAGAAGAACCGGCAGAACTTCCTCCGCACCGAGCTCGAGTGGCTCCGCCGCCAGCCGAAGGCGCGGGGCACGAAGCAGAAGGCGCGCATCGAGCGCGCCGAGGCCGCGAAGGCCGCCGGCCCCGCGCGCGAGGAGGGCCGCGTCGAGCTCTCCGCGGAGGTCACGGACGCGGGCCGCAGCGTCCTCGACGTGCGCGGTCTCGATCTCTCGCTCGGCGAGCGGCGCCTGGTGAAGGGCCTCGATCTGGCGATGACGACGGGCGAGCGCCTCGGCGTCCTCGGGCCGAACGGCGCCGGCAAGACGACGCTCCTCCGCGCGATCCTCGCCGCGACCGCGGGCGAGGGCGCCGGCCCCGCGGGCAAGAGCGCGGCCGGCGGCGACCTCGGCGGCTCGCTCTCCTACCGCGGCGCGATCGTCCTCGGGCGGCGCGTCCGCGTCGGCTACCTCGATCAGGAGCGCGCCGCGCTCGACGGCGACCTCAGCGTCTTCGACTGCGTCGCGCGCGCGGTGCCCTCCGTCGACAAGGAGCGCGTCGATCCGCGGAGCTACCTCGAGCGCTTCATGTTCGACACGCACGCGCAGCGCAAGAAGGTCGCCGCCCTCTCCGGCGGCGAGCGCGCCCGCCTCGCGCTCGCGCGGCTGCTCGCGTCGGCGGCGAACCTCCTCTTGCTCGACGAGCCGTCGAACGATCTCGACACCGACACGCTCTCCGCGCTCGAGGACTTCCTCTCGTCGTACGAGGGCTCGCTCCTCGTCGTCACGCACGATCGCTACCTGCTCGACCGCGTCACCACCGGCATCCTCTGCTTCGAGGGCGACGGCCGCGTCACGCGCTACGCCGGCGCCTACCAGGCGTACTCCGCCGCCCGCGCGCGCGAGGCCGAGGAGAAGAAGGCGACGAAGAGCGCCGCGCCGAAGGCGGCCGCGAAGGTCGACAGGCCGAAACCCGCCGGGCTCTCGAAGAACGAGCAGCGCGAGCTCGACGGCATCATGGACAAGATCGACGAGGCCGAGCAGACCGCCGCGGCGATCGAGTCGGAGCTCGGCGATCCGGCGCTCTACGCGGCGGGCGCGGACCCGACGAAGGCCGCCGCCGTGCAGGCGCGCCTCGACGAGGCGCGCGCGAAGGCCGCGAAGCTTACGGCGCGCTGGGAGGAGCTGGAGGCGAAGAAGGCCGGCTGACCGCGCGACGTGTCCCGACCGCGGCGCGCGACGCGGCCCGACCGCGGCGCGCGACGCGGCCGCCTCACCGACGGCGCCCGCCGCTCACTTGCAGACGATGCTCTTGCCCGGGCCGTTCGGTCCCGTGCACGTCTTCTCGCCCGCGCAGTAGTGGCCGCCGAAGACCTGCCCGCCGTTGCACTCGTACGCCGAGTACGGCGCCGAGACGCTGCAGTAGATCCCGTTGGCGCGGCCCTCGCACGAGTCGGGCTGCGACGGCGGCGCGGCGCCTCCGCCGGCGTCGCCCGCGGGCGGACGCGTGCCCTCGCACTCGACGTCGGCGCCCGGTCCGTTCGGGCCGACGCACTTCGAGAGGTCCGCGCACTGGATCCCGCGCGAGATGCTGCCGCCCTCGCAGACGATCGCGCTGTAGGAGGCGAGCTGGCTGCAGTAGACGCCGTCCGCGCGGCCCTTGCAGGAGTCGTAGAGATCGGGCTCGGTGGGCGACGCCGCCGGATCCGAAGGCGCACCGCCGCCGGCGTCGGCCGCGCCGGCGTCGTCGCAGCTCTTGCAGCACGCGTCGTCCGCGTCCGCCTTGGTGCAGCAGCGCATCGCCTCGGGCCTCTGTACGCCGCCGTCCCGCGTCTCGCAGAAGCACTTGGTCTTGTAGCTCTTCTTCACGTAGTCGTGCGTGAGCACGCCCGTCGCCACCCACGCGCAGCCGACGGCGGCGACGGGGCGCCGCGTGACCCAGGCCCACGCGGTCTGCCAGCGGGCCGCGCGCTCGAACTGCGAGTCGTTGCCGAGGAAGTAGCGCGCCGTCGCCCACCAGAGCCCGCGCGCCGAGTCGAGGCCGATCGACTCCGGCACCGCGATCCCCGAGGTGTCGTTGGTCCCGCCGACGCTCATCAGGTACCACGCGTTGTTCGGGATGCCCGAGTTGTAGTGGACGCCGGCCCAGTCGTTGTCCTTCGTCGGCTCCTCGCCGGGGAAGCGGAGGATCGACATGTGGTCGGGCTGCCGCTTCGCCGTCGGGTGCGCG
The DNA here is from genome assembly GCA_019637105.1 of Labilithrix sp. Taxonomy (GTDB): domain Bacteria; phylum Myxococcota_A; class Polyangia; order Polyangiales; family Polyangiaceae; genus Labilithrix. The sequence continues at coordinate 4,600 of JAHBWF010000005.1, forward strand.
AGATCGCGCAGGATCGGCCCGGACTGGTCGCCGTGCTCGAACCGCGAGCCCGGGTGGATCTCGGCCTCGACGTACGAGCCGAAGATGTCGGCGAGCGACTCGTTCAGCGCGCCGGACTGCCCGCGGTACTTGAGGCCCGACGTGTGCTGGACGACGCCGTGCATGAACTCGTGCCCGACCGTGTCGGGTCCCGTCGAGCGCGGCATCTTCTGCCCGCCGGTGTGGACGTCGCCGTCGCTGAAGTGGAGCGCCTTGCCGTCCCACCACGCGTTGCCGGCGAGCTTGTTGTCGTGCGCGTAGACCTCGATCGTGGTGCCGCGCCCGGTCGGCGACGCCCACCCGTGGTAGCGCCGGAAGTAGCTGTCCGTGTCGCTCACGTAGGTGTGCGCGTCCACGGCGGCGCCCGCGCCGATCGCGACGCGGTCCCACTCGTCGATCTTCGACGACCGGACGACCGCGTCGTCCCGGTTCGCGTCGCGCGTCGTGACCTTGCTGATGAACCCGAAGAAGCCGCTCATCTCGTAGTCGCCGGTGACGAGGAGCGCGCGGCTCACCGCGAACGTCTTGGTGTCGCCCTTGTAGCCGGCGCCGCTGGCCCGCTCGTCGGCGTAGGTGCTCCAGGACTCGACGATCGCGCCCGTGCGCGCGTCCACGTAGAAGCCGAGGCCGAACGGCTCCGTCGGGCTCTGGACGTCGAGCACGAGGCGCCACGCGAGCACGGCGCCCGCGCCCCGCGCCGCGAGCACCAGCTGCGGGCCCGGCGGCTCGGCGAGCCACCCCGGGACGTAGTCGGGCCGCCTCGCCTTGACCGCGGCCTCGGCGGCGCGGACGGCGGCCGCGGCCGTGACGACCGGCGCGCCCGCGGCCTTCGCCGCGTCGGGGGCGATCGTCCCGTTCAGGACGGCGATCGAGCCGTCCGCCCGGAAGTGCACGACGAGCATCGCGCCGTCGACGAGGAGCTTGCCCTCGACCTGGACGAAGCGGACGTGCGCCGTCTTGTCGTGCGCGACGATCACCTCGTCGAGCGCGAGCTGCTTCGCCGAATCGCGCAGCTTGAACATGTCCGCGTGCGCCGCGATGAAGTCGCGCGCCGCGCGCTCGTACGAGACGCCGTTCACGGCGGTGGGCTTGATCGGATCGAGCGCCACCATCAGGTCGGGCGTCCCGGTCTCGGGATCCTCGTCGACGATCCAGGGCGAGCCGGTCTCGCGCTCGAGGCGCGCGGCCGGCGTGACGACCGGCTCGTCGTCCTCCGAGCTGCACGCCGGGACGGCACACGCGACGACGAGGGGGAGGAGCCATCCGAGCAGGAGGACGCGACGTCGAGCGCTGTGCATTCGACTTCAGACTACCGTGCGCTGGCCAGCGATCGCAGCCTCGTTCTCGATGACGCTCAGCGGCGAGGCGTCGATCGAGCCGGGGGGCCATGTCGGCGGAGGCCGACACGCTCCCCTGTGACGCGCAGCGACGATCGCGTGACGCGCGTGGACCTTCCCATCAGGCGCAGAACGGCGCGCGACGCGCCGGGCCGGCCGGCGGCGCGGTGAACGCGGGATTTCTACGCGGCGCGAGGGCCCGAGGAGGCGGACGCCGCGGCCGGCGCCGCCGCGGGATCGGCCGCGCGCTCGCGCTCCTTGAGCGCCGAGAGGATGCCCGCCATCGGCAGCGCGACGAGCGCGGCGAGCGGCAGCATCGGCTGGTGGACGACGTTCGCGATCTCGAGGACCACGAACACCCCCGCCATCCCGAGGCGCGCCTTCAAGTAGAGCGCGAGTCGCTTGCCCTTGAGCCACGGGAGCGCGAGGTCCGTCGGGAGCACGAGGACGAGCGCCCAGTTGTGCGAGATCTCCGGCCACTTCACGAGGGCCGACGTCAGCGCGATCGCGATCGCGATCGCGCCGAGCACGCCGCCTGCGATCACGAGCCCGACGCGCAGCTTGTTCCGGCGCGCGGCCACGCGCACCGCGACGAAGAGGAGGAACGCGAGGGCGAAGACGGCGAAGCGCCCGATCGCGCGGCTGGTCGGGAGGACGACCGCGAGCCGCTCCTCGAGCTTCTCGGGCGGCACGGAGAAGCGCTCCGCGACGCCGTCCCGGAGGATGAACGGCAGCATCATCGCCTCCCACGGCGTCGGGCTGCGATCGTTCCCCTCCCCGACGAAGAGCGCCATCGCGGTGAGGAAGTCGAGGTGACCGCTGTGGCCCTCCTCCATGTACTCGCGGAACGTCCCCTTCGGGATGTCGGAGGGCCCCGGGCGGAGCCGGCCGTCGGTCGCGTCGTCGATGTGGTCGCGGATCTTCGTCGCGCAGTTCGCCCAGTACGGGTGGTACGCGTACGCGCGCTTGTCGCGGATCTCCGCCTCGATCGACGAGACGAGCTTGTCGACCTGCGCGGCCGTCATCGGGAGGCGCTGCCGCTCGATCTGGCGCCCCTGGTCCTTGAAGAACTTGTAGACGACGACCTCTTCGATCGCCACCGGCACGAACGACGGAGTCTCGCGGACGGCCTCCCACACGGTCGCGGTGAGGTCCTCTCGCCCCGGGACGCCGTAGTCGTAGCAGCGGCCGTGCTCCGGGGTGTCGTGGCCCGCCTCGCGCACGCAGAGGAGCGAGTGACCGAAGCGCGACGGGAGCTCGTTGCTCGGGCCCATCGTGTAGAGGTACACCGCGCGCTCCGCGTCCTCCGCGCGCGCCTCCCGAGCGAGCCCGAGGACGAGCGCCGCGACGACGGCGACGAACACGCGAAGCGAGGGAGCGCACCCGTTCATGGCGCGCCTGTCATAGCCGAAGCCTCGCCCGCGCGCGACAGGCGCGGCCCCCGCCGCGGCGGCGGCCCTGGAGGCGGCGGCGCTCAGCGGATCCCGAGCGCGGCGCGCATCACCCGCTGCGCGACCGCGAGCGAGTGGTGCGCCTCGAGGAAGGCGTAGCCGCCCTCGCGCACGCGGTCGCGCAGGGCCTCGTCCTTCGCGACGCGCTCGACCCGCTCGGCGAAGCCCGCCGGGTCGGAGGCGATGAGCGCCTCCTTGCCGTCCTCGAGCGGCAGCCCGAAGGCGCCGTCCGGCGTCGTCACCACCGGCATCCCGGCGCGGAAGCCCTCGAGCAGCTTGAGGCGCACCCCCGACCCGCCGGTGATCGGCGCGAGCATCCCGATCGAGCGCGCGTAGAGCGGCTCGAGCTCCTCGAGGAAGCCGACGGTCTCGATGCCCGGCCCCCTCCAGGCCTCGGGCACCGGGAGCCGGCCGGACGCGTCCGGCTTGAGGCCGACGCCGGCGATCTCGAACGTCGCGTCGGGGACGCGCCTCCGGACGAGCGGCCAGACCTCCTGGCAGAACCAGTCGAGCCCGAGGACGTTCGGCTTCCAGCGGAGGCTGCCGACGTAGCAGAAGTGCGGCCGGCCGGGGTGCGGCCGCGCCTTGCGCTCGAACGTCATCACGACGGGCACGACGTGCGCGTCGACGCCGCCGAGCGCCTTGAAGTGCTTGGCGTCCTCGCTCGAGATCGCGACGACCGCGCCGAACTCGCGGAGCGCCCGCTCCTCGAACTGGCGGGCGGCGGCGTGCTCGGCGCGGGCGATCAGCCTCTTCGGGCCGGTCTTCTCGGCGGCGAACTGCTTGAAGAAGTCGCTCTCGACGTTGTGCTGATCGAGCACGGTCCGGCAGAACGGCCGCTCGGCCTGGATGTCCGGGAGGTAGCGCGCCATCCCGAGGTGGTCGACGTAGACGACGTCGACCGGGCCCGCGACCAGCTCGCGGCGGAGCGTCCGCCGGAGCTCGCGCGAGTCCCACTTGCCGGCGAGGTAGGGCACGCCGAGGAGCCGGAGCGCCACGACGCGCGGGACGCGCCGCTTGAAGTCGAACAGGTGAATGGGGTGAAACACCGGCGGGACGACGCGGAGCTTCGGGACGGCGGCCTCGAGCGCCCGCACGTCGGACGCCGGGACGTCCGTCTCGGTGACGGAGAGCAACGTGACGGACTCGACCTCGGGGAGCGAGGCGATGATCCGCAGCTGCGACAGCGTGCGCACCGGTCCGCCGCTGGTGGCCGGCCAGGGGAACTCGGTCGTCAGGTGAAGGACGCGCATGGTCGGCCAACGTAGCCCACCCAACTTTCGACGTGTACCATCTGTCGTCCATGTCCTCCGGCTCCGCCAAGAAGCGCCGCGTCCTCTGCGTGTTCGGCACACGCCCCGAGGCCATCAAGATGGCCCTGCTCTCGAAGGCGCTCCGCGCCCACCCCGACTTCGAGGCCGAGGTCTGCGTCACCGCGCAGCACCGGTCGATGCTCGATCAGGTCCTCGCGATCTTCGACGTGAAGCCGCGGTTCGACCTCGACCTGATGAAGGACAACCAGGGGCTCGCCGACATCACCGCGCGGATCGTGACCGGCATGACGGCGGTCCTCCGGGACTTCCGGCCCGACTGGCTCCTCGTCCAGGGCGACACGACGACGGCGTTCGTCGCCGCGCTGGCCGCCTTCTACGAGAAGGTGTCCGTCGGCCACGTCGAGGCGGGGCTCCGCACCGGCTTCAAATACTCGCCCTGGCCGGAGGAGATGAACCGGCAGCTCGTCGGGCGGCTCGCGGACCTCCACCTGCCGCCGACCGAGCGCGCCAAGAAGGCCCTGCTCGCCGAGGGCGTCGCCGAGAGCAGCATCCACGTCACCGGCAACACCGTGGTCGACGCGCTCCTGTGGGTCTCGAAGAAGCTCGACGACGACCACGCCGCGCGGCAAAAGCTCGAGGAGCGCTTCTCGTTCCTCGATCCGGCGCGGCGCCTCATCCTCATCACGGGCCACCGGAGGGAGAGCTTCGGCAAGCCGTTCGAGGACATGTGCAACGCGTTCGTCGACATCGTCCGGGCCCGCCCGGACGCCGAGATCGTCTACCCCGTGCACCTGAACCCGAACGTCCAGGCGCCGGTGAAGGCCATCCTCGCGGCCGCGCCCGAGGAGCTACGCGGCCGCATCCACCTGATCGATCCGATCGAGTACCTACCGTTCGTCTACCTCATGAAGCGCTGTCACTTCATCGTCACGGACTCGGGCGGCGTGCAGGAGGAGGCCCCCTCCCTGGCGAAGCCGTGCCTCGTCACGCGCAACGACACCGAGCGGCCCGAGGCCGTCGAGGCCGGGACCGCGAAGCTGATCGGAACGCAGCGCGAGCGCATCGTGGCCGAGTCGCTGCGTCTCCTCGACGACGAGGCGCACTACCGCTCCATGAGCCGCGCCCACAATCCCTACGGCGACGGCAAGGCGAACGACCGCATCGTCCAGATCCTGAGCTCGCTATGATGGGGCCATGGCGCAGCGCTCCGAGGCAAGAAGCGGACGTTCCCTCTCCAAGCACGACGACGCCGGCCGGCGAATGAGCGACCGGATCGACCTGCTCGGCTGCCCGTTCGACTCGATCACCGAGGACGAAACCATCGAGCTCGTCTTCGAGTGGAAGGACGCCCGCGAGCGGAGGAGCCACCACATCATCACGGTGAACGTCGCCATCCTGATGATGGCGAGGGACGACGCCAAGCTCGCGAGCGCGATCGAGCGGGCCGATCTCGTGGTCGTCGACGGCAAGCCGCTGGTCTGGACCTCGCGGTGGCTCGGAGCGCCGGTCCCGGAGAAGGTCTCCGGCGTCGACCTCATGCGCCGCCTCCTCGAGGCGGGGAACGAGCGCGGCCTGTCCGTGTTCCTCCTCGGCACCACGCAGGAGCGGCTCGACGCCCTCGAGCGCGTGATCCGCGCGAAGTATCCGAACGTGACGATCGCCGGCGCGCGCAACGGCTACTTCAAGGTGCCGGACTACGCCGAGGTGACGAAGCAGATCCGCGACGCGAAGGCCGATCTCCTCCTCGTCGGCATGCCCGCGCCGTTCAAGGAGATCTGGTGCGAGGAGCAGCGCGAGGCGCTCGCGACCCCGGCGATCCTCGGCGTCGGCGGCGCGTTCGACGTCATGGCCGGCTTCGTCCCCCGGGCGCCGCGCCTGATGCAGGAGGCGGGGCTCGAGTGGGCGTGGCGGCTGGCGATGGAGCCGAAGAAGCTCTGGAAGCGCTACCTCGTCACCAACTCGGCGTTCCTCGCGTTGCTCGGCAGGACGCTCGCGGCGCGGCGCTTCGCCCTCCGGCGCCGCTGAGGCCCGGCGCTCGTCCCCGAGGCTCCCGCCGACCGTCCGGTCCTCTGCCGGCGCGCCGGGGCGTCGACGTGCCCCTCCCCGGAGCGGCCGGGCGTATCATCCGGTCGTGGACGCGAGCACGCTCAGCCTCGGCAGCCGGATGTCCCTCAAGGTGCGGGCGGCGACCGTGCACGTCGCCAAGGGCCCCGACGCGGGCCGTCAGGCGAAGATCGATCAGGTCTCGTTCATCGTCGGCGTCGGGGAGACCGCCGATCTCCGGCTCACGGATCCCGCCGTCTCGCGCGAGCACCTCCGCGTGACGCTCGGACCGAGCGGGCTCCGGATCCGCGACGAGGGCAGCAAGAACGGCACGTACCTCGGCGGGACGCGCGTGCACGACGTCACGTTGACGAGCGACGCCGCGCTCCAGATCGGCGGCACGACGCTCGCTTTCACGATCGCCACCGACTCGATCGTCCTCCCGCTCAGCGTCAACGATCGCTTCGGCGACGCCATCGGCACCTCCGCGGTGATGCGTCACCTCTTCGCGCAGCTCGAGCGGGCGGCCGGCTCCGATTTGACGATCCTCATCGAGGGAGAGAGCGGCGTCGGCAAGGACCTCCTCGCGCGCGCCGTCCACGCGAAGAGCGCGCGCAAGGACGGCCCGATGGTGATCGCCGACTGCAGCGCCATCCCCGAGCACCTCATCGAGAGCGAGCTCTTCGGGCACGAGCGCGGCGCCTTCACCGGCGCCGACCGCGCGCGCAAGGGCGTGGTCGAGGAGGCGAACGGCGGCACGCTCTTCCTCGACGAGATCGGCGAGCTCCCGCTCGACCTCCAGCCGAAGCTCCTCCGGATGATGGAGCAGCGCGAGATCCGCCCCGTCGGCTCGAACACGCCGCGCCCGGTGGACGTCCGCATCATCGCCGCGACCAACCGGCGCCTCGCCGAGGCCGCGCGCATCGGGGAGTTCCGCAACGATCTGTTCTATCGGCTGGCCGTCGTCCGCGTGGCCGTCCCGCCGCTCCGCGAGCGCACCGACGACATCCTCCCGATCGCCCGCGCGATGCTCCGCACGTTGAAGCAGGATCCGAACGCCGAGCTCGAGGAGGACTTCGCGTCGATGCTCGTCGCCTACAGTTGGCCGGGGAACGTGCGCGAGCTCCGCAACGTCATCGAGCGCCACGCCGTGCTCGGGAGCGACGAAGAGGGCCTGTTCGAAGAGGCCGCCGCCATGAGGGGCGCCGACGGCGGCGGCGAGCTCGTGAACCTCACCTACCACGAGGCGCGCAAGCTGGTGCTCGACCGCTTCGACGAGGAGTACCTGCCGCGCGTGCTCGAGCGCGCGGAGGGCGTCGTCGCGCGCGCCGCGGAGCTCGCCGGCGTCGCCCGCCCGAGCTTCTACCGGATGCTCGAGCGCATCCGCCCCTCCAAGCGGACCGACGGCAAGCCGTAGCGGCCGCCTCCCGCGCGACCTCAGCGCGCCTTCGCCGGCGGGGGCTTCGGCACGGGCTTGATGCCGTCGTCCGGCACGCCGACCTTCTGTGCCGCCGGCTTGATGCTGTCGTCCGGCACGCCGACCTTCGCGGGCGTCGCCGGCTTGATGCTGTCGTCCGGCACGCCGACCTTCGCGGGCGCCACAGGCTTGATCCCGTCGTCCGGCACGCCGGCCCTCCCGGGCGCCACAGGCTTGATCCCGTCGTCCGGCACGCCGGCCCTCCCGGGCGCCACCGGAGCGCGGAGCTGGTTGTTCTGAGCGGCGTCGCGGACGCGCGCGTCGTCGCACCCGGCGAGGAGGAGGACGGCCGTGAGGGCGAGGAGCTTCTTCATGACCAGGGTTGGACGAGGGAGGCGGCGAGCCGACGCGTCGCCCGTTCGTGCGACGCGGCGAGGCGCCGGTCCATCGTGCCCCCGCGCGCTCGAGGGCGCAACGGGCGCGCCGAGGCGCCCGCTCCGGGCGGGCCGCCCGTGGGCTCACGTCCGCGACCGGCTCACGACCGGCTTAGAGGACGAGGCGGCTGAGGATCACGAGCGTCGCACCGAGGCCGACGATGTGGGCGACGCTCCGCATCCCCTTCACCCCGCCGATGTAGAGGAGGCCGTGCAGCCCGCGCGCGAGGACGTAGACGACCGCCGCCGTCGCGCTCACACGATCGCTCTCGTGCGCGAGGTGCACGACGACGACGGCGGTGAGGAAGAGCGGGAAGTTCTCCTTGTGGTTCGAGAGGGCGCGGCCGGCGCGCTCGATCCACGGCGGGACCTCGGGCTCCTGCTCTCGATTCCCCGCGTTCCACGCCGCCCCCGCGACGCGGGTCTTCCCGGTGATCTCGATCATGACGAGCGCGAGGCCCCAGAGGGCGTTGACGACGAGGCAGGCAAGGTCGACGGTCATCGGCAGATCCTCGGCGTACATCGTGCCAGAGCGCCGCGCGGCGCGCAGGGCGATTCACGTCCGGCGCCGCGGCCCGCCCCGCTCGGCGGCCGGCGACGACCGCGCGCGCCCCAGCCACGGCGGCGCCCACCAGTTCGCGCGGCCGAACAGGCGCATCGTCGCCGGCACGAGCAGCGCGCGGACGAGCGTGGCGTCGAGGGCGATGGCGAACGCGAGCGCGGTCCCGGTCGCCTGCAAGAGCACGATCCTCGCGAGGGCGAACGCGCCGAACACCGCGACCATGATCGCCGCGGCGCTCGTGATGAGCCCCGCCGTGTTCTGGAGCCCCTCCTCGACGGCGGCGCCGTTGTCGCCCGTGCGCTCCCAACCCTCCTTCATGCGCGCGAGCATCAAGACCTCGTAGTCCATCGAGAGCCCGAACGAGACGCAGAAGAGGAGCACCGGCAGCGTCGGCTCGAGCGGGCGGCCGTCGGCGACGAAGAGGTGGCCGTCCTGGAAGACCCAGACCATGGCGCCGAACGTCGCGCCGATCGAGAGCGCGTTCATGAGGACGGCCTTGAGCGGCAGGACGATCGAGCGCAAGAGCACGAGGATGACGATGAACGTCACGCCGACGACGAACGCGGCCGCGCGCGGCGCGCGAGAGACGAGGAACTCGGTGGCGTCGACGTCGCGCGCCGCCTTGCCGCCGACGAGCAGCTCTCCGTCGGCGACGCCTCGTTCGCTCCGGAGCGCCCGCACCACGCGCTCGGACGCCGCCGCGCTCTTCGCGGTGTCCGGCTCGAGCACCACGAAGAGGACGGTGACGGCGCCCTTCACCGTGAGCTTCTTGGCCTCCTCGACGAGCGGCGCCGCGAGCTCGGACGGGTGGACGATCGAGTCGAGCAGCTCCTCCTTGGAGGGCGGCTCGTCGTCGTAAGGGCTCGGGGGACGATCGACGATGCTCTCGACCGCGGCGACGCCCGGGATCTTCGCGATGCGTCGGGAGAGATCGTAGAGCGCCGACGCGCGCGCCTCGGTGAGGACCGGCTCGGACGGGAACCGCGCGACGACGGAGACGCGGGCCGAGCCGAGCGCGGGGAAGGACGAGTCGAGGACGTCCATGCCGCGGCGCGCCTCGGCGCTCGTCGGCAGGACCGTGGCGTCCGCCGCCGCGAGCCGCATGCGGGCCGAGGGCGCCGCGAGGAGGAGCAACGACGCGAGCGTGGGGAGGAGGACGAGGACGGGCCGGCGCATGACCCAGCGCGCGGTCGCGCTCCAGAAGCGGCCCGGCGCGCGCGTCGCCTCCACGCCGGGGAGCTTGCCCCAGTGGATCCGCGGACCGAGCGCCGCGAGGAGCGCCGGGAGCAGCGTCAGCGCGAAGACGACCGCGAGCGTCACGACGATCGAGCCGCCGAGGCCCATGACGCTGAGGTAGGAGCCTTCGAAGAAGAAGAGCCCCGCGAGGCCCGCGCCGACGGCGACGCCGGAGAACGCGATCGCCCGCCCCGCCGTCCCCATCGAGCGCGCGAGGGCGTCGCGCTCCGCGCGCCCCGCCGCGAGCTCCTCCCGATAGCGGCTGACGAGGAAGAGCGAGTAGTCGATCGCGACGCCGAAGCCGATGAGCGAGCAGATGTTGACGGTGTACTGCGCGATCGGCGTGAGGCGCGAGAGCGCGACGACGATCGAGACGCCGCCGAGCACCGCGAGGCCGCCGACCACCACGGGCAACGCCGCGGCGACGGCCGTCCGGAACACGAGGAGCAGGACGAGCAACGCCAGGGGGAGGGAGACGAGCTCGGCGCGGACGAGATCGTGCTCGAGGACGTCGGCGAGATCGTGCAGGTACGGGATCGTCCCCGTGCACACCACCGAGAGCTCGCCTCCGCGGATCTTCTCCCGGACGGCCGGGTAGCGATCGAGCGCGTCCTCCGCGGAGCCGGAGAGCGTGACGAGGGCGAGGGCGGTCTTCGACCCCTCGTCGCGGAGCCGCTCGATGAGGAACGTCGACGCGTCCTCGGGGCTCGTGATCGACTCCACCGCCGGATCCGCGCGGAGCGGCGCGAGCGACTCCGCCATCGCGGCGACGAAGCGCGGGTCGGTGGGAGAGAGCGTGTCCGAACGGAAGACGACCGCGAACGTCGTCTCCTCACGGCGGCCCGTGACCGTGTCGGCGAGCTCGGTGGCGCGGTCCGCCTCGAGCCCGGCGATCCGCGCGGCGCCGAGGTGTCCGCCGCGCACGAGCAGCGCCGCCGCGAACACGAGATAGAGGATCGCGATCACGATCGTGAGGCGTCTGTGATCGTAGATGAAGGCGCCGAGTCGTTCGAGCATCGCCGGCCTCGCCTCCTCTCACAGCGGGACCGAGAGCGTCAGCGTCCCGCCCCACAGGTAGCCGGCGCTCGCGAAGCCGGGCCACCCGGGGTTGTTGGTCTGGAGGCCGCGCGCGCCGGGCACGGCGTCGCGCGTCGCGCCGAGGACCGCGTCGTCGGGCAGCTCGTCGCGCACGAGGGCGTCGTCCTTGCGGACGTACCGCGGGACGAGGCGCTGGGCGAAGAGCGACAGCCCCGGGCGGATCCGCGCGCCGGCGACCTGGATCTCGACGTCGCCGCCGAGCGCCAACCCGACGCGATCGTTGTCGACGTAGTTCGATCGTCCGGTCTGCCGGGGGACCGGGGACGGGACGAACGAGAGGTCCACGAAGCCGCGCGCCCGGCCGTACACGTGCCGGACGCCGAGCGCGCCGCTCATCGTGTCGGACCAGGCGTAGTCGGCCCCGTAGAAGCTCGGGCGCTGCCCGTGGCGGTCTTCGTAGGTGGACCAGAAGGCGTAGGTGAGCGAGGCGGTGGCCGACAGCGTGTAGCGGCCTCGCCGGATCGCGTCGATCTCCGCCCCGACCCCGACGCGCCAGGGGACGTAGTGGTACGTCTCCTGGCGCCGCGTCCCCGACTCGGTGCCCGACGGGAGCGCCGCGTCGACGGCGGTGTCGAGCTTGAACGAGCTCGGCGGCCGCATCACCGCGCCGAACCGCACGGCCCCGTCCGGCCGCCAGCGCACGCCGACGTTCGGCGAGACGTCGATCTGCGTGCTCACGGAGTTGTTGAGCAGGAGCGCGTCGTAGTCGGTCGTGTCGCGCACGTACGTCGTCGAGCGGACGCCGTTGGCGAGCGAGAGGCCGACCGACGCGCCGACGGAGAGGCTCGGCAGCAGCTTGAACGCCCCGCCGAACGCGGCCGAGAGCGCCGTCATGCGATCGCCGTAGAGCTCGGGGTGCAGGCTGTTCGAGAAGAGCGCCTCGCGCTCGTCGTTGTAGAAGCCGCGCACCGTCGTGAAGCTCGAGAGCGGGAGCATCCCGTAGGCGCCGATCGTGAGGCGGTCCTTGACGAGCGGCTTGACGATCCCGAGCGCCAGGTAGGTGCGGGTCTTTCCGCTCGAGCCGGCGCGCTGCCGCCGGCGCGGAGAGAAGCCGGGCGACGGGCACTCTCCGGCCGCCGTGCCCGCCGGGCACCCCTGCTCGAGCCACTGCGTCGGGACCGAGTCGTTCGCGATCGGCTGACCGTCGGCGCCGATGACGTCGCGATCCCCCACCACGAGCGGCACCTCGCCGCCGCGCCGGCCGTCGAGCGTCACGCCGATCTGCTCCGAGAGGACGGCGTAGCCGAGCAGCAGCTCGTCGTCGGCCTCGGAGAGCATCGCCGGGTTGAAGTACGTGGACGCGGCGCCGGGTCCGCTGACGACCCCCTGGACGCCGGCGTTGCCGCCGACGGGCCCGAACGTGTCCAACAAGGGCGACGCCGACGCGCGCGCCGTCACCCCGAGCACGAGCGTCGCGCTCACCACGCCGACGGACCGTCGCATCGTCAGGGCCCTCCTTCGTGGGGCAAGAGCAGCCGCACGTTGGCGCACGTCGTCAGGTCGTCGTCGACGTTCGCGCGCGGCGGCCCGGCGACGACGCCGTCGACGCGCGGCGTCCCGAGCGCGCGCCCGATGTACGAGAAGCTCATGCTGCCCGGCAGGTCCGTGGCCGCGCGCGCGGAGGAGGCGATGAGCCCGCACGTGCTTTCGCACTCGGTCACGCGGAGGACGCTCTCCTCGAGATCGAACGAGCCCGGGATCGCGAACGTGAGGACCGAGGCGGGCGCGGGCGCCCCCGGCGCCGTGGCGTACTCCTTCCAGTCACGCTGGGCCGCGTTGCGGATCCCCGAGACGAAGCCGGTGATCCGGAAGGACGTGCCGGGGATCCCGTCGCCGTCCGGATCGACCGAGCCCTCCGGGACGTGCGTGTCGTTGACCGGATCGTCGGCGCTCGGCAGCGGCGGCAGCGAGGCGAGCGTCGGCCGAGCGTCGAAGTCGACGGGGAGGTACGCGTCCGTCGCGCCGCGGACCTTGTACCAGCGCTCGAAGGTCACCTCGCACCCGGCGCCGGCGCGCCGCGACGTCCCGCGGCGCGCGCGGCGGGTCCCGTCCGCGCCGTCCATCCGGTTCGCGTACATCGACGAGCGGAGCGTGCCCGGCGTCGAGTCGACCGTGACCGTCCCGGTGACGTGTACGCCGCAGTCGAGGCTCTCGGCGACGCGGAAGGAGTCGCCGTCCTGCTCGAAGCGGAAGAGAAACCAGTTGCTCGAGGACTGGAGCGCGCCGACGACCGCGTCGCGGGTGGAGTTCGCCTCCCGCGTCGCCCAGTAGCCGGACATGTCGCACGGCTCGACGCGACGCGCGTCGGCGCAGTCCGCGCCGCTGCCGACGACGCCGTCTCCGCAGACCGGCGAGCAGCCCGTGCTCCGACACGTCCAGTTGGGGAGGACCGCGCAGGACACGCACCCGGGGCTCTGGACGTCGCACGCCTCGCCGGGCTCGAGCGCGCCGTTCCCGCACACGGCGCCGATCTCGGCGTCGGGGAGGACGACGTCGTCGACGCACGCGAGGGCGAGCGCCGTCGAGGCGAGGGTGACCGCCCCCCACGAGAACGGGCGCATCGCCGCGCATCTTAGGGCCAGGCCGGCGCCGAGACGCGAAGATTCGCTCGAGGTCAGCCGTTGCGGCGCCCTCGCCGACGGCGCCGGACGCCAGGGACGAGGTCAGTGGTGCGCGGGCGCGGCGCTGCCGGCCGGCGCCGCGCCGTGCTCGCCGCCGGAGGCGGCCGCGGGCGGGACGAAGCCGCCGGGCGCGTCCTCGCCGGTCTTCGGCAGGATCTTCACGTTCTGATCGCCGTCGAGCTCACCGCGGCGCTCGGTGTCGTTCAGCGTGTAGGCGAAGAAGACGCCGATGAAGAAGATGCACGAGATGAAGATCAGCGCGTTGAACTTGTTGTCGTAGCGCAGGTGCATGAAGAACGACACGACGAGGGACGCCTTCGTCGTGGCGATCAGGATGACGACGATCAGGTTCATCCGACCGAGGTCGACGTACGACTGACCGACCGTGAGCACCGTCAGCGCGATGAGCGCGAGGAAGATGGCCACGTAGAACGGCGTCGAGGAGATGTGCGCGTGGACCGCGCCGTCGTCCTTGTGCGGGTGAGCGGGAGTCTGGGTTGCCATCGCGGGAACCTCGGTCAGACCAGGTAAAGGAGCGGGAAGAGGTAGATCCACACGAGGTCGACGAGGTGCCAGTAGAGCGCCACGATGTCGACCGGGGTGAAGAACTCCTTCGAGAACTCACCGCGGTTGTTGCGGATCCAGATCCAGATGAGGACGCCGATGCCGATGATGACGTGCACGCCGTGCACGCCGGTCATCATGAAGTAGATCGAGAAGAACGATCCCGTGTTGGCGGGGAGCGGCGGGGCGCCCGCGACCAGGTGCTCGGGGTGCGGGTGGAAGAAGCGGCCCGGCAGGAGCCCGGCGTGGAACTTGTGCGAGTACTCGAAGTACTTGATCACGAGGAACAAGCACGCGCACACGATCGTGATGAGGATGTAGTTCCCGGTCGCCTTCCGGTTGCCGAGCTGCGACGAGCGAACGGCCATGGCCGCCGTGAACGACGAGAACAGGAGCACGATCGTGTTCGTGCCGCCCATGATCTTGTCGAGCTGGTGGCTCGCCGCGACGAACATCTCGGGGTACCAGCTCCGGTACACGCCGTAGGCGACGAAGAGGCCGCTGAAGAACAGGAGCTCCTGCGCCAGGAACACCCACATCCCGAGCTTGGCCGCGTCGAACTGCTGCGCCGGCGTGTCGAAATGGTGGGCCAGCCACTTCGGGCCGTGGTGGCCGTGCTCGTCGCCGTGCGCGTGCTCGCCCGCGGTGGCGGTGGCTTCGCTGCTCATCCGTGATCTCCTTCAGCGGCTGCCTTCTTCGCAGGAGCCTTGCCTCCCCGCAGGCCGGGGAACAGCGGGTCGTCGAAGCCCTCGTACAGCTCGTCGTCGGTGGCGAGCTGGTAGTCGTACTGCCCACGCGTGAGGACCGGGTCCTTCACGAAGTTGAACGTCGGAGGCGGCGTCGGCGTCTGCCACTCGAGCGCGGCCGAGCCCCACGGGTTACGCGACGCGGGCTTCCCGTTCATCAGCGAGCGGATGAACATCACCCCGATGACGAGGAAGCCGAAGCCGAGGATCCACGACCCGATCGTCGAGACCTGGTGGAAGATCTCGTACTGCGGGAGGTAGTCGTAGTAGCGCCGCGGCATGCCGCGCGAGCCCATGATGAACTGCGCGATGAACGTGACGTTGAAGCCGATGAAGACGAAGAACCAGCCGACGCGCGCCCAGCCCTCCTCGTACATCTTGCCGGTGAACTTCGGCCACCAGTAGTGCAGGCCGCCGACGAAGCCCATGACCGTGCCGCCGACCATGACGTAGTGGAAGTGCGCCACGACGAAGTACGTGTCGTGGAGGTGCACGTCGACCGCGAGCATGCCGAGGAAGAGGCCGGTGAGGCCGCCGATGGTGAAGAGGAAGATGAACGACAGCGCCCAGAGCATCGGCGACTGGAGCGAGATCGAGCCCTTGTAGAGCGTCGCGACCCAGTTGAAGACCTTCACGCCGGACGGGATGGCGACGAGGAACGTCAGCGCGCTGAACACCATCGTCGCGTACTCGCTCATGCCGGCGACGAAGAGGTGGTGCCCCCAGACGAGGAAGCCGAGGAGCGCGAGGCCGAGCGAGCTGGCCGCGATCGCCATGTAGCCGACCGGCTCGCGGCGGGAGAAGGTCGCGAGGATGTCGCTGACCACCCCCATGCCCGGGACGATCATGATGTAGACGGCGGGGTGCGAGTAGAACCAGAAGAAGTGCTGGTAGAGCACCGGGTCGCCGCCGAGGCGCGGGTCGAAGATGCCCAGGCCCAGGAAGCGCTCCATCGTGAGGAGGAGGAGCGTGATCGCGAGCACCGGCGTCGCGAGGACCTGGATGATCGACGTGGCGTAGAGCGCCCAGGTGAAGAGCGTGAGGCGCCGCCAGGTGAGGCCCGGCGCGCGCATCTTGTGGACCGTCGCGATGAAGTTCACGCCGGTGAGGATCGACGAGAAGCCCATGATGAACGCGGCGAGCGTCATCGGGATGACCGAGGTCGCCGTGCCGACGCCGCCGTGGGCCGGGTCGCTCGAGCTGTAGGGCGTGTAGAACGTCCAGCCCGTGTCGACGCCGCCGTTGATCATCGAGTAGAGGCCGAAGATGGCGCCGAACCAGTACACGTAGAGCGACAGGAGGTTCAGCCGCGGGAACGCGACGTCCTTCGTGCCGAGCTGGATCGGCAGGATGATGTTCCCCATCGCCGCCGGGATCGACGGGATGATGAAGAGGAACACCATCACGACGCCGTGCAACGAGAACATCTTGTTGTACGTGTCGGCGTCCATGAGCGTCTTGCCCTGGGTGAAGAGCTCCGCGCGCACGAGCAGCGCGAAGATCCCTCCCAGGAGGAACGCGATGGCGACGCTGATGAGGTACATGATCCCGATCCGCTTGTGATCGAGGGTCACGAGCCAGCTCATCAGCCCCTTCTTCTCGAGGAAGCTGGCGTTCGGGTCGACGTCGTCGTGATGCGCGCCGGGTGTCGTGGTGATGGCTGCCATGGGGTTGTCTCGCGTTACAGCTACTTGAGGCTCTTGATGTAGGCGATCACCGCGTCGAGCTGCTTGTCCTTCATGACGAAGGGCGGCATCTGGACCGAGGCGTAGCCGGCGACGATCTTCGCGTTGGGGCGGAGGATCGACTCGCGGAGGTAGTTCTCGTCGACGTGGACGGGGCCGGCCGTCGTGTTCTCGTCGCGGCCGAAGAGGCCCGCGAGCTTCGGGCCAGGCGTCTTGGAGCCGCCGATCTCGCCGGTGCCGCCCGCGCCGTGGCAGGTCGGGCAGCCGTTCTTCACGAAGAGGCGCTCACCCCACTTCGCGGGAGCGCACTCCTCCTCGCCGCCCTGGCAGTCGCCGAGCTTCTTCTCCCACTCCTTGTACTCGGCGGGCGGGAGGATCTTCACCGTCGCGAGCATGCCGGAGTGGCTCGTGCCGCAGTACTCCGCGCAGAAGACGTTCGCCGTCCCCGCCTTGGTCGGCGTGAACTGGATGAACGAGTACTGACCGGGGACGGCGTCCCGCTTCATGCGGAACTCGGGGATGTAGAAGGAGTGAAGGACGTCCTCCGACGAGATGATCATCTTGTAGGGGCGCCCGAGCTCGAGCGTGAGCTCACCCGGCTCGCGGTCGCCGGTCGGGTACTCGAACTCCCAGCTCCACTTCTTGCCGCGGACGCGGATCTCGGTGGCGCCCTCGGCGGCCGTCGCGTTGCGGATGTAGCCGGTGAAGCCGGCGTGGAAGAGGAAGAAGATGAAGATGGTCGGCGTGATCGTCCAGAAGAGCTCCAGCTTCATGAAGTGGCCGGTCGGCTCCGGCTTCACGCCCGGCTTCCGCCGGTACTTCATGACGAAGTAGAGGAGCGCCGCGGTGATCGCCACGGTGAAGACGACCGAGAACCAGAAGATGAAGTCGTACGCCTTGTCGATCGGCGGAGCCGTGTCGGCCATCGACGGCGGCAGCTGGAAGTTATCGGACTCGACCGGTTGGAACGAAAGCACCTTCAGCCTCCTCGCACGCTGACTGCGGTGGGGTCGAGCCTCTCTCGACCGGAGTTGTCGGGGTTTCCCCGCGACGGTTCGTCATTGGCGCCCGCGGCGCCGTCGCCGTCCGAGCCAAAGGTCTTGCGCTTCTTCATGAGCTCCCGGCTCCAGAAGAGCCCGAGGAAGCCGAAGAGCACGAGGGCGACGGCCCCGCCGCCGACCTGCATCACGCGCTGCGCGACGAGGACGTATTTCCCGCCCTGCGGATCGTAGTGGTAGCAGTAGAGGATGAGCTGCTCGACCGTCGTGATGTGCCGGCCCTCGGAGGCCTCGAGCAGCCCGAGGCGGAGATCGGACGACGGGAACTCGAGGCCGTACAGGTAGCGGGCCATGCGGCCGTTCGGCTTCACGACGAAGACGACGGACGGGTGGCCCCACTGCTTCTGGCGCTCGTCGTACTGGTACTCGAAGCCCGCGGCCTTGGTGACGGCCTCGATCGCGGCGGCGTCGCCCGAGAGGAAATGCCATCCTCCGTGCTCCGTCGTGTAGTCGCGCCCGTACTCGGCGAGGATGCCCGCGCGCTTGGCGGCGGACTTCTCGAGCGACTCGTTCGGGTCGATGCTGATCGTGACGACGTCGTACTCCTTGCCGATCGTCCAGCGCACTCCCTTGAGGCCGGCGGCGAGGTTGTTCGTGATCATCCCGCAGACGACCGGGCACGTGTGGTACGCGAACTGGAGCACCAGCGGGCGCTTGCCGTCGAAGAACTTGCCGAGCGTCACGGGCGCGCCCGTGTGATCGCGGAACGCGACGTCGAGGGGGAGCGGGCCGTCGAGGTGCTCGGTGACGCCGACGTGCTCGAGCTCGCGCGGCGTCGACGCGATCTGCGCGCCGGCCGATCCCGGGACGAGCAGCGCGAGGACGCACGCCACCGTCGCGATCCAGGTCGCGGCGAAGGTCGTGGTCTGCGTGCGCGTCTTCATGGGGGCTCGGTCGGTTCGGTCGGGGATTCTGGTGGTGCGCGCCGGCGTCCGCCGCCGGAGCCGGAGCGTCCGCTCGGCCATCGCCGGCGAAGGGGGCTGCACGGCATGGGGCGCGGCCCCTGCACGTCACCCGCGACGAGCGGCGCCACCGCGCCGGCGACCTCGGCGTGCGCCGCGCCGGCGTCCGCCTCGGACGGGGCCGGGGCCTCGGCGTGGGGGTGCGCGGCCGGGGCGGGCTTCGGCAGCTTGCTCCAGCCCGTCATCGGCCCGAGGTCGTCGGACGGCTGCGGCGCGATCAGCGCGGGGCGGTCCCCCTTCCCGAGCTCGGCGATCGCCTTGTCGAGCGGCATCGCGCCGCTCGTGAGGGCGAGCGCCTCCGCCTTGTGCTGCTCGTCGCGCGCGGTCGTGGGGGCGAGCTTCTCGCGCTGCGCCTCGTCGGTCATCATGGCGTAGTAGCTCTTCAGCACGAAATCGATGCCGATGAGCGTGATCACGGTGATGACCGCGATCGTCACGATGAGCTTCAGTCTCGGCGGTGTGTTGTCGATCGCCATGGCTGGTCTCTTGAGCGGTCCGTCGATCAGGCGTTGAGGAACTGCAGCGAGCGCTGGAGACGCGGATCGCCGACCGGGACGAGCGGGTACTGCGTCATCCGGTGGAAGACGAACGCGCCGTAGACGCCGGCGACAGCGAGGAGACAGGCGGCGTCGAGCCAGTGGAACGAGAAGCCGGCCTGTCCGAGGTGGAAGTTCGGCATCACGAACCAGTAGATGTCGACGACGTGCATCACGAGGAGGATCGCCGCGCCGATCTGGAGGCGACCGACGTTCCGCTTGAAGTTGCGGGAGATGATCCAGAAGAACGGGACCACGAAGTGGAAGAGGACGAGCGCCATCGAGACGTTGGCCCACGGCTCGTGATCCCAGCGGTTGTGGTAGAAGGTCGTCTCCTCCGGGAGCGCCGCGTACCAGATCAGCATGAACTGGGAGAAGTGGACGTAGGCCCAGAAGACGAGGAAGCCGAACATGAGCTTCCCGAGGTCGTGGTAGTGCTCGATCGTGACCGCCCCCTGGAGCGGGCCGGACGCGCGCAGCGCGAGGGTCGTCAGGATGAGGACCGCCAGGCTCGAGACGACGCCCGTGGCGAAGATCACGACGCCGAAGATCGTGGAGAACCACGTCGGCTCGAGCGACATGATCCAGTCGAACGCGGCGAACGTCAGCGTGAGCGCGTAGAGGAACGTCGCGACCGGGGCGAAGCGCGCCGCGGCGAGCGTCAGCTTCGGATCCTTGGTCTTGTCCTGCGCCGTCGAGTAGCCGAAGAGGCGGACCGCGAGGAGGACCCACACGACGAAGTAGATCGCGACGCGGACGAGGAAGAACGTCTGGTTCAGGTAGGGCGCCTTCTTCCGGATGATCTCCTTTTCGATCACCTCGTGCGGGTCGCCCATCGGGCCGTGCGCGGCGTGACCGCCGTGCCCGGCGGCCGCAGCCGTGCGCTGCCTGCCGGAGCCGCGTGGGCGGCCGCCGGGCGACCGCGCCGTGCGCCGGGACCGCCGCGTGACCGTCGCCCGCCGGGGCCGCCGCGTGACCGGGCTCGCCCGCCGGGGCAGGCTGCGCCGGCTGCTGCGCGTACGCAGGCGTGATCAAACCGAGCGAGCCGTGCGTCGGCGGCTCCGCGGGCTCGCCGTGCTCCGCGCCGCCGTGCTCGCCGAGCCAGGGGAAGAGCTGGTTCATCGACAGGAGGACGGGCAGGAACAGCGGCACGAGCGCGATGACGCCGAGCGCGAAGAACTCGGCGGTGCGCCGGACCGTCACGCTCCACCCCGCCGACGTGAGGTGCTGGATGAGCACGAAGAAGATCGCGCCGAGCGCGATCGTCAGCACGGTGATGAACGCGAACATCCACGAGAACGCGAACCGCCGCGGGTCGACGGTGTAGCCGAAGCCGGCGCCGGCGAGGCCGAGCGCGCCGATGCCGGCGAACACCTTCCACGCTCCCGCCCACGACGAACCGGCGAGCTGCCAGTTCTTCTCCGAGTCTCTCTTCGCCTTCGCAGCGCTCACGGGTTCTTCTCCTGGTGCGCAGAGTCTGCCGCCGCGTCGGGCGCGGTCGCGGCGCCTTCGGGCGTCGCCGCGGGCGCGGTCGCGCCGCCGGGCGCCGGGGCGCTCGTGCCGCCGGGAGCGGCGGTCGGGGCCAGCGGGGCCGGGGCCTCGAGCTTCGGCTGGGCCACCTGCAGCGCGCGGACGTAGGCGACGATCGCCCAGCGATCGTCGACCGGGATCTGCATCGCGTACGGCGGCATGTTGCTCTTGCCGTTCGAGATCGTGGCGAAGAGCTGACCGTCCGGCATGTGACGGATGCGGTCCTGGTGGAACGTCGGCGGGACGAACGCGGCGGCGCCCGAGGCGACCGCGCGGCGCTTGACCAGGCCTTCGCCGCTGCCCGTGCCGTCGTGGCACGGCGTGCAGTAGATTTCGTAGCGGTCCTTGCCGCGGGTGGCCATCGCCTGCAACCCGCCGCTGCGCTCGACGACGACCTTGGGGATCTCGAGGACGTACCCGGACTCGTCGTCGAGGCGGCCCTGCGCGATCTGCGGATCGACCTCCTGGTCGTGGGCGACGACGCCCTCGACGAGCGGGCGCATCGTGCGGTGGTCGGGGAAGAACGCCGACTCCTCCTGCACGTCGTACCGCGGCTGGTCGTACATGTTCCGGATGCCGAAGATCGGGCTCTCGCGCGACGTCTGCCCGCGGCAGGCCGCGAGCGCGCTGAGCGCCAGAGCGCCGAGAAGAAGCCGCTTCATCAGTGTCCTCCCGACGGTTCGGGCTCGAAGTCGGCGCCGCCCTCGTCGTCGTCGTAGACGAGCTCGACGTGAGAGGCGTGGCACGACTCGAGAAGCTTTTTGGTGCGCTCGAGATCCCACTTGGGATCGTTCGACTCGACCGACAGGAAGAACTTGTCGTCCGAGAAGCTCTTGAAGCGCTCCGAGTTGAAGAGGGGGTGGTGGTGCCGCGGGAGCCGGTTCAGGTGGAACATCCCGAACACGGTCGCGAACGCCGAGAGCAGGATCGTGAGCTCGAACATGATCGGCACCTGCGAGGGCAGGCTGAACGGCGGCTTGCCTCCGATGATGAGCGGGTAGTCGACCCCGTTCATCCACCACATCATGAGGAAGGCGAGCGTCGTCCCGGTCAGGGCGGCCGGGAAGACGATGAGCCCGAGCTTGGAGTCCTTCATGCCCATCGCCGCGTCCATCCCATGGATCGGGAACGGCGAGTGCGTGTCGAACTGCGTGTAACCGGCGTCGCGGAACTTCTCCGCGGCGTGGAGGACCTCGGCGGGGGTGTTGAACTCCGCGAGGAGCAGCGCCGGCGTCTCGTCCTCGCCGTCGCGCGTTTCTTTGGTCTCGGTTGCCATTATTCGGCCTCCGCCGTCGCCGGCGTGTGCGCGCCTTCGCCGTGCTCGTCCGCGTGTCCTTCCGGCTCGTGATGCGGGTCGGCCTCGGGCAGGACGCCCTTGACCTCCGCGATCGCGATCATCGGGACCCAGCGGATGAAGAGGAGGAACGCGGTGAAGAAGAGCCCGAGCGTCCCGGCGTACGTGAAGATGTCGATCAGCGTGGGCCGGAAGTAGCCCCAGGACGACGGGAGGAAGTCGCGGTGGAGCGACGTCACGATGATGACGAAGCGCTCGAACCACATGCCGATGTTGATGAAGATCGACACGACGAACATGACCGGGATGCTCGTGCGGAAGCGCTTGAACCAGAAGAGCTGGGGCGAGATGACGTTGCAGGAGATCATCGTCCAGTACGCCCACGCGTACGGGCCGCCGGCGCGGTTCTTGAAGACGAACCACTCGTAGTCGTTCGCGCCGTACCAGGCGATGAAGAACTCCATCGCGTACGCGTAACCGACGAGCGATCCGGTCACGAGCATGATCTTGTTCATCAGCTCGAGGTGCTTCATCAGCACCAGGCTCCGCATGCCGTAGACCGCGCGGGTCAGCAGCATGAGGGTCATGACCATGCCGAAGCCGGAGAAGACGGCGCCCGCGACGAAGTACGGCGGGAAGATCGTCGTGTGCCAGCCCGGCATGAGCGACGTCGCGAAGTCGAAGGAGACGACGCTGTGCACGGAGAGGACGAGCGGCGTCGAGATCGCGGCGAGGATGAGGTACGCGCGCTCGTAGTTCTGCCAGTGGCGGTTCGCGCCGCGCCAGCCGAGGGCGAGCGCGCCGTAGACGACGCGGCGGTACTTGTTCTTCGCCCGGTCGCGCAGCGTCGCGAAGTCCGGGACGAGGCCGACGTACCAGAAGAGGAGCGAGACGGTGAAATACGTGCTGACCGCGAAGACGTCCCAGATGAGCGGGCTCTTGAAGTTCGGCCAGATCGCCATCTCGTTCGGCAGCGGCAGCATGTAGTACGCGTACCAAGCGCGGCCGACGTGGATGCCCGGGAAGATGAGCGCGCAGATGACGGCGAAGATCGTCATCGCCTCGGCGAAGCGGTTGATCGCCGTGCGCCACTTCTGGCGGAACAGGAAGAGGACCGCGCTGATGAGCGTCCCGGCGTGACCGATGCCGATCCACCAGACGAAATTCGTGATGTCCCAGGCCCAGTAGACGGGGGCGTTGTTGCCCCAGACGCCGACGCCGGTCCAGAAGAGGTAGCCGATCGAGGCGCCCATCACGCCGGTGAACGTCACGGCGATGAGGAAGCCGATCCACCAGCCGCGCGGCGCCTTGTTCTCGGTGACGCGGCAGACCGTCTCGCTGATCGACTTGAAGGTGACGCCTTCACCGACGAGCGGCGTCTCGCCGAGCTCTTTGATGGGGAGGTTGGCTGAAGACATCGCTCAGGCTCCCATGGCCGGGTTGGGGTTCCGGATCTTGCCGAGGTACGTCGTCCGCGGCCTGGTTCCGAGCTCCGCGAGGAGCCGGTAGTTGCGGTCGACGGCGCGCGCCTTGGCGACCTTGCTGTTCGGGTCGTTGAGGTCGCCGAAGGTGACGCAGTCGGAGGCGCAGACCTGCTGGCAGGCGACGACGACGTCGCCGTCCTTGAGCGGCTTGCCGGTGCGCTTGCTCTTGATCTTCGCTTCCTGGATGCGCTGCACGCAGTACGTGCACTTCTCCATGACGCCACGCATGCGGACCGTGACGTTCGGGTTGTTGCGCATCTTCTCCGTCTCGGGGACGTCGTCGTAGAAGCCGCCGCTCGTGTGGTAGTTGAGGAAGTTGAAGCGACGGACCTTGTACGGGCAGTTGTTCGCGCAGTAGCGCGTCCCGATGCACCGGTTGTAGGCCATGTCGTTCAGGCCCTCGGGCGAGTGCTCGGTCGCGTTGACCGGGCAGACGTTCTCGCAGGGGGCCTCCTCGCACTGCACGCAGGAGACGGGCTGGAAGACGATCTGCGGATCGTTCTCGTCGAGGCCGACGAAGTAGCGGTCGACGCGGAGCCAGTACATCTCGCGGCCGCGCCAGACCTGCTCCTTGCCGACGGCCGGCACGTTGTTCTCGATCTGGCAGGCGATCACGCAGGCGTTGCAGCCGGTGCAGCTCGTCAGGTCGACCACCATCCCCCAGCGGTGGCGGTTCTTGAAGCCGATCTTCTCGTCCTCGTCCTTCCAGTTGCCCCACAAGGGCGGCGTGTGCGGATCGGGCGAGCCCGTCTCGCGCACGGGGATCACCGCGCCGTTCTGGTCGCGGTCCTTGCGCTCCTTGTCCGGGAACTGCGGGAAGACCGGGTTCTTCCGGTACTGGTCGAGCGTCGCGTCGATCGCGACGGGACGACCTTCCATCGTGTCGTGCTCCTGCGTCTGCGAGATCTTGTACTTGTGGGTGTCGACCTCGAACGGATCGTCGGGGCGGACCTGGCCGGCGAACGGGCTCTCGCCCGCGGCCATTCCGACCCTCCGCAGGCGCGGCCGGAGCGCGTCGAGCTCGCCGATGTCGAGCGCGCGGAGCTTCACGTTCGAGGCGAAGCCCATCGCGTCGGTCGAGCGGATCGGCCCGACGTCGAAGCCGTGCTTGTCGCCGTAGCGGCCGGCCCGCTGCCGCCCCCAGCCGAGGTGCAGCGCGATCGAGTTGTCGGCCTGCCCCGGGGTGACCCAGACGGCGATGTCGATCTGTCCGCCGGCCTCTCGCGTCAGGCGGACGACGTGCCCGCTCTCGACGTTGAGCGCCTTCGCCGTGCCCACCGAGATGAACGCGACGTTGTCCCAGGTCACCTTGGTGACGGGGTCGGGCAGCTCGAGGAGGAGCGGGTTGTTCGCGTAGCGCCCGTCGTAGAGCTTCGGGCACGGAGCGAACGTGATCTCGAGGTTCTGCGGCGAGAGGGCCGCGGCCGACGTCGCCTGCGCGAGCGCCGCGGCGACCTCGGTCTGGCGCGCGTCGAGCGGGCCGAACGGCCGCGCCGCCGGACCGAGCACGCCGCTCTTGAGCGCCTCGTTCCACGCGCGCGTCATGCTCGCGGGCACCGAGATCGACCCCTTCACCGTCTGCTGCACCAGCGCGAAGCCCTTCGGGGCCGTGTCGCCGGTGAGGCGCGCGAGGAGCTCGATGTCGCTCCGGCCGTCGAAGAGCGGCGCGATGAGCGGCTGCTGGATCGACACCGTGCCGTCGACCGCGCGGTGATCGCCCCAGGACTCGAGCGTGTGGGCGCGCGGGACGTACCAGGCGCAGAGGTCGGACGTCTCGTTGACGTGGCTCGAGAGGTGGACCGTCTGGCCGACCGCGCGGAGGCGCTCGACCATCTTGAGGTCCGCCGGCGCGTCGTAGGCGGGGTTGCCGCCGAGGATGACGAGCGTGCCGACGGCGTTCTTCTCGATGTCCGCGGCGAGCTGCTTGAGGCTCGCCGTCGGGTCGACCTCGAGCGGGTCGGCGACGGGGAAGTACTGCACCGTGTGGCCGACGTTGCCGAGCGCCGCGTTGAGCGCGTGGACGAGCGCGTGGACGCGCGCCGGCTGCCGCGCGCCGACGACGATGACGCCGCGGGCGCGCGCGCCGGCGAGCTCGTCGGCGACGACCTTGAGCCACTTCTCCGGGATGCCCGCGCCGTCGGCCTTCGCGACCGCCGCGCCGACGGCGCCGAGGTCGATCTTGTGCGAGGTCGCGAGCTCCTTCGCCAGCGCGAGGACGTAACGCTCGACGTCCTGCGCCGCGAGGCGGAGGCGGTGGTCGGCGTTCATGCCCGTCGTCGTGAACGCCGGCTCGACGACGTAGAGCCGGCTCATGTCGTCTTCGGGGCTCGTGAGCTTCCGGCCCTTCGCGAAGGAGTGTCCCGCGCGGGTGGTGCCCGTCTCTGTGCCGAGGAAGTCGGAGTCGAGCGCGAGGATCACCTTCGCCTGGTCGTAGCTCGGCACGACGTTGACGAGCTGACCGAACGCGATGCGCGCGCCCTCGCGCGCGTTGCCGTCGTGCGCGGCCTCCCAGAAATGGACCTGCGCCTTCGGGAGCTTCGCGAGCAGGGCGTCGCGGAGGCGGAGGAACGTCGGCGAGGTCGTGGGCTCGGCGAGGATGCGGAGGCGAGCGCCGCTGTCGGCCTGCGACGCGCGGACGATGTCGGCGAACGCCTGGTCGAAGTCGGCCCAGGTCGCGGGCGTGTGGTTGCCGAAGCCGCCCTGCGCCTGACGCGCGCCCTTCATCGGGGTCGTGCCGCGATCGGGATCGTACAGGTCGTAGATCGCCGCCTGCGTCCACGCGTCCGTGCCGCCGCGGCTCGACGGGTGCGCCGGGTTGCCCTCGATCTTCGTCGGGCGGCCCTCGTGGCTCTCGACGAGGACGCCGATGGCGTCGCCGCGCTGCGGGATGACCGACGCGTAGTACGAGGTCGTCCCGGGCAGCACGTGCTCGGGCGCCTTCGAGTACGGCATGATCTTCTCGACCGGGCGGCGCGCGCAGCCCTCGGCGAGGAGCGCCGCCGAGGCGCCGGCGAAGAACATGAACCCGCGGCGGCCGACCGAGACGTCGGCGGCGCTCTTCGGCGCGTCCTTGCTCCTGCGGAGCGTGACGAGGTCGCTCTTGGCGGCCGCGACCGAGGCCGCGCGCGCCTCGTCGAGGCCGAGCGCGAACTCGCTCTCGGCGCGCCTCTGCGCGCCGGCGGGGTCGGCCTTGTCCTCCAGGCTCTTCCAGAAGACCTTGGCGCCGTCCTCCGGCGCGTCGAACGAATACGGTTCGCGGCGGCTCATCGGTGGCACCCCGAGCAGTGCTGCGGCGGATGAACGTCGGGCGCCGCCCACCCGGCGGCGGCCATCTCCGGCTTCCATTCCATGTTGGTGATCTGATCCTTCGGACGGAGATTCGGCTTCGGATCGCGATGGCAGTCGAGGCACCATCCCATTCCGAGCGGCGTTTCGGCGCGCACGACGTCCATCTGGTCGACGCGTCCGTGGCAGGTCGCGCAGCCGACGCCGGCGGCGAGGTGCGCGCTGTGATCGAAGTAAGCGTGATCCGGCAGCTTGTGGATCTGCACCCACTCGATGGGCTTGCCGGACTCCCAGCTCGACCGCACCGGCGCGAGGCGCGCGCTGTCGGTCTTCACCATCGAGTGGCACCCCATGCAGACCTGCGTGGGCGGGACCATCGCCTTGGCGGCGACCTCCACGTTGGCGTGGCAGTACCGGCAGTCCATGCCCATCTGCCCGGCGTGGAGCCGATGCGAGTAGGGCACGGGCTGCGCCGGGGCGTAGCCGACTTGGAAGTTCTTGGGCGTGACGTAGTACCAGATGGCGCCGATGAGGAGCGCCGGCACCACTGTGCCCACTCCGCCGAGGATCAGCGGGAGCTTGTTGAGCGACCGGGGAAAGATCTGCATTCGCGCACTCGCGGGTCTCGGCCACGGGCCTCGCGTCGGGTGCCGGAAACCTTGGGTTCCAGCCTGATAGCCACCGGCGCTCCTGGCCCCACTAGCTGTGGTGCGTCGACCAGGGGTCGACCTCGGAACAGGGGTTGTTGGGGATCTCCCCAAGTTACAAAGGGACGGCGGGCGTCCTTATAGAGGAGAGCCGTCCACGGCTACAAGCCCCCGTTTCCACATAAACGCGCGCAAAGTTTTCGGGTCGGGCTCGACCGCTTCGGTCCGCGTGGAGAGTTGCAACGTGGACTTCGAAATCGAAAGCCTCCGTGCGACCAGACCGAACGCCGACTACGGCCGTGATCGGCTCGTCCCGATGTCCGCTCAGGATCTTGCGCCTTAGCGCCCCTTCGCCGCGAACGACTCGGCTTCGTCCTTGTGCGTCGGACAGTCGCGCGCGAGCACCGTCAGGCTCGCGCCGCCCTCGCGGCCCGGCGCCCGCACGGTCACCGTCTTCGGCGTCGTGCGCACCTCCTCGCGACTGACGCTCTCGTTCAATCGCGCGCGGATGGCCACGAGCATGCCGAGGTGGAACTCGAAGCGCGCGTGCCCGACCGCCGCGCGCGCGTCGCGCGCCGTCCATTCGAGCACGGTGTCGTCGCCGGCGCCGAGCGCCGTCTGCCAGGTCCCCTCGGCGCCTGGCTGGAAGCGCTCGCGCACGTCGCGCGGCGCCATTCCCAGGCGGACGTTGGGGACGGGCTCCCGCTCCTCGCGCGAGCACGCCGCGCCGAACGCGAGCGTCAGCGCGACCAGCAGACCGAGGAGGAGCGTCCGGACGCGCACGACCCGGGCCGTCGTAGGGTCGAGCGCGCGGCCTCGTCAAGCGCGCGTTCGCGCCGAGCTTCGACCCGCGCTCCGCGGCGCCGGCCCGCGGCGCCGGAGCGGACCGGCGGCCGCGTCACGAGGACGTGCGCGCCCGCGCGGGCGCGGATACGCTTCCCGGATGGGCTCGGTCGCGAGAGGGATCGCCGGCGCGTCGGCGCTGCTCGTCGTCGCCTGCGCGGCGATCGCGGGCATCGACGCGCCCGACGCGGACCGAGCCGCGCCCGGCGACGGGACCTCGCCGCGCGCCTCGACCGGCGACGATCCGCGCGACGAGCCGCCGGGGCCCGGAGCCGGCGGCTCGTCCGGGACCCCCGACGCGCCCGGCGCCCCCGCGTCCGCCGACGGCGGCGCCGAGGCGAGCCTCCCGCCGACGCCCGCGTGCCCGCCGCCGCAGAAGCCGGACGGCGAGCCCTGCCAGAGCGCGAGCGAGTGCTGCAGCGAGGCGTGCCGTGAGGACCTCCGGTGCGCGCCCGCCTGCAAGGCCGACGGCGAGCGATGCGGCTTCAACTCGAACGACGAGTGCTGCGCCGGGCTCTGGTGCGGGGGCACCGCGCGCACCCAGTGCATCGCGTGCATCCCGAAGGGCAACCCCGCGGCGAAGGTCGTGGGCGTCGCGGTGGAGCGCTCGTGCTGCTCGCGCTCGGCCAACGTCTTCAACGGCCTCTGCGACTGAGCGCCGAGCCCGGATAGCGTGCGCCGGCGCGCCCCGCGAGGGGCGGTCGCTCAGGGGTCGACCGCGAGCGCCGTGAACAGGAGCACGAGGTAGACGATCGAGATCCCGAAGAGCGACTTCGCCCACTTGTTGCCGGCGCCGGCGCGGAGCCCGTAGCAGCCCCACGTGAAGAAGACCGCGCCGAGGATCGTCGCGAGGATCAGGTAGCCGTGGCCGGCGAGGCCGAGGGGGACGACGAGGAGGCTCGCGGCGACGAGCGCGAAGATCCAGCGGATGATCGTGTGCCGCGAGGCGAGCTCGCCCGTCACGTTCGGCGTCACGACGAGGCCCGCGCGGGCGTAGTCGGCCTTGCGGAACAGGGCGATCGCGACAAAATGCGGGATCTGCCACAAGAACAGGATGGCGAAGAGAACGGCGCCGGCGGCGTCGATGCTCGCGGTGCCCGCCGTCCAGCCGAGGAGCGGCGGGATGGCCCCGGGGATCGCGCCGACGTGGAGCGCGTAGTGCGAGTGCTGCTTCAGCGGCGTGTAGGCGAGCACGTAGAGGATGTTCGCGATCACGGCGAGCAGCGCCGTGAGCGGGTTCGCGCCGATCGCGAGGACCGGCACCGCGAGCGCCGAGAAGGCGACGCCGAACCAGAGCGCGAACCGCGGCGCCATCCGCCCGGAGGGCAAGGGCCGGTTCTTCGTCCGGGCCATCCGGCGGTCGATGTCCCGCTCGATGTACATGTTCAGGGCGTTCGCCCCGATCACGATCATCGAGAGCCCGACCAGCGTGGCCACGACGGTCGACGTGCTCGGGCCGCCCTCGAGCCGGCCCGCGCGCGCCGCCAAAAACAGGCCGCCGGCGCCCGTGATCACCACGTTCAGCGTGATCCGCGGCTTCGCCAGGGTGACCACGTCGCGCAGCGAGACCGCGGTCGTTCGGGTCGCCGACGGTTCCAGCGGATGGGCGAGCGGCTTCTGCATGGGACCCGCCGCCTATTAGGGAGGCGCGCTCGGCCCGTCAAGGACCTCCTCCTTCCGGGCTCTTAGGTAAGCGAACCGCAGGTCGAAGATGGGTGGTTGGGGCGGCCCGAGTTCCGGTAGTCTCGGTTTTCCCCAGTCAACGTTGCCGCTCGGAAGATGGGTCCGTCCCCCCGACAATCACGCGCGAACATCCCTTCGTTCGAGGCAAAGCTCGAGAACGAAGAGGAAGTTCTCGATTCCATCGTCTCGGCGCTCTCGAAGAACGCCCTGGACGCTGCGATCTGGGACGAGCTCCACGACGCCGCGGTGAAGCACGATCGCGTCTCGGAGCTCGCGTTCGCCTACGAGTCCGCCGCGCAGAGCCGGAAGCTCAAGACGTTCTTGCCGGCCGTCCAGGCCGAGCTCTTCTTCCGCGCCGCGACCTTCTTCGGGGACGTCCTCGGCGACGAGTTCGGCGCGACGACCTACCTCGAGCGCGCGCTCGGGGCCTTCCCCGGCCACGTCGGCGCGTTCGAGCGCATCGACGCCCAGCTCACGCGCACCGACGACAACAAGAAGCTCGCCGAGCTCTGCGTCCAGACGTCCGCGCACCACGCGAGGCCCGATCAGATCGCGATCTTGAAGCGCGCCGCGCACCTCTTCGAGCGCGCGTCGCTCGAGGACAAGGCGATCGAGACGTTCCAGCAGCTCGTCCGGCTCGACCCCGCCGACGAGGAGCTGCGGAACGCGCTCGAGGCGCGTTTCGTCCGCGCCAACCGTTACCGCGACGTCGCGCGCATGTTCGAGCAGGCGCTCGCCGCCGATCCACCGCCTCCCGAGGAGGAGGCCGCGCGCATCCGCCAGAAGCTGATCGAGGTCTTCGCCAACCAGCTCAAGGAGCCCGAGCGCGCGATGCCTCACGTCGAGGCGCTCCTCGAGTCCGATCCGGCGAACGCCGAGGCGCGCCGCGTCGCGCACCGCCTGCTCGAGAGCAAGGGGCTCGCCGCGCGCGCGGCGGCGGCGCTCTCCGCGGGCGCGACCACGACGGAGGAGCGCGCGCGCTACCTCGGCATCGAGCTCGAGCACACGCGCGGCCCGCGCCGGCGCGACGTCCTCCGCCGGATCGGCGTCCTCAAGCAGGACGAGCTCGACGACACCCAGGGCGCGTTCGAGGCGTTCGAGCAGGCGCTCGGCATCGACCCGGCCGACGACGAGCTCCGCCAGCGCTACATGTCGCTCGGCATCCACCTGAAGGGGCCGCTCGAGGTGGCGCGGACGTTCGCGCGCGTCTCGACGGTCGCGAAGGACGCCGGCGTCCGCTCCCGCATCACCGCGGAGATGGGCGACCTCCTCCTCCGCGGCGGCGACACCAAGCGCGCCCGCACCACGCTCGCCGGCGTCCTGTCGGCGCCCAGCGCCGATCCCGGCGCCGTCCTCACGGCGGCGCGCGCGCTCTCGAGCGTCTACGAGAGCGAAGGCGACGTGCGAAACCTCGTCGAGGTGCTCCAGCGCATCGGCGAGCTCTCGCCGCTCGAGGGCGAGAAGCAGCTCGCCAACGAGCGCATCGCCGAGATCTGCACGAACGAGCTCGGCGACGTCGACCGCGCCATCGGCGCCTGGCGGCGCCTCGTCGACTCCCCTGCCCGCGCGCGCGCGCTCGAGGCGCTCGAGCCGCTCTACGAAGCGCGCGAGCAGTGGATCGACCTCTCGTTCGTCCTCGAGGAGCGCGCCAAGGACGCCGCCGCCGACCCCGCCGCCGCGCGCGCGCTGTCGTACCGCGCCGCCGAGGTGCTGACGACGAAGGCCAAGGACGTCGGCAGCGCCTCCGAAGCGTGGCGCCAGATGATCGCCGCGTACGGCCCCGCGCGCGACGTCTACGCGCAGTGGCTCCCGCTCCTCGAGCAGCAGCGGCTCTGGCCCGAGCTCGCCGAGGCGCTCACGAAGGACGCCGAGCTCGCGCCCGAAGAGGAGCGGCCGCTCGTCCTGGCGCGCCTCGGCAACGTCTACCTGCAGCGGACCCGCGACACCGACGCCGCGATCGACGCGTTCAAGCGCGCGCTCGACCTCGACGCGGCCGAGAAGACGAGCCGCGGCACCCTCGAGAAGCTGCTCCTCGCGGCCGAGCACCGCCTCGCCGCCTCCGCCGTCCTCGAGCCGATCTACCGCGGCGAGCAGAACGCGCAGGGGCTCCTCCGCGTGCTCGACATCCGCGCGTCGTCGTCGCCGATCGTCCAGGACCGCCTCGCGGCGCTCGAGGAGGCCGCGCGCGTCGCCGAGTCCGTCTCGAAGGACAAGACCATCGAGGTCGTCGCGCGCGGGCTCGCCGAGTCGGTCGAGAGCCAGGAGCCGATCGGGCCGTGGCTCGAGCGCTTCACGCGCGCCGGCGAGGGCATCGATCCGAAGCGACGCGCCGCGTTCCTCGGCAAGGCGCTCGGCGACCGCCCGATCGAGTCGCGCGAGCTGCTCGGCCTCGCCGTGCTCGTGGGCGAGGAGAGCTACGCGGCGGGCGACGTCGCCGCCGCGCTCGCGGCCTACCGGCGGGCGCTCGCCTTCGAGCCGTCCTCGACGGACTTGATCGCGCGGGTCGACCAGCTCCTCCAGGAGCAGGGCAACCCCGAGGAGCGCGTCGCGCTCTACCGCGCGGCGCTCGAGCGAGGCGCCGACCCGGCGCGACGCCGCCAGCTGCTGCACAGCATCGGCACGATCGAGCGCTACGAGCTGATGAACCCGACGGCCGCGATCGGCGCCTACCGGCGCGCCGTCGCCGACGATCCCACCGACCGCGAGGCGAACAGCGCGCTCGTCGAGCTCTACACCGAGACCGAGGCGTGGGACGAGCTCTGCGACCTGCTCGAGGACTACCTCGCGCACGCGACGTCGCCCGAGGAGACGCGCGCCGCCCGCGCGCAGCTCGCGCAGGTGGCGACGGCCCACGGACAGGGCGACCGCGGCGCGCTCCACGCCGGCGCGCTCCTGAACGATCCGAACCTCGGCGAGCCCGAGCTCGATCTCGTCGAGCACGTCGCGACCACGCTGAGCGACAAGGTCCTGCTCCGCGCCGTCCTCGAGCGCCGCGTCCGCGAGTCGGAGGAGCCGCAGAAGCAGGTGGAGTGCCTCGAGCGCCTCGCGACGCTCGCCCAGGACAGCGGCGACGCGAGCCACGCCGTCGAGCGGCTCCGCCAGGCGGCGGACGTCGCGCAGGGCATGGGCGACGCCGCCGCCGCCGTCGCCCTGTACGGCCGCCTCCGCGCGATCGCGCCGCGCGACGAGCACGCCACCGGGCAGCTCGTCGATCTCCACGAGCGCGCGGGGAGCTGGGAGGCGGTCCCGCCGCTCTACTCGGTCCTCCTCGAGCTCGCGACCGACACGCTCTCGCGCGTCGCGCTCCTCCGCCGCCTCTCGCGCACGCTCGCCGACCAGCTCGGCGACCTCGAGCGCGCGTTCAACGCGGCGAAGAGCGCGCTCGCGCTCGCGCCCGAAGACGGCGACGCGCTCTCCGACGCGTCGTCGCTCGCGATCCGCACCGGCCGCACCGCCGAGCTCGCGGCGGCGATCGACGAGGCGCTCGCCGCGACGACCACGGCGCCGGAGGCCACGCGCGCGGAGCTCACGCTCGCGAAGGCGCGGGTCCTCGCGACCCAGGAGGCCACGTGGGGCGAAGCCGCGGCCGCCTTCCGCGCGGTGCTCGAGGACACGAGCGACGAGGCGATCCAGGCCGCCGCGTCGCAGGCGTTCACCGAGCTGCTCCGCGCGATGCCGCGCAGCCAGGCGAAGACCCGCGACGTCCGCTGGCTCCACGGTTGGCGCGTCGACCACGCGCCCGCCGATCAGCGCGCCCGGGCCCTGCTGGCGTGGGCCGAGGCCGAAGAGCTCGAGCTCGGCCACGAGCAGACGGCGCTCGAGCTCTACAAGAAGGTGCTCGAGATCGACGAGTCCGAGCTGGACGCGCTCTCGGCGGTGTCGCGCCTCTCGCTCGCCCACGGCGACGTCGAGGGCGCGCTCGCCGCGCTGATGACGCGGCGAGCGGCGTCCGAGGGCGACGCGAAGAACGCGCTCGACGTCCAGATCGCGACGATCCTCGTCGATCGCCCGGGCCGCGCGGACGAGGCGCTCGATCGGATCGCCGGCGTCCTCGAGAACACCCCGCAGGACGCCGCCGCGATCGAGCTCGCGGCGCGCCTGCTCGGCGACCACGAGGTCGCGGAGCGCGCGGCGAAGGTCCTCGAGACCTCGCTCGACGCCGTCGACGATCCCGACCAGAAGATCAAGGTCTTCGATCACCTGATCGCCCGCCCCGGCGCCGGCGGATCCGCGCCGCGGCGCGAGCTCTACGAGCGCTACCTCGACACGCTCGCCGAGCTCGAGCGCCCGGACGCCGCCTACGCGGTGGCGCTCCGGGCGGTCCGCGCGCTGCCCGCCGAGCAGTCGCTCTGGGATCGCGCCGAGCAGATCGCGCGCCAGCTCTCGTCCGCCGAGCCGCTCGCCGACACGTACGAGGCCGTGCTCCGCCTCGAGGTCGCCGGCGCGAACGGCGCGAGCCTCGCCGAGCTGGCGCGGGCGGCGAACGAGCCGCCGAGCGACGACGCCCTCCAGCAGACGCGCCTCGCGAAGGCCGACGCCATCGAGCTCGGGCAGCGCGCGGTCGCGTTCTACGAGGAGTGGTACGAGGACAGCGACCGCGTCGTCCGCGTGCTCGAGCGCCTCCTCGAGATCGAGCCCGAGGACACCTGGGCGTTCGATCGCCTGAAGCTCATCTTCGACTCGAAGGAGCGCTGGGACGACCTGTTCGCGCTCTACGACCGCGCGGCCGCGTCGGCGGACAAGGATCGCAAGTTCGAGCTGCTCGAGGAAGCCGCGCAGATCGCGAAGGACTTCGCCAACCACGCGCAGCGCGCGATCCGCTACTTCGAGCAGCTCCTCGAGCTCCGGCCCGGCAACGTCCGCCTCTCGTCGGCGCTCGAGCGCCTCTACGAGCGCCACGGCTGCCACCGCGAGCTCATCACGCTGCGCGGCATGCGCCTGCTCTCGCTCCCCCACGACGAGGCGCAGAAGGAGCGCTCGCGCATCGCCACGCTGTGGCTGGACGAGCTGAACGACGCGTCGAGCGCGCTCATCGTCGTCGAGGACATCGTCGTCAACCAGAACCTCGAGGTGCCCGAGGGCGCCGAGGCGCAGGTCATCGACGTGACGCCGCTCCTCGAGCGCGTGCTCGCGACCGCGCCGCGCAACGCCGACATCCGCGAGACGGTCCCGCCGCCGCCGGACGGCCGCCGCGACTCGTACGTCCCCACCGCGCCGAAGCGCGGGCTGGTCCGCCAGCGGGCCGCGGCGCTGCTCAAGGAGCGCTACGCCGTGCCCGGCAAGGAGGCCGACCTCGCCCGCGTGCTCGAGGTCGAGCTCGAGGTCGTCAAGAGCGTCAAGGAGCGCATCCGGCGCCACCACCAGATCGCCGGCCTCCACGCGCAGCTCGGCAACGACGAGGCCGCGCTCGAGCACTTCGTCCAGCTCGTCCTGCTCGAGCCCGAGGTCGCCTCCCATCGCCAGGAGCTCGCCGCGATCGCCGCGCGCATCGGGCGCTTCGATCGGCTCGCCGAGGTGCTCGTCTCCGCGGCGGACGACGCCCACGACGACGCGCTGAAGGTCGAGCTCCTGATGAGCGCCGGCGACGTCGCCGCCGACGAGATCGGCGACATCGAGCGCGCGATCGAGCTGTTCTTCCGCGTCCTCGCGGTCTCGCCGATCGCCGACGCCGCGCTGCTCGAGGCGTGCCGCCACGTCGAGCCGCTCCTCGAGAAGGCCGACCGGCGCGCCGACCGCCTCGACGTCCTCGAGCGGCTCGCGATCCTCGAGCAAGACGCGGACGTGAAGTGGCGCGTGCTCGGCGAGGCCGCGCGCCTCGCGATGGGGCTCGAGGAGGACGATCGCGCGATCTGGGCCTGGGAGGGCCGCCTCGAGACGCGGCCGGGCGATCCCGAGGCGCTCGACGGCCTCGCCTTCCTCTTCGAGAAGGCCGAGCGCTGGCGCCCGCTCATCGACACGCTCGACAAGCGCGCCAGGCGCGACGATCGCGACGCCGGCCAGCGCCGCGAGGACCGGATCCGCGTCGCGCAGATCCAGAGCGAGAAGCTCGAGGCCACCGAGGAGGCGATCGAGACGTGGCGCGACGTCGAGGCGACCTTCGGGCACTCGGAGGACGGCACGCGGGCGCTCGCCGGCCTCTACCGCCTCACCAAGCGGTGGGAGGAGCTCGCCGAGCTGCTCGGCGGGGCCGCGGCGCGCGCGGCGACCCCCGCCGACAAGGCCGACACGCTGCGCGAGCTCGGCGACGTGCAGCGCGAGGAGCTCGGCCAGATCGCCCTCGCGATCGCCAGCTACGAGCTCTCGCTCACGACCGAGCCGCGCAACGAGGGCTCGCGCTCGGGGCTCCGCTCCCTCATCAAGAGGTCGGAGCACCGCGCCGAGGTGGTGCGCGTGCTGCTCGCCGCGTACGTCGCCGCCGACGACTGGAAGCTCATCCTCGACATCACGGAGCACCGCCTCAGCGCGACGCACGACACGCCGGGGCAGATCGCCGTCTTGATGGAGGCCGCGCGGATCTCCGAGGACCGCGCCGACGACGCCGACGCGGCGTTCACGCTCGTCCGCCGCGCGCTCCTGCTCGACCCGAGCCAGGACCAGACCGTCGCCGAGATCTTCCGGCTCGCGGACAAGACGCGCGCCTGGCGCCCGCTCGCCGACGCGCTCCGCGAGTGCATCGACGGCCAGGGCGACGCGGCCTGGGCGCGCGCGCTCCGCTTCCGCATGGGCGAGGTCCTCGAGGCTCGCCTCGACGAGCCCCGCCCGGCCCTCGACGCCTACGTCCACGTCGCCGATCAGGACCCCGGCGACCTCGAGTCGGCCAAGGCGGTCATCCGCGTCGCCGGGAAGACGTCTCGCTGGGACGCCGCGGCGCGCGCCCTCGTCGAGGCGACGCGCGCGCGCGACGCGCTCGAGCGGGACCTCGTCGAGGCCGTCGAGGACGCGGCCCAGGCGGCCGCCGGCTGGGACGCGGTCACCTTCGCGCTCGCCTCGCTCATCCACGACGGCGGCGGGCTCTCGCCCGGCCTGGCGCGCGACCTCGAGGACGCCATCGCCGTCTGGCACCGCGACCGTCGCGGCGATCCCGACGCGGCGGAGGCGGCCTACGCGCGCGCGCTCGCGCACGACCCCACCAACGCGCCGCTGCTCGCCGAGCTCGCCAAGCTCCAGCGCCGCGCGCGCGGCCGGCCGCTCGTCGACAGCCTGCTCCGACTCTCGCAGACGACCGGCGGCGATCTCGATCTGCTCGGCGAGGCCGCGGAGGTCGCGGTCAACAGCGTCGGCGATCGCGCGCTCGCCAAGTCGATCTTCGATCGCCTGCTCAAGCTCGCCGCCGAGCGCTGGCTCGGCGCGACCGAGCCGAACGTGCTCACGAGCGGCACGCCGGACGCCCCCGAGCACTACGTCGACCGCGCGACCCGCGAGCTCGTGCGCATCTACGGCGACGACGGCGACCACGACAAGGTCGTCCAGCTCCTCACCGACACCGCGCACCTCCCGTGGAAGACCGAGAAGGCGCGGGCCCTCCGGCACGAGGCGGCGCGCGTCGCGGTCGACAAGCTGGGCGCGGCGGACCGCGCGATCGCGATCTACCTCGCGCTCATCGAGGAGGATCCGCACGACGCCGAGGCGGTGTCGCGCGTCGTCGCGCTCTACGAGGCCGCCGATCGGCGCACCGAGCTGCTCGACCTGAAGCGCCGCCTCGTCGGGACCGCGCGCGACGTCGGCGCGCGCCTCGAGCTCCGCCTAGAGGTCGCCGCGCTCGAGGACGGCCTCGACTCCGTCCCGCGCGCGATCGACGCGCTCCGCGAGAACCTCGGAGAGTCGGCGCGACACGACGCGACCGTGAAGATGCTCGCGGCGATCCTCCAGCGCGAGCGGCGCGTCGAGGAGCTCGAGGCGCTGCTCGCGTCGCAGGCCCAGCTCGGCGAGGACGCCGGCGACAAGTCCGCCAGCGCCGACTTCTTCTGGCGCGCCGCCGAGGTCGCCGAGAAGCAGATGAAGGATCCCGCGCGCGCGATCGCGCACCTCCGGCGCGTCGTCGCGCTCGAGGAGCGGCCGCCCGCGTACGACGCGCTCGCGCGGCTCTCGACCGACACGCGGGCCTACGACGACGCCGCCGGGTTCCTCGACCGCCTCCGCGAGCTGACGGACGGACCGGCGCGCGCCGCGGTCACGCTCCGGCTCGCCGACGCCCTCGTCTCGGCGAGCCGCAAGCCCGAGGCCCGCGAGCGCCTCGAGTCGGAGATCGCGCGGGATCCCGAGGCCGACAGCGTCCGCGTGCGGCTCGCCGAGACCTACCGCGCCGCGCAGGACTGGCCGGCGCTCGCGGTGCTCCTCACCGAGGGCGCGCACCACGCGCCCGACAAGGCCACGCGCCTCGCGCGCCTCCGCGAGGCCGCCGAGCTCCACCGCGCGCGCACGAACGAGCCCGACAAGGCGATCCCGCTGCTCGAGCAGGCCTCCGACCTCTCGCCCGACGACAACGCCGTGAAGCTGGCGCTCGCCGACGCGCTCGGCGCGGCGAGCCGCTTCGAGGAGGCGCGCACGCTCCTGCGCACGCTCGTCGAGGCGTTCGGCGGGCGCCGCCCGAAGGAGCGCGCCCCGGTCCACTACCACCTCGCGCGGCTCGATCTCGCCGTGGGCGATCGCGCGCGCGCGCTGGTCGAGCTCGACGCCGCGACGCGCATCGATCCGGCCAACCCGGAGATCCTCCAGGCCCTCGCCGAGCTCGCCCGCGACGACGGGCAGCTCGAGCGCGCCGAGCGCTCGTACCGCGCCCTCCTCACGGTCCTCAGGCGGCAGGAGGACGCGACCGACGACGCGGCGATCACCCGCTCCGAGGCCCTGTTCGAGCTGGCGCAGATCGCGACGCGCCAGGGCGAGAGCGATCGGGCGAAGGAGATCCTCGAGAGCGCCTTCGAGCTCGCGCTCGAGAGCGCGGTCGAGGCGCGCCGGCTCGAGGGCGCCCTCCGCCGCGCCGGCGATCACGTGAACCTCGCGCGGGCGCTCGGCGCGCGCCTCGAGCGCGGCGGCGCGGAGGACGAGGCCGCGCTCCGGACGGAGCTCGGCGGGCTCTACGATCGGCACCTCGACAAGAAGGACGAGGCGCTCGAGATGATCCTCCGCGCGATCGACCTCGAGCCGGCGAACGAGGCCGCGCACGACGCGGCCTTCCGCCTCGCGGGAGCGACCGGCAAGATGGCGTCCTACGAGACGCGGGTCCGCGACCTCGCCGAGGCGAAGGCCGACAGCGACGGCGACCTCGCGGGCATGCTCTACCTGCGGCTCGCGCGCATCGCGGAGAGCGAGGCGAAGGAAGATCGCGAGGTCGCCGCCCTCTACGAGAAGGCGGTCGCCGCGCGGCCCGAGGATCGCGAGCTGCTCTCCGCGCTCGCCGGCGTCTACGAGCGCCTCGGCGACGACGCGGGCCAGGCGCGCGTCCTCGGCATGCGCGTCGAGCTCGACACGGCCGCGGGCGGCGCGTCGCCGGACGCGCTCTACCGCCTCGCGCAGCTCCGCTTCCGCTCCGGCGACGTCGACGCCGGCTGCGACGCCTTCGAGCTGGCCTTCGAGGCCGATCCCGACGCCGATCGCGCCGAGGAGCTCTTGCGCGCGGCCGCCGACGCGCACCCGAGCGCCGAGCGCATCGTCGACGTCTACGAGCGCCTCGCCCGCGCGCCGGGCCGGGAGCGCTCGCTCGTCGACGCCCTCGTGCGCCGCTGGTCGCTCCCCGGCGCGGGCGTCGATCCGATGAAGGAGGCCGTCGAGATCGCCGAGAAGCTCGAGGACGCCGGCCTGGCCGAGTCGCTCCTCCGGCGCTTCCTCGAGCGAGAGCGCCCGCGCGGCATGAGCGACGAGGAGTACCGCGAGGGCCGCGTGTGGGCGCTCGCGCTCCTGGCGTGGCGGTGCGAGGAGTCGGGCCGCGTGCGCGAGGCCGCCGTGCTCAAGCGCGAGGCCGCGGAGATCGCCGAGCCCGAGGCGGCGCGGCGCTTCCTCTTCGAGGTCGCCGGCCTCGCGTCGGGCCCGCTCGACGACCTCCGCCTCGCGTCGTCGATCTACGAAGAGCTCCACGAGAAGGAGCCACAGGACCGCGACGCGTGGGAGCTCCTCCTCGACGTCTACCGCCGGCTCGACGACTTCTCGAAGCTCGTCGCGCTCGTCGCGCGCATCGTCGAGTTCGTCGACGACGTCGGCGAGCGCAGCAAGCTCCGCCTCGAGCGCGTCAAGGTCCAGATGCAGAAGCTGAAGCTCTCGGACGACGACGCGGCCGAGGAGCTGCGCGACATCGTCGACGAGGACCCGGCGCAGGTCGACGCCGCGCTCCTGCTCGTCAACATCTACGAGAAGAGCGGGCGCGAGGACGACCTCGCGGACCTGCTCGCCCGCCAGCTCGACGGCGCGAAGGACCGGCAGGACGCCGAGGCCGTCGGCTCGCTCTCGCGCCGCCTCGGGCAGCTGCTCGAGAAGCGCGATCGTTCGCAGGCGCGCGACGTCTACTACGCCGCCCTCGACTGGGATCCGCAAGCGCGCGCGATCCTGCTCGCGCTCGAGCGGCTCCACGACGAGGACGCCGACATCGAGGCGCGCTCCGACGTCATGGAGCGCCGCCTCGCGATCGAGCACGGCGACGAGGCCGAGGCGCTCGCGCTGTCGCTCCACGACACGCGCCGCGCGCTCGAGGACA
Source organism: Labilithrix sp. (assembly GCA_019637105.1). Lineage (GTDB taxonomy): Bacteria > Myxococcota_A > Polyangia > Polyangiales > Polyangiaceae > Labilithrix. Next base: position 45,113 of record JAHBWF010000005.1, read on the forward strand.
ACGAGGGCGCCCTCCGCTCGCTCGAGCTCGGCTTCCGCGGCGCGCCGCGGAGCATGCAGCTCCGCGACCGGCTGGAGATCGTCTACCGCGACACGAACGAGTACGGGAAGCTCGCCGAGCTCTTCACGCTCGACGCGCGCGGCCGGCAGGACGCGAAGGAGAAGAGCGCGCGGCTCCGCGAGGCCGCGCAGATCTACAGCGCCGAGCTCTCGAACCCGGAGGAGGCGGCGAAGGTCCTGCGCGAGGCGCGCGCCGCCGATCCGAGCGACGCGCTCCTCCTCATCGAGCTCGTCGACACGCTCTCCGCCGCCGGCGAGCTGCGCGGCGCCGTGGACGAGCTGACGTCCGCGCTCAACGCGCTCGATCCGGACGCCGCGCTGAGGCCCGATCTGGTCGGCCGGCGCGCGCTCGCCCGGAGCCGCCTCGGCGAGATGGACGGCGCGCTCGAGGACTTCGAGGAGGCCGTCGCCAAGGGCAAGCACGACCTCCGCGCCTATTTCGCCGAGCACCTCGGGAAGATGGCGCTCCAGGCCGCCGGCCGCGGCGACGTCGCGACGTGGCGGAGCTACCGGCTCCGCATCGCCGGCCTCCGCCTCGACATCGGCGACGTCGAGGAGGCGCGCAACGTCCTCACCGAGCTGCTCAAGACGGACAGCAAGGACAAGGCGACCCTGCGCGCGATCGCCCACGTCGACGAGCTCGAGGGCCGCTGGGACACGGCGAGCGCGACGTACCGGCGGCTCGTCGGGCTCGAGGACGCCGAGGGCATCGTCAGCGCCGCGCTCAAGCTGCTCGAGACCTGCGAGAAGGCCGGTCGCCTCGCCGACGCGCGCGGCGGCCTCGAGCGCGCGCGGATGGCCGCGCCCGACGACGCCGAGCTCCGCGAGCGCCTCGCGTGGCTCTACGAGCAGCTCGGCGCCTTGAAGGAGCTCGCCGAGCTCGTCCTCGAGGAGGCCCGCGCCGCCGGGGACGTCGCGCCGCGCTTCGAGGGCCTCGTCCGCGCGGGGCAGCTCTTCCTCGAGGCGGCCGCCGATCCGAACCAGACGCAGCAGCTCGACAACACGGCGGCGATCGCGCCGCTCGAAGAGGCGCACGCGCTGCGGCCGTCGGACCTCGACTGCGCCGCGCTCCTCTCCGACGCCTACGTCGCGGGCGGTCGCATCGACGAGGCGCAGGAGCTGCTCCTCCGGACGATCGGCACGTTCAAGGGGCGACGCGCGCGCGAGCTCTCGGCGCTCTACCACCGCCTCGCGCGCATCGCCGAGATCCTCGGCGACCGCGCCACCGAGCTGCAGCACCTCACGACCGCGCTCGACATGGACGCGCAGAACGGGGTCGTCGCGTCCGAGCTCGCGTACCTCGCGATGGAGACCCAGAACCTCGACGTCGCGCAGCGCGCGCTCCGTCAGATCACGATGCTCAAGGTCCCCGCGCCGCTGCCGAAGGCGGTCGCCTACCAGCACCTCGGCGAGATCGCCCGCCAGCAGGGCGACAACCGACGCGCGATGATGCTGCTGAAGCGCGCGATCGACGACGATCCGTCGCTCGACGACGCCCGCGCCCTGCTCGAGCAGCTCCAGGCCGAGGGCTGACGGCCCGCCGCGAGCGGGCGCGCGAGCCGCGGGGCCCGGAGGGGCTCAGCGACCGGCGGCCGCGTCCGATCCGCCGGCGGGGGAAGCGTCGGACGACGCGTCCGCCGAGGCGGGGCGCGCGCCCGCGCGGATCGCGCGGAGCTTCGCTTGCTGCTCGGGGGTGAGCACGTTCTTCACGCGGACGAGCATCCCGAGGTGGGAGGCCTTCACCTTCGTCTCGCGGTCCATCACGCGGGCGGCCGCCTCCGCGACCCTGGCCTCGTCGGCGCGATCGGCGTCGAGGAGCTCCACGAGCTTCTCCTTCTCGCCCTGGAGCTCCCACTGGAGGCGGAGCATCGCCGCCTGGCCCTTCTCCGTCTCGGCGAGGATCGCGGCCTTCTGCTCGGCGGTGATCGCGAGCGCGTTCTGATGCTCCATCACGAGCTCCGGCGGGAAGAGCCGCGACTCGACCGGGCCGAGGGGCTCGCGCGCCTCGCGCGCCTCCGCGGGGGCCGTGCCGAGCCGCGGGGGCGAGAGCGTGACGGCGCCGTCGGCGGAGACCGAGTCGCCCGGCAACGGCTCGCGTTTGGCGCAGGCGGCGACGAGCGCGGCGAGGAGGAGCGAGCAGAGGACACGAGGCAGGGTCGTCATCGTCATCACCATCCCTTGAGCGGGTTCGAGTCGAGCGCCGCGGCGCCGAGCGCGCGGGGCGCGCTGCCCGGAACGTCGAGGAGGAAATCGAGCGGCGCCGGATCGAAGCCGGCCGGCGCGGCCCCCGGCGCCGTCTCCGCCGCCGGCGGGCGGCCGCCGTCTCCGGCAGAGGCCGAGACGCGGCGACGGGCGACGCGGCCTCGGGCCTCGACGATCCCGAAGAAGCTCGTCGGCCCGCACCAGACGACGAACAGCGCCGCGGCGGCGAGCGACGCCGCGGGCACGAGCACCCGCCACGGAGAGCGCGCCGCGCGCCGCGCCGCCCACATCTCCTGGAAGTCGGGCGCGCGCCCGCGATCGCGGCGCGCGAGCTCCGCGAAGCGCGCGCGGAGGTCGCGATCCTCGTCCGGGGTGGTCATCGGGAGCCCTCCTCTTCTCGGATCAAGGCCGAGAGCGCGTGCTTGCCGCGCTCGTAGTGCTGGCGGGCCGTCCCGAGCGCGACGCCCATCACCTCCGCCGCCTCGGCGATCGAGAGGTCCTCGTAGAACACGAGGTGGAGCACCTCGCGCTGCCGCTCCGCGAGGCGCGCGAGCGCGCGCGAGAGCCGCTCGGCGCGCTGCCGCGCCGCGGCCTCCGAGTCGGGGGCGCGGCGCGCGTCGGGGAGCTCGGCGGGCGCGTCGCTCCTCGCGCCGCGGAGGACACGGAGCACCGACCATCGACGATGTTCGCGCGCGGTCATCCGGATGACGCCGAAGAGCCACGTCTTGAGGCTCGAGCGCCGGTCGAAGCGCGCGCGGCCGTCGAGCACCTTGCAGTAGGCGTCCTGGAGGACCTCCTCGGCGAGCCCGTGGTCCCGGCGACAGCACGCGAGCGCCCAACCGAAGCTCGCCGGGTGGAGCGCGGCGAGCTCTCGCTCGGTCGTTCGCGCGTCCTCGCGGTCATCCACGTCGGCCCGACGGTCGCATCGACGCGCCCTTCGGTCAACCGACCGCCGCGGGGAAGGGCGACTTCGCGCGCCGACGGCGCACGACGACGACGACCGCCGCGAGGACCGCGAGGACCGGCGCGAGCGTCGGACCGATCGCCGCCGCCGCCATCGCGGTGTAGACCGCGACCGCGGTCGCCGCCTGAACGCCCGCGTTCCCGGCGCGAGCGAGGCTCGGGCCCGGCGTCTGCCACGCGGCGACGCTCTTCGTCGAGAGGCTGACGCGCACGGTGGCGAGCGCGACCTTCGACCTCATCACGCGCTCCTGCGCCTCGAGGCGCTCGACGTTCTCGCGCACGCGCGCCAGCTCCCGCTCGGCCTCGAAGAGCTCCTGGATCGACGCGGCCCGGCCCGACATGATCTCGAGCAGGCGCTTCTCCTGCGTGCGCGCGCTGAGGAGGCGCGCCTCGAGGTCGGCGCGCTGCTCGGTCACGTCCTCGACCTTCTCGGTCGCGCTCGTGACCTCGCCGAGCTCGCCGAGGGCGGCGCGGATGCCGCGCGCCTCGCCGGCGGGGACGTGGAGCTCGAGCCGCGCGGTCTGCCGCTCGTTCGCGCCGCTCGCGTGGGAGTCGGCGACGAAGCCGCCCGCCTTCTCGACCGCCGCGCGGAGCCGGGCGGCGGCGTCGTCGACGCGCTCGACGGTCACGGCGACGTCCATCGTCACGACCAGCGATCGATCGGCGGCCGCGAGCGGCGACGCGCCGATTTCGCCGGGGGCGGGCGCGGCGGCCACGGGCGCCGCCGACGAGGACGCGCTCTCGGGGGCGGCCTTCGCGCATCCGGCGAGGGCGAAGAGGAGAGCGAAGACGGTGAGGAGCGAGGAGGTGCGCGAGGGGATCGTCATGGTGTGGCGATAAGTGATCGGTCGCGCGCGCCCATATGACGTCACGGGACGATTTTCTCGCAGCACCCATCAACGCATTGATTTTACGCGCATTTTGACACACTCGTGCGCCCGTGCGGGCACGTCGGCGCCGTCGAGCGCGGCGCGGGCTCGGCGCTTCGACGACACGATCCCGCTCGTCGCGGAGCGCGGCGGCGGCGCCCTGCCCGCTCGGGATCGAGCGTCGAGGCCGAGCCGCGGAGCGCGCGTCAGAGCAGATCGCCGGGCTCGAGCATCAACGCCTCGTAGAGGATGTCGAGGCGCTCCTTCAGCTCGTCGTTGTTCGGATCGTGCTGGTTCGCGGAGATGAGCTGGATGCGGGCGTCGTCGAGCTTCCCTCGCGCCAGGAGCTCGTCGGCCTTCGCCGCGTGCTGCTTCGCCTTGGGCGTGCGCGCGATCATGAACAGCGTGCGCTGCTCGTGCTGCTTCTTCGGCTCGACGGCGCGCTCGTCGAGCTTGAGCTGCCCCTTCTTCAGCTCCGCGTCGTAGCGGACGCGGAACGCCGGCTTGCGCAGGACGTTGTACGCCTCGGCCGCGCGCTTGAAGACCGACGCGGCGGCGGCCGCCACCTCGGGCCCCTCCTCGACGAACCGATCGGGGTGACAGCGGAGCGACAGGTCGTGGAACGCCTGCTGGATCTCGCCCGGCGACGCGTCCTCCGGCACGCGCAGGATCTCGTAGTAGCTCATCGCTTCGAGCGACTCTGCCCACGCGAGGAACGTCGACGTCTCCGCCACGGCTCGAGCATAGCGCCGCCCCGCGACGACGTCATGGGCGACGACTCACGCGCGCGCGTCAGGCCACGTTGTGGCGCGCCTGGCGCTCGGCCATCGCGCCGATGTCCTCGGCGTCCGTGCTCGTCCCGAGCAGGCGCATCGTCGCCGTCGTCTCGCGCCCCGTGTCCTGATCGCGCGCGCGTACGTTCAGGATGCCGTCGGCGTCGAGCTCGAACGTGACGGCGATCTTCACCTCGCCGCGGCGCGCGCGGCGGAGCCCGGAGAGATCGAGATCGCCGAGCCGGGTGTTCGCCGCGAAGCGCGACGACTCGCCCTGGGCGACGCGGATCGACACCACCGTCTGGCCGTCGCTCGCCGTCAGGAACGTGCGCGTCTTCTCGCACGGCACGGGGGAGTTCGCGGGGATGAGGACGTCGGCGTACCCCCCCGCGGTCTCGACGCCGAGGCTCAGCGGCGTCACGTCGATCAAGAGCGGCGTCGACGCCGACGTGGTGATCGCGCTGCCCTGCTGGAAGCGCGCGGGCGAGGCCACCGGCCCGAGGTCGAGCTCGAGCTCCTGAGAGCGCTGGTGGCTCGCCACGAGCGCGCTGATCCCGAACGAATTCACCGCGCGCCCCGCCGGCGGTCCCGACGGCAGCGCGAGGTCGAGGTCCGGCGCCGCCGGCGGCCCCAAAGGCAGCTCGAGATCCAGATCCGGCGCCGCGACGATGTCGCGCGGACCGTAGTCGCCGAGGGTCCCCGGATCGTCGAGCTCGGGGATCCCGGGCAGCGCGAGGTCGGGCAGCGGCACCGCCGGCTGCGAGGGCGACGCGGAGCGACGCGCGGGCTTGGGTCCGGCGGGCGCCTCCTCGACCGGGCTCCGCGCGGGCATCCCCTCGATCGGCCGCGTCGAGGCGCGCGCGCCGACGAGCGGCGCCGCGTGATCGGTGCCGCCGCGGCTCTGCGTCGGCGCTCCCGACGATCCGAACGCGACGACCCGCGGCGCGGACGCGGGAGGAGCCGCGGGGACGCGCGGCGACGACGGAGGCAGGTCCGGCGCGGACGCGGGGACGCGCGGCGACGACGGGGCGCCCGCGGGACGCGGCGGCTCGATCGGCACCTTCTCCATCGGCAGCGTCGGCACGCGCCCGCGCACCGGCAGCGGGGGCGGCTTCTGCGGCGCGGGCGGCGGCGGCTTCGCCGGGGCCCTCGGCGCCTGCGCGACGCCCGGGACGTCGGAGAACGAGATCACCGCCGGAGCCTTGTTGAAGGAGAAGAACTCGGGGACGGGCGGCGGCGGCGCGGGCGGCGCGCCGAGGTTCGTCGGCAGCGCGGGCGCGCGCGGGACGTCGGCGGCCGCGAGCGTCGGGTCCGCGTCGGGCGGCCGCGTCGGCACCTGCTCGCCGCTCGGCTTCGGCTGCGCCCTCGCGAGCTGGTCGTGCGCGGAGCGCCGCTTGTGCGCCGCCTTCGAGCGGTTGAGCGCGTGCGCCTGGATCGCCGCGCCGAGCGCGACGACCTCGTCGGGGTTCACCTTGAGGTGAGGCTGCTGGCCGAAGAGCTCCTCGACCATGCGCGCCACGAGCGGGATGCGCGTCGAGCCGCCGACGAGGATGACGCGATCGAAGTCGCGGGGAGACAGGCCGATGATCTCGATCGACTGCCGCGCGACCGCGATCGTCCGCTCGACGAGCGGGCGCGTGAGCGCCTCGAGCTCGTCGCGCGTCATCACGAAGGGCATCGAGATCGGGTGGCCGCCTTCGTGGTATCCGACGCCGGAGATCTCGCGCTGCGCCTGGTAGGCGGTCGAGAGCTCCTTCTTGAGCTCCTCGGCCACGAAGCTCAGCCGCGCGGCGCTGCCGGGGTTGGTGCGCGGGTCGACGTTGAACCGCTTGACGACGTCGAGCGCGATCTTGTCCGCGAGCACCCGGTCGACGTCGTCGCCGCCGAGCGCCGTGTCGCCCGCGGTGGCGAGCACCTCGAAGACGTTCCCCGTGAGGTCGAGCAACGTGACGTCGAACGTCCCGCCGCCGAGGTCGTAGACCCCGATCTTCTCGGCCTTCGAGATCGACTGCCCGTACGCGAGCGCGGCGGCAGTCGGCTCGTTGAGGATGCGCATGACCTCGAGGCCGGCGAGCTTCCCCGCGATCTTCGTCGAGGCGCGCTGGAGATCGTTGAAGTTCGCCGGGACCGTGATGACCGCCCGGTCGACGGGCTGGCCGAGCGCGGCCTCGGCGATCGACTTCGCGCGGCGCAGCACGAACGCGCTGATCTCCGGCAGCGCGTACGCGACGTCGCGCGCGAGGATCATCGTGCTGTTCTTCGTCCCCTGCACGAGCTGGAACGGGAAGCGCGACTTCGCGGCCTGCACCTCGTCCGAGTCCCACGATCGCCCGAGCAGCGGCTTCACGGAGAAGATCGTGTTCTCGGGATCGATGAGCCGGCGCTCGCGCGCGGGCTCGCCGACGAGCACGGTGCTCGACGGGTGAAACGACACGACCGACGGGAGCAGACGCCGGCCCTGCTCGTCCTCGAGCGTGACGGCCACGCCGTCCACCACCGCCGCGACGACGGTGTTCGTGGTGCCGAGGTCGATTCCGATCGCGACGCTCATACCGTCCGGCCTGAAAGTCTAGAACACCGAACGGTCGCGGACCGAGTATTTCCGTCGAGCTCCGAGCAGCGCGAGGCGCTCCGACGATGACGGCTCGAGCCGACGCGAGGAGGCGCGACGAAGCGATCCGACGGCGATCGGCGGAGCGACGACGGGGGCAAAACGTTCGGCGCTCGAAATCGACGAAGCTCGAGCGAAATTCAGCTCCGCGTGGCGTGCCCCGAAAAACCGCTCTTTTCGGGCCCGGGCGGCGCGGCCGCCCCGCGATTCTCGGCCGAAGAGCCGCTCAACCGACGGCGCGGAGGACGCTGCCGAGCGACGCGTGGACGCCCGCCGCGACGCGCCGACCGTCGGCGATCGCCCACACCACGAGCGACTGCCCGCGCGAGGCGTCGCCCGCGGCGAAGACGCGGGGCACCGAGGTCGCCCCCGCGCGATCGGTCACGACGTTGCCGCGCGCGTCGAGCGCGAGGCCGAGCGCCTCGACGAGCCCGCCCCGCCGGGGGCCGACGAAGCCCATCGCGAGCAGGGCGAGATCGCACGGGAGCTCCTGCTCGGTCCCCGGGAGCTCGCGGACGGCTCCCCCCGCGAGCTCCACGCGCACGGCGGCGAGCTTCGCGACGCGCGCGCCGCTCGGGTCGGCGATGAAGCCCTTCGTCATGATCGCGAACTCGCGCTCGCAGCTCCTCCCCGCCGCCGACGGCTCCTCCTGCGAGGACGAGGTGCGGAGGATCAGCGGCCACGCGGGCCACGGGTTCTCGGGCATGCGCGCGAGCGGCGGCTTCGGCATCAGCTCGAGCTGCGTCACGCTCGCGGCGCGCTGTCGGTTCGCCGTGCCGACGCAGTCGGAGCCCGTGTCGCCGCCGCCGATCACGACGACGTGCTTGCCCTCCGCGAGGATCGCCCCCTCGTCGGGGACGGAGTCGCCGGCGACGCGGCGGTTCTGCTGCTCGAGGTAGTCCATCGCGAAATGGACGCCGCCGAGCTCGCGGCCCGGGACGGGGAGATCGCGCGGCGCGCGCGCGCCGATGCAGAGGACGACGGCGTCGAACGACGAGAGCAGCTCGTCCTTCGACATCGCCTCGCCGACGTCGACGCCGGGCCGGAAGCGCACGCCCTCGGCCTCCATCTGCGCGACGCGACGATCGATGATGTCCTTCTCCATCTTGAAGTCGGGGATGCCGTAGCGGAGGAGGCCACCCACGCGGTCGTCCCTCTCGAAGACGACGACGTCGTGGCCGCGCCGCGCGAGCTGTTGGGCGGCGGCCAGCCCCGCCGGGCCGGAGCCGACGATCGCGACGCGCTTGCCGGTCCGGAACGCCGCCGGGACCGGCTCGAGGGCGCCGGCGAAGATCGAGCGTGAGATCGTCCGCTCGACGTCCTTGATCGTGACCGGCGCCTCCTCGAGCGAGAGGACGCACGAGGCCTCGCAGGGCGCGGGGCAAACGCGCCCGGTGAACTCCGGGAAGTTGTTCGTCGACGCGAGCACGCGCGCCGCGTCGTCGACGCGCCCGCGCCACACGAGGTCGTTGAACTCCGGGATCACGTTCCCGAGCGGGCACCCCTGGTGGCAGAACGGGATGCCGCAGTCCATGCAGCGCGAGGCCTGCGCGCGCAGGTCTTCGGCCGTCGGCTCGATCGTGATCTCGCGGTAGTCGCCGACGCGCTCGGCGGCGCTCCGGTCGACAGTCTTCGCGCGCTTGACCTTGAGGAATCCGCGGGGGTCGGCCATCACTTCACCAGCTTGAGGTGCTGCCGCTCGGCGCCTGCAGCGACGCGCGTCTCGGCGAGGACGCGGCGGTACTCGGTCGGGATCACCTTCCGGAAGCGCCGGGCGGCCATCGGCCACGAGCGCAAGAGCTCCCCGCCGCGCACGCTCGCGGTGCGCTCGACGTGCTCCTCGAGCAACGCGCGCACGAGCGCCTGATCGTCGGGATCGGCCAGCGCCTCGATCTCGATCATCCCCATGTTGCAGCGCGACTCGAAGACGCCGTCGTCGTCGAGCACGAACGCGACGCCGCCGCTCATGCCGGCGCCGAAGTTCCGGCCCGCCGGTCCGATGACGACGACGGCGCCGCCCGTCATGTACTCGCAGCCGTGATCGCCGACGCCCTCGACCACGGCCTCGGCGCCGCTGTTGCGGACGGCGAAGCGCTCGCCGGCTCGCCCCGCGAAGAACGCGCGGCCGCTGGTCGCGCCGTAGAGGCACGTGTTGCCGACGATGACGTTCTCCGCGGCGTCGAAGGTCGCCTCGCTCGGCGGGAACACCGCGAGCACGCCGCCCGAGAGTCCCTTGCCGACGTAGTCGTTGGCGTCGCCCTCGAGCGCGAGCGTCATGCCGCGCGTGGCGAACGCGCCGAACGACTGACCGGCCGTGCCCTGGAGCTCGACGCCGATGGTCCCCTCGGGCAGGCCGGCCGCGCCGTGCCGCCGCGCGACCTCGCCGGCGAGCATCGCGCCGAACGTGCGGTGCGCGTTCGTGATGCCGAAGGAGATGCGCACAGGCTCGCGCCGCTCGAGCGCGGGGCCGGCGTGCTCGATCAGGTACTTGTCGGCCACGTGCGCGATCCCGTGGTCCTGCTCGGTCGTGTTCCGCCGATCACGCTTCGCGTGCTTCGGCGGCGGCGGCGCGAGCATGCGCGAGAAGTCGAGCGTCCGCGATTTCTCGTGCGTGACGCCGTCGCGCGGCACGACGCAGTCGACGCGACCGACCATCTCGTCGACCGAGCGGAAGCCGAGCCGGGCCATGATGGCGCGGAGCTCCTCGGCGACGAAGAACATGTAGTTGACGATGTGCTCGGGCGCGCCGGTGAAGCGCGCGCGGAGCACCGGGTCCTGCGTCGCGACGCCGACCGGACACGTGTTGAGGTGGCACTTGCGCATCATGATGCAGCCGCCCGCGACCAGCGGCGCGGTGGCGAAGCCGAACTCCTCGGCGCCGAAGAGCGCCGCGAAGGCGACGTCGCGACCGGTCTTGAGCTGCCCGTCCGCCTGGAGGACGACGCGCGACCGGAGGTCGTTCATCAGGAGGACCTGCTGCGCCTCGGCCAGGCCGAGCTCCCACGGCGTCCCCGCGTGCTGGATCGACGAGAGCGGGCTCGCGCCCGTGCCGCCGTCGTGCCCGCTGATGAGGATGACGTCGGCGTGCGCCTTCGCGACGCCCGCGGCCACCGTCCCCACGCCGGTCTCCGAGACGAGCTTGACGCTGATGCGCGCGCGCGGGTTGACGTTCTTGAGATCGAAGATGAGCTGCGCGAGATCTTCGATCGAGTAGATGTCGTGGTGCGGCGGCGGCGAGATGAGCGTCACGCCGGGGGTCGAGTGGCGTACGCGCGCGATGACGGCGTCGACCTTGTGACCGGGGAGCTGCCCGCCCTCGCCGGGCTTCGCGCCCTGCGCCATCTTGATCTGGATCTCGTCGGCGTTGACGAGGTAGTGCGCGGTGACGCCGAAGCGCCCGCTCGCGACCTGCTTGATCGACGAGCGGCGCGAGTCGCCGAGGCCGCCGACGTCGCGGAGGAAGCGCGCCTCGTCCTCGCCGCCCTCGCCGGTGTTGCTCCGCCCGCCGATGCGGTTCATCGCGATGGCGAGGTTCTCGTGCGCCTCCTTGCTGATGCTCCCGAAGCTCATCGCGCCGGTGGCGAAGCGACGCACGATGAGCCGGGCCTCCTCGACCTCGTCGAGCGGGATCGCCGGGCCCGCGGGCGCGAAGTCGAGGAGGCCGCGGAGCGTGAGCGGCCGGTCGCCTTGATCGTTGATGAGGCCCGCGTACTCGGCGTAGGACTTCGCGTCCTCGAGGCGCACGGCCCGCTGCAGCGCCGCGACCGACGCCGGCGACCAGAGGTGACGCTCGCCCTCGGCGCGCCACGCGTAGACGCCGCCGACGTCGAGATCGCGCTCGAGCTCGTCGTTCGTGACGTCCGCGCCGAAGCCCTCGCGGTGGCGCGCCCGCGCCTCGAGCGCGATCTCCGCGAGCCCGACGCCGCCGAGCGGCGACGACATCCCGGTGAAGTACTCGTCGACGACCTCGCGCGAGACGCCGAGCCCCTCGAAGATCTGCGCGCCGTGGTAGCTCGCGATCGTGCTGATCCCCATCTTGCTCATCACCTTGAGCAAGCCCTTCTTCAGCGCCTTGACGTAGTTCTGCGACGCCGTCGCGACGTCGACGTCCTTGTCGAGGAGCCGCTCGCGCGCGAGCTCGGCGATCGTCTCGAACGCGAGGTACGGGTTGACCGCGCCGGCCCCGAAGCCGATGAGGAGCGCGACGTCGGCGACCTCGCGCGCGTCGCCCGCCTCGGCGACGAGCCCCACGCGCACGCGCTTGCCCTCGCGGATGAGGTGGTGGTGCACCGCCGACACGGCGAGCAGGCTCGGGATCGGCACGCGATCGCGCGTGGCGCCCCGATCGCTCACGACGAGGATCGAGGCGCCCTCGTCGACCGCGCGCGACGCGCGGGCGCGGAGGTCCTCGAGCGCGCGCTCGAGCGAGGTCGCCGGATCGCCGTGCGCCGGGAACGTCGCCTCGACGACCGCCGCGCGGAAGTCGTCGCCGCTCTCGTGCTGGGCTCGCTCGGCGCCGCTCGACGAGGCGCGCGACGCGCCGCGATCGTCGATCAGCTTGGCGAGATCGGCGTTGGTGAGGATCGGGTGCGGCAGCTCGAGGAGCCTGCCCTGCCGCTCCGTCTCCTCGAGCAGGTTCCCCTCGCCGCCGACGCACGACACGAGGCTCATCACGAGGTCCTCGCGGATCGGGTCGATCGGCGGGTTCGTGACCTGCGCGAACTGCTGCTTGAAGTAGCGGAAGAGCGGGACCGGCCGGTCCGACAGGACGGCGAGCGGGACGTCCGCGCCCATGCTGCCGACCGGCTCCTCGCCCGTCGCCGCCATCGCGGCCAGCAGGAGACGGAGGTCCTCGCGCGTGTAGCCGAGCGCCCGCCAGAGGCGCGCGCGCGTGACCGCGTCGAGCGGCGCGCGCGCGTGCCTGGACACCCCGGACGGCTCGGGGAGGTAACCGAGGTCGATCTTGTTCCGGTTGACCCACTCGCCGTAGGGCTTGCCCGACGCGATCTTCGCCTTGATCTCCTCGTCCGAGACGATCCGCCGCTGCACGGTGTCGACGAGGAACATCTTGCCCGGCTGGAGGCGGCCCTTCTCGAGGACGTCCGCCGGATCGATCGACAGGACGCCGAGCTCGCTCGCCATCACGACGAGCCCGCTCTTCGTGACGACGTACTTCGCCGGGCGGAGCCCGTTGCGGTCCAGCGTGGCGCCGATGACGTCGCCGTCGGTGAACGCGAGCGCCGCCGGGCCGTCCCACGGCTCGACGAGGCACGAGTGGTACTCGTAGAAATCGCGCTTCGCCTTCGGCATGTCGGCCTGCGTGGCCCACGCCTCCGGCACGAGCATCATCATGACGTGCGGGAGCGAGCGCCCGCTCGCGAGGAGGAAGTCGACGACGTTGTCGAGCGAGCTCGAGTCCGATCCGTCGGGCCGGATGATCGGCTTGAAGTCCTCGATGTGCTCCTCGAAGTGCTTGCTCGCGAGCAGCGCCTCCCGCGCGCGCATCCAGTTCTGGTTGCCGCGGAGCGTGTTGATCTCGCCGTTGTGCGCGATGCGTCGGTAGGGGTGCGCGCGCTCCCACGTGGGGAAGGTGTTCGTCGAGAAGCGCGAGTGGACGAGCGCCAGCTGGCTCTCGAAGTCGTCCGCCTGCAGATCGCGGTAGAGCTCGGCGAGCCGCTCCGGCAGCGCGAGGCCCTTGTAGACGATGGTCCGCGACGAGCAGCTCGCGATGTAGAGATCGGCGCCGTAGCCCTTCTGGTTTACGTGCTTGCCGGCGCGCTTCCGGATCATGAACAGCGTGCGCTCGAACGCGCGCTTGTCGGCCATCCGGGCGATGAAGAGCTGCTTCATCACCGGCATCGACGCGCGCGCGACGGGCCCGACCGCGCGCACGTCGACCGGCACGTCGCGCCAGCCGATGACCTTCTGGTTGTGGTAGCGGACGACGTCCGCCAGCGTCTTCATCTGGAGCTCGCAGCGGATGGGGTCGCGCGAGAGGAAGCACTGGACGACACCGTAGTCGCCCGCGAGCGGCAGCTCCTTGCCCTCGCGCTCGAGCATGCGCTCGAAGTAGCGATGAGGGATCTGGACGAGGATGCCCGCGCCGTCCCCGCTCGCCGGATCGCTCCCCGCGGCGCCGCGGTGCGCGAGGCGCCGCAAGATCTCGAGCCCGAGCTCCACGGTGCGCTGGCGCGGGCGGTTCTTCAGATCGGCGACGAACCCGAGCCCGCACGCGTCGTGCTCGCGGCGCGGCTCGTAGAGGCCGTGGACGTCGTCGTCTTGCCGCACGTCACCCATCATCACTCCACCTTATATATCGAATGATGACGCGCCGCGCCAGAGCTTTCTCGCCTCAGAGGTGAGTTACGGTTTTAGCGCGAGCGCTTGAAACAGGGCACGCCGCGGCCATGCGACCGCGCGTCCCGGGCCGAGGCGCGCGGCGGCAGCCCGCGAGGCGGGCGGGTCGTTACGTGGTAGACGTGGACGCCGATGAGCGGCACCCGGCCTCGCGGCGAGGCGAAGAAGAGGGCTCCGGCCGGCGGGCGTCGCGGCCGCGGGCCGTCGGACGCGCGGCTGTACGGCGCGATCGGCGCGATCGTCGTCGGCCTCGCCGCCCTCGTCTGGTGGTCGCTCCCGGGCGATCGGCCGCCCGCCGCCGACGGCGCGGACGACGAACCGGCGCCGGCGACCGGGTCCGAGGGCACGGGCGCGCCGAGGGCCGGGCTCGTCCGCCCTCCGAAGGCGTCCGCCGAGCTCGCGGTCCTGACCGACGAGCCCGACGACGTCGTCCGGCGCCTCGCGTCGGTCGCCGAGATAGGAAAGCGCCTCGACGTGCGCCACTGCGGCGGCGCCTGCGACGCGGTGAAGAAGGCGATGGCGGACGAGGACGCCTTCGAGATCGACGTCCTCAAGGCCGAGGACCTGATCCTGCCGCCGGAGGACACGATGGACACCGTCGCGCCCGGCCTGACGCCGTCCGAGCGCGTGAGCGCGCGGGCCAAGCGGACGGCCGTGGTGATCCGCACGCAGGGCGACCTCACGCCCGAGCAGGTGCCCGCCCGCGCCGTCTTCGCGGCGACCGCGGTGCTGGCCGAGGCGCTCACGGGCTTCGTCTACGACGAGGTGGCGCGGCGGATCGTGACCGCCCACGACGCCGCGAGCCACGCGATCGTCGTCGCGCTCGGGGAGCCGGCGTTCGCGCGCAAGCACATCGTCGTCCAGCTCTACCGGCAGGACGACGGCACCGCGCGGCTGCTCACGCTCGGCATGCAGCGCTTCGGGAGCCCCGACCTGTCGATCCGCGGCGCGAACATGGCGTCGGGGCCGATGCTGGCGGAGGTCATCAACGCGGCGGCGAGCCAGATCGCGCACGGCGCGAGCGGCTCGGCGATCACCGTGACGCTCGCCGACGTGGCGCGGGTGGTCGGGAAGACGCCGGCGGAGCTGAGCGCGAACGCGGACGGCGCCCGTCCGGTGGAGCTCGACGTGGTGACGCCGGAGCGCATCGAGGGCGATCCCGCCAACGAGATGGCCGAGCTCGTCCCGAAGGGCGGCGCGACGCGCGAGGCGTGGGACACGGTCGTCGCGACCCTGTTCGGCGTGACGCCGTCGACGACCGCGGCGGTCGACGATCCGGAGCTCGCCGGCGTCGCCGAGGACGCGCGGCGGAGCCTCCCGGCGGCGATCGAGCGGTTCGAGGCCGGAGAGGGCGAGCTCTTCGTCAAGGGGCCCTTCCCGATCCCCGAGGAGGCGCGCGTCGACGGCGGCGCCTCGACGGAGACGCTCTGGCTCGCGGCGGCGTCCTGCGACGCGCGACGCTGCACCGGCGTCCTGTCGAACGAGCCTTCGTACGCGACGAACATCGCGCTCGGCAAGACGACCAGCGTGAAGCGGGACGAGGCCGTCGACTGGATGATCCATCGGCGCGACGGCGGCGTGGTCGGCGGCGAGTCGATCAAGGTGCTCAAGGCCCGCGCGCCGCGCTGAGCCGCGGCGCGTGGCGCCTCCGCCGGGCGCGAGCGCGAGACGTCACCCGCGCCCGGCGAGACGCGGGGCCGGGCACGCCGCGAGGACGCCGCGGAGCTACCTCGCGCCGAGCGAGCGGAGCGCGAGGTTCGCGCGGCCGCGGATGTACGGCGCCAGATCGGCGTCCGCGGCCGCCGCGGTGAGCTGCGCGATCGCCGGCGCGCGCCCGTGTCGCGCGACCAGGCCGTCCGCGTCGAGCGCGTTGAGGCCGCAGAAGCCCGACGAGAGCTCGCGCTCGACCGGCGACAGGACGTCGCTCCCCGAGACGCGGAACGTGCGCTTGAACGACGGCGCCATCGACCGCGCCGGCGCGCGGGGCGCGAAGGACATCGTGCTGCCGCCCCCCGCGTTGAACGCGCGGTAGATCGGCGAGCCGCGGTAGACGCGCTTCTGCGAGGGCGAGAGCGTGACCGGCCCGTCGATCGCGCCGGCGGCGAACATGATGTTCGTCCGATCGGGGCAGTCGAAGAGGTCGTCGCGCGAGATGCCCTCGCAGACGGGCGTGTCGGAGAGCGGGTCGGAGCTCTGACCGTCGAACTCGGTCGTGTGGTTCAAGCCGAAGAAGTGCCCCGCCTCGTGGAGCATCGTGAGCACGTCCTGGTCGACCGAGTGCGACGTGGTGACGATGATCCCGGAGACGTTGCGCCCGAAGATCGTCGCGGCGCCCGGGATGCCCGGAGAGATGCCCGCGGCGAACGGCTGCCCGCCCTCGCCGATGAGGTTCGTCAACAGGACGTGGAGCGCCTGCGTGCCGTCCTTCTGTCCGCTCGAGATCGAGAAGCCGCGCAGGAGCGCCTCGACGCCGTCGAGCTCGCGGTAGTCGCTGCTCTCTTCGCTGTAGACGACCTTGCCCTTTTCGATCCCGAGGAGGTTGGACGTCAACGCGAAGAACGTCTCGATGCGCTCCGAGACGTCGCGATCGTTCTCGGCGTCGGAGGCGTCGACGGTGCGGTTGCCGATCCGGAGGCCGCTCGGGACGTGGACGTAGAGGTCGAGCGCCCCGCCGTGGAACTCGCCGTCCCCGCTCGACTGGACGCGCACCTGCCCCTTGAGCTTCGGCTTGGCCGACGAGCCGTAGACGCCGAAGCGCACCTTCCACTTGCCGGCGAGATCCTTGGGGACGCCTTCGCCCTGGGGGACGCTCGCCGACGCGATCACGTCGAACGTCGCGATGCTCGTCTCCTTCGTGCCGCCCTTCGGCGTGTACGCGTCGTGAACGAGGTTGCCCTTCGGGTCCGTGATGCGCTGGATGCCGAAGGGACGGTTCGGATCGAAGTCGGCGACCTTCCCCTCGACCGTGATGTTGAAGCCGAGCGCGCCCTCGGGGATCTCGAAGGAGACGTCCTTGCCCGCTTCGACCTCGCCGAGATCGATGACGAGCGGATCCGTCTTGGGCTCGGTGTCGATCGGCTCCTCCTCTTCTTCGTCCTCGGCGGGGACCTCGGCGGGCGGAGCGCTGTTCCTGATGATCTTCTTCTGGGTGCACGCCGGAAGGACGGCGAGGAGCGAGCAAGCCGCGAGAGCGAGGAGCGAGCGCATGGGAGCCGCCGTGTGCAGGGTGTGTGCCGGTGCGAAAGAGTCGGCGAACCCGCTCGGGAGCCGGCGCCGGGCATGGCAGGTCGATCCGAGCTGTCAGCCATCGTTCACGATCGACGGGGGTAAACCGCGAACCATGGCTCACGCTCGATCCACCCCCCCGCGCGCCGGGCCGACCTCGGGGAGAGGGGCGCCCCGAGCCCCCGGTCCTACGCGTACGACCACCGAGGGCTTCCTTCTCCCACGGTCGGCGGGCGCGCGCAGGCCGCGGGCGCGCGCGGGCCGCGGGCGCGCGCGACGATTCAGCAGGTCTCGCCGGCGGCGATGCAGCGGAAGCCGCCGTCGCACGCCCGACAGACGTCGCCGCCGAGGCAGCCGACGCGGTCGCAGTCGGGGACGCAGGGGCGCTCGCTGCAGCGGAACGTTCCGTCGTCGAGCGTGCAGACGTACGGCTGGTGGCCGCCGCACTTGATCTGGAGGGTGGGCTCGTCGTCGTCGCCGTCGTCGGGGACGGCGATCCCGGAGTCGAGCTCGACGCGCGCGTAGCGCGGGGGCGGATCGGGGACCGGCGTGGACGCGCCGTCGAGCTCCGGCACGGACGGCTGCGCCGGCGCGTGCTCGTGCGAGGAGCACGCGGGCGCCGTGGCGAGGAGCGTCACCCCGGCGGCGCCGACGAGCGTGAGACGAAGGACGCCCATCACAGACCAGGGGACACCAACCGCCCGAGCCGGCCAACCACGAACGCTCGCTCGCGACGGTTTTGTGGGCATGCGGCTCCCTCTGTGGGCAATCGCCGGGCCGCGCTCGGCCATCCGCGCTCCCGCGTCACGCTGCCGCTGCGCCCTCGTAGCCGCCTCATGGAATCGTCCGATGCCGGCCGGCGCGGCCGGCGCGCGGCGGATCGCGCGCGCCGACGCTCGACCTCGCGCACGAAGGCGACGCTCCGGCTCGCTCGCCCCGGCGCCCGGGGGCTCGTGCGGTCAATCCATCACTCCATTGGTTTCTCCAGCGTCGAAGTGCGGGCGTCGCCGCGAGCGCGCTGGTAGGCCGAGGCGGCATGACGCGCGTGCTCGTGATCGACGGCTACGACCCGAGTCGCGACGCGTCGGCGCGAGCGCTGCGCGACGCGGGCTACGACGTGATCGCCCTCGAAGAAGAGGAAGCGGCGCTGGCGGCGCTGAAGCGGGGCGGGGCCGACGTCGTCCTCCTCGATCTGCCGCTCGCCGAGGCCGAAGAGGCGGCGAACGCGATCCGCGAGGCCACGGGGCGAGGAGCGCGCTCGCCGTCGATCATCGCGCTCGTCGACCCTTCGAGCTCCCGCCAACGGCGCGAAGCGGGACACGCCAGCGGGATCGACTACTTCTTCCTCCGCCCCTGCCCGCCGCAGGAGATCGTCAAGCACCTGCTCCGGATGCGCCTCTAAATGACGCCCGCGCGCGATGACGCCCGCGCGCGAGCTCGACCGTGCGCGCGGGCGCCTCCCCGCGGCGCGCTTCCGCGGACTTCGAGCTCGCCCGGCCTCTCGGGTATGCTGCCGGCGCCGTGTCCGACCGCCCTTCCCGCCCTCCTTCCCGCCCGCGGATGAGCTCCGACGCGCCGGGCGTTCCCAGGAACGTGCGCGTGAAGAAGCCCTCCGAGGACCTCGCCTTCGCCGATACCGTCACCGACTTCGCGGCGCGCTCCGGCGCACGGGGCCGACCGGGAGACGACGCCGAGGACGCCGAGGCCGGCGCGCGCGCGAAGGACACGCGACCGACGCTCCGCGAGCAGCTCCTCGAGGCCGAGCCCGTGGGGCGCGAGGCGTCGCGCGCGCGGCGGATCCTGCGCGGCGTCGAGAAGTGGGGCCTCCGCCTCGCGATCGCCGCGCTCGTCCTCTCCGCGCTGGCCGTCCTCGCGGGCTGGCTGCTCGTCCGCCACTACGAGGAGGGGCTGCCGAGCGTCGCCGAGCTCGAGCGCGGCTACCGCCCGTCGCAGGTCACCCGGGTCCTCGCGCGCGACGGGACGACGATCGCCGAGCTCTTCACCGAGCGCCGGACCATCGTGCGCGTCGAGGAGCTGCCGCGCCACGTGACCACGGCGTTCATCGCCGCCGAGGACGCCAGCTTCTACGAGCACGAGGGCATCAACTACCTCGGCATCGCGCGCGCCGCCGTCGTGAACCTCCGCGCCGGCCGGACGCGCCAGGGCGGCTCGACGATCACGCAGCAGGTCGTGAAGAACATCCTGCTCGAGTCGAACGAGCGGACCTACCGCCGCAAGATGCGCGAGGCGCTGCTCGCGCGCCGCCTCGAGCAGGAGCTCTGCCCGTCGTGCGGCAACGACCAGCAGGGACGCGACAAGCGGAAGGACAAGATCCTCGAGCTCTATCTCAACCACATCTACCTCGGGCACGGCCGCTACGGCATCGAGGAGACCGCCGAGGACTGCTTCGGCAAGCCGGCGAGCAAGCTCACGATCGCCGAGGCGGCGATGCTCGCCGGCGTCCCCGCGGCCCCGGAGGCCTACAACCCCAAGCGCGACCTCACGAAGGCGCTCGCGCGGCGCGCGTTCGTGCTCGATCAGATGCGCGCCAAGCACTTCATCAACGACGCCGAGTACGAGGCGGCGAAGAACGAGGCCGTGCGGCTCGCCGCGACGCGCGAGGTCGACAGCGAGCTCGCCCCCGAGGCGGTGCAGATCGCGAAGAAGCTCCTCCTCGAGCTCGAGCCCGAGCGCGGGCCGCGCGGCGGCTTCACGATCACGACGACGATCGATCCGGCGCTCCAGCAGGCCGCGCGCAAGGCGCTGCGCGACAACCTCGGCGCGTACGACAAGCGGCACGGGCTGCTCGCGCCCATCAAGTCGTCCGCCGTCGCGCAGAAGGGCAAGGCGAAGCCGCCGAAGGACGCCCCGCCGTTCGAGGGAACGCCGAAGTTCGAGTCGCACAAGGTCCTCACCGGCGTCGTCACCAGCACCGACGACGTCGCCGGGACCATCGACGTCCGCGTCGGGACCGTGCTCGGGTCGGTGAAGCTCTCCGACTACAAGCGCTACAACCCGCAGAACCTCCCGCCGAGCCAGTTCGCGGAGGTCGGCGCGCGCGTGCGCGTGAGCCTGCTCGCGCCGATCCCGAACGCCGTCGCGCAGGTCTCGCCCTCGGCCGAGAACGCGCCCGTCGCGAAGGTGCCGCTCCGCCTCGAGCTCGGTCCGGAGTCCGCGATCGTCGTGCTCGACGTCCGGACGCGCCACGTGCTCGCGATCGCCGGCAGCTACGAGGCGCAGAGCGGCGGGCTCGACCGCGCGACGCAGTCGCGACGCCAGCCGGGCTCGACCTTCAAGCCGATCGTCTACTCGTACGCGCTGCACTCGCGGCGCTACACGCCCGCCACGCTCGTCGACGTCACCCCGCGCGCCTACGCCGGCGGCTACAAGCCGGTGAACTACGAGGGCTGGACGGCGCCCGATCCGCTGCGTCTCCGCGAGGCGCTCGCGAACTCGGTCAACGTCGCGGCCGTCAACGTCCTCGAGGACGTCGGGCCGGCGAACGTCGTCGACTGGGCGAAGGCGCTCGGGATCGACTCGACGATGAAGCCCGATCTGTCGCTCGCGCTCGGCTCGTACGAGGTGCGTCCGATCGAGCTCGCCGGCGCCTACGCCACGTTCGCGGCCGGCGGCGTGTACGAGGAGCCCCGCGTCGTGACGCGCATCGTGGGCCCGGACGGAAAGGACGTCGAGCTCAAGCCGGCGCCGCCGCCGCGCCGCGTGCTCGAGCCCGCCGAGGCCTTCTTGATCACGAGCATGCTCGAGAGCGTCGTCGACCGCGGGACGGGGCAGAAGGCGAAGTCGCTCGGGCGCCGCGTCGCCGGAAAGACGGGGACGAGCAACGAGGCCAAGGACACCTGGTTCGCCGGCTTCTCCCCGGAGATCGCGGCCGTCGCGTGGGTCGGCTACGACGACGCCAAGCCGCTCGGCTCGACCGAGACGGGCGGCTCCACCGCCCTGCCGGCGTGGATCGCGGTGATGGACGCGGCGCACAAAGGCAAGCCGCGGGCCGAGTTCGCGCGTCCGCCCGGCGTCTCCACCGTCGCGATCGACCCGAAGAGCGGCAAGCTGAAGGCGGAGGGCGCGGAAGGCGATACGATCGACGAGGTGTTCCTCGTGGGGACGGAGCCGACCGAGACCGCCGAGCCGCCGCCCGCGGAGCCGGAGGCGGACGCCGCGGCGACGACGAGCCTCGCGCCCGAGGCCCCGCCGCCGCTGCCCGCGGCCGACGCGGGTGTCGACCCTTGACCCCGGCGCGAGCGCTCGCCCTCACGCTGGGGACGCTCGCGCTCGGGCTCGCCCCGCTCGCGCTCGCCGAGCCCGCGCCCGCCAAGCCTCCCGCGAAGCCGCCCGCGTCCGCGCCCCCTCCCGCGCCCCCGCCGCCGCCGGTCCACGCGAGCGCGATCGTCCACATCGCGACCGAGATCGCGAAGGGCCTCGGCGACGTGCCGCCGGGCGCGCTCGTCGCCGTCTCGCCGCTCGTCTCCGACGTCCCGGCGCCGAAGGCCGACGAGCTCGTCGTCCGCGTCGGCGCGCAGATCGCCGGGCGCCTCGGCGTGGCGCAGGCGCACCCGCAGCCGGCCACCCTCGCCGCCGCGCGCGGCGTGTCGGGCCGGGCGGCGTCGCTCGTCTACGTGCAGCTCGAGATCGCGAAGGGCGAGCTCCGCGCGACCGCCGATCTCTACCCGGTGGTCTCGAACGGGTGGGAGCGCCTCAGGAACCCCGCGCCCGGTCCGCGCGCGCACGCGTTCGCCGGCGCGCCGCTCGACGCCGAGGTCCGGACGTTCCTGCAGCCGATCGTCCTCGAGCAGGCGAAGCTGCACAAGGCGAAGCACGAAGAGACCGACGTGCTCGCGATCGGCTGCGGCGACGTCGACTCGGACGGCGGCAACGAGATCATCCTCGCGACGCGCGCGCGGGTCGTGATGGGCAAGCTCCGCGGCGGCAAGCTCGCCGTCTACCGCGCGACGCCGTGGACCGAGCTCGCGTCGCGGGTGCCGGTGCCGATGCGCGAGCCGATCGCGAGCGTCGTCGTCCCGCGCGGCCACCGCGGCGAGCTGCTCGTCGGGATGACCGATCGCGGCGCGGTCGCGGTCGACGCGGCGCTCGTCACGCGCCGCCAGCTCACCGGCCTGCCGATCCCCGGCGCGGACGGCGACGCGTGCGCCGCCGCGAGCCCGGAGGTCGGCGCGTTCGAGGGCAGCGGCGTCGCGTGCGCGCCGCCGGCGAAGGGCGAGCCGGCGCCCGTCCTCCCGCTCCCCGCGGCGCGCTTCGACGCGGTCGCGTCGCTCGACCTCGTCGGGAAGGACGGCGCGATCACGCAGGTCGTCGCGGCGCGCGAGCCGACGGGCAAGGTCCGGCTCCGCCGGAGCGACGCGAGCGGCAAATCGATGGAGGCGCCGATCGACGGCGCCGGGGCGCAGATCGCGCTGGCCGATCTCGACCTCGACGGCACCCCCGAGATCGCCTTCAGCGGCGACAACGCCGAGACCGACGTCGTCGCGGTCTGGAGCTGGCGCGCGGGGAGCGGGCTCGTCCAGCGCCTCCGCTACCCGACGAAGGAGCCGGTCCGCGCGATCGCCGCGTGCCCGCCGGAAGAGAAGGGCCTGCCCGCGCTCGTCGCCGTCGTCGGCGGCGAGGTGTGGCTCGTTCGCTGATGAAGCGGCGCGCGTTCCTCGCAGGCCTGGTCGCCGCGTCGGTCGCGCCGCGCGCCTCCGCCCGCGGGCGCGTCCCCGTCGGCGGCCGCGTCGCGATGCGCCTGCCGTGGCCGATCGGCGCGATCGATCCGCACCGCATCGACGATCCGCTCGCGGCGATCTTCGGCGAGGCGCTCTTCGACACGCTCTACGCGCAGGCGCCCGACGGGCAGATCGTCCCGTCGCTCGCCGAGGCCCAGCCCGAGCACGACGGCGCCAACCTCCGGGTGAAGCTGCGCGCGGGCCTGCGCACGGCGAGGGACCGACCGTTCGGGACCAAGGAGGCCGCGCAGTCGATCGCGCGCGCGCGCGCGTCGGGCGGTCGAGGGTGGCTCGCCGACATCCCCGCCCCGCGCGACGACGGACGCGCGCTCGTCTTCGCCACCAAGGACGCGGCGCGGCTGACGCGCGCGCTCGCCTCGCCCATCGTCGCGATGGTCCCGTCCGGCTTCAGCCCGGACGCGCCCGACGGCACGGGGCCGTTCCGCTTCGGCGCGCGCGACGGCGCCCTCCTGCTCACGCGCAACCGCCTCGCGGCGCGCGGCCCGGCGTTCCTCGACGAGGTCGCCGTCCGCGCCGCGCCGAACGTCTCGGCCTCGCTCCTCGCGTTCGAGGGCGGCTCGGACGACGTCGGCTGGTTCGAGCGCGGTCTGCACGCCGTCCGCGCCGGCTCGAAGGCGTTCGACCACGGCGCGGTCGGCTGGGTCGTCCTCTTCACGGGCCGCGACGCCACCGCCTGGGACGGCCCCGGGATCGCGCAGAGCGTCGCCGACGGCGTCCCCTACTCGCGGGTCGCGAACCTCCACCTCGGCGCGCCGTGGCCGGAGACGCCGGTTCAAGGGTGGGGCGGCCCGCCGGTGACGCTGATCGTGCGCGAGGACGCGCCGTGGATGATCGACGTCGCCAACGCGATCGCCGCGACGATCACGCGCCCGGGTCACGAGGTCACGGTGAAGCCCGTCTCCGGCGCCGACCTCGCGTCGCGCCGCGCGTCGCGCATGTTCGGCCTCGCCCTCGACGTCGTCCGGAGCGTCGGCAGCGGGAGCCTCGGCGCGATGGTCGCCCTGGCGACGGCGGACAACCCGACCCGCGCGCAGGAGATCATGCAGCACCCGCCGAAGCTCGGCGACGTCTCGGCGCGCACGCTCACGCGGACGTTCCGCGCCGGCGTCATCGGCGAGATCCGCGTCGTGGGCGGGCGCGTCCCCGACCTCGTCCTCGCCCCGTCGGGCAACGGGTTCGGCTTCGACCTCGGCGCCTCCTACCGCGGCGCGAAGCGAGCGTGACCGCGCCGACGCCGCAGCGCCTTCGGCGGCGACGACGACCGAATCCGCGCGGCCCCACAGCACGAAACGGAGCCGGGAGGTCCCGACTCCGTTTCCAGGGCGCGCGTCGGAGACTAGCGCTTCGCGGCGGCGACGACCTTCGAGAAGGCCGCGGCGTCGACGATGGCGAGCTCGCTCAGGATCTTGCGGTCCAGGCCGATGTTCGCGCCCTTGAGGCCGTGCATCAGGCGCGAGTACGACGTGCCGTTGGTGCGCGCGGCGGCGTTGATGCGCGTGATCCAGAGGCGGCGGAAGTCGCGCTTCTTGCGGCGGCGGTGGGCGTAGGCGTAGACCCACGCCTTCATCACCACCTCTTTCGCGTACGCGAAGAGGCGCGAGCGGGCGCTGTGATAGCCCGAGGCGTGCTTCAGGATGCGGTTCTTGCGGCGGCGAGCTTTGAATCCACGTTTTGCGCGGGGCATGGTCGGTTCCCTTTCGAGTCAGTTCGGATGAGCGGCGGCGGTGGGGCGGCGGCTCAGTCGTAGGGGAGGAGACGCTTGATCTTCTTCTCGAGCGTCTTCGGGACCATGTCGTTGTTGCGCAGGCGGCGGAGGCGCTTGCGGCTCTTGTTGATGAGGCCGTGGTTGCCGCCCGCCTTGGGACGGCGAACGCGGCCCGACCCGCTCACCTTGAACCGCTTTGCCGCGGTCTTGTTCGTCTTCATCTTCGGCATGACGCGCCTCTTTCTACCGCTCCCCTGGGCCGCCCGCCCTCCCGTGTTTCCTTGGAAAGCCGAGCTGTTGTGGGACGTATCGCCTGGGGGATGCGAAACGGGGAGGCGCGTTATGCCGAATCGGCCTGGCCATGTCAAGACGAGCCCGCGGAACCCCGAGGGATCCCGCCCGCTTTCGCGCCCGGCCCGGCGCTCGGCGTGAGCGCTCGATCGCGCGCCACGCCGGAGCTTCCGCGCGTTTTCGACGCGCGCGGACGCCTCAGTGGCGTTGCGACACGGGCGTGGCGCCTTCGGCGGCGGCCTTCACGCGACCGTGCTGGCTCTCGACCATCACGGGCTCGTGCCGCTTGAAGAGCGCGCGCGCGGCCTCGAACGCGTACCGCAAGCCGCGGGCGCCGGTGTTGTCCCAGAACTCGGCGTCGGTCACGGTCACGCGGATCAGCACGAGCTTCGGATCGTCCTTGCCTTCGGGGAACCAGACCCTCCACGTCGGCTTCCAGAGCTCGTGGATCTTCGCGCGATCCTCGACGAGCTCGGCGGTGCCGCTGAGCGCCACGAACTTCCGGCTCGACTGGAAGGTCGCCGAGACGCGCCCGTCGCGGCGGATCTCCTCCGACTTGGGCGCGGCCTGCGAGGTCGCGAACCAGAGCGTGTTCGCGCCCTCGATCGCGGCGACCGCCATCGGACGCGCGTGCTCGCGATCGCCGTGACGTGTGATGAGCATCGCCGTGTCGAACGACTCCAGGAGCT
This sequence comes from Labilithrix sp., assembly GCA_019637105.1. GTDB lineage: Bacteria > Myxococcota_A > Polyangia > Polyangiales > Polyangiaceae > Labilithrix. The sequence continues at coordinate 70,616 of JAHBWF010000005.1, forward strand.
CTTTCAGATGCTGCTTCGTGCTCTCACCCATGAGGTACCTCGCTGCGCGGTGCGGGGAGCGCCCGCTGCTCGACGCGCGTGTTGCGAGAGGCGTGCCGTCAGGCGCGAGCTCTACCTTCCTCTTCGCGCGCGGCGGCCCGGGCGCCGCCCGACCGCCGCGAGGGACGGCCGACGCGCGATCAGGGCGTGACCGCCTCGTGGCCCTGGTCGACGCACTGCTCGACGAACGCGTCGATGCCGGGCCCCGGCGACCCGTAGAACCATGCCACCTGACACGTGCTGCCGTCGCGCGTGACGCAGCCGGCGCCCGCCCCCTCCCGAAGACACGGCGACGCCGCGTAGGTGTACGTGAGGCCGCCCACCGACTGCCCTTCGCACGCCTCCTTCGCCTTCGGATCGCCGACGCCGCTCTCGACGCACTCGTGAGCTCATGATCGTGACGCTATGGAGCCCTCGCGGCGCTCGACATCGCCCGAACGTCGGACACGCCGGCCCGCGGCGTAGCGCCGATCGCGCCAGGTTGGCGCTTCGTGGTCCACGATCGAGGTCCCCGGCCGCCCGCCGACGCCGGGAGCACCGCAAAACACGCACGGCACGACGGTTGCGTCGTCGCCGAGCGCTCAGGAGATCCTTCATGACCTCGACGCTCGCCCTCGTTCGACCGCTGCCCCTCGCCTGCGCCGCGCTCTGGCTCGCCGCGTGCGCCACGTCGACGATCGACGACCGGATCGGCGTCGATCCGAACGGCGGCTCGGGCACCGGGAGCGGCGCGAGCCAGGCGTGCCTCGACTTCTGCGGGCGGCTCGGCGGCGCGTGCGGCGCGCGCTGCGACCACGGGTGCACCCAGGAGGCCTGCGGCTCGGTCGATACGTCGAAGGAGCTGATCGGGCTATCGTGCACGGACGACAGCCTCACCTTCTACTTTCGCGAGGGCGGCAGCTCCGGCTGCGGGATCCCCGGCGGGAGCTCGTCCCCCGCCCGCCCGCCGCGCGGCTCGGCGGCGGACGCGAAGCGCGCCTTCCTCACGAGCGTGACGTACAACGCGAACCTGCAGCGGGGCGGCGGCGCGTCGAGCGGGCTCGCGGGCGCCGACAAGCTTTGCCACGAGGTCGCCGCCTCGGCGGAGCTCGGCGGGACCTGGCGCGCCTGGCTGAGCGACTCGTCGACCGACGCCATCGATCGCATCGAAGACGCGTCGCCCTGGTACAACACGGATCGAAGCGCCGTCTTGTTCCCGAACAAGGCGTCGCTCGGCACGAAGCCTTACGACACGTTCGGACCGCTGCTCCTCGACGAGCGCGGCGCGCGCTTCGCGCCGGGCGCCAGGATGTACGCGTGGACCGGCACCGAAGGCGGCGGACGCGGCTCGCAGTACACCTGCACGGACTGGACGAGCGAGAGCTTCACGGAGTTCGGCGAGTACGTCACCGCGTCGTACGCCGCCGGCTGGAACAACGGGACGATCCAGGAGTGCGGCGGCAAGGCGGCGCTCTTCTGCCTCGAGCAGCCGTAGCCCGAGGGGCGGCGAGCTTCGGCCGCGCGGACGAGCCGGCGCCGGACGGTCCGGCCGCGCGTCGCCGGCGGCGCGAGGAACGGCTTGCCGCTGCCGGCCCGCACTCTATGTTGCCGGCATGGCCACCAACACGCAGGTGAGGCTCGCCGCGCGGCCCTCGGGCTTCCCGGACGCGTCGTGCTTCAGGATCGAAGAGGCGCCCGTCCCCGAGCCGAAGGACGGCGAGGTCCTGGTGCAAAACCACTTCCTCTCGCTCGACCCGTACATGCGCGGCCGCATGAACGAGGCGCGCTCGTACGCTCCGCCGGTCGCGATCGGCGACGTCATGGTCGGCGGGACGGCGGGCGAGGTCGTCGCCTCGAAGAGCTCGAGCTTCGCCGTCGGGGACAAGGTCGTCGGGGCCTTCGGGTGGCAGGAGTACGGCGTCTCCGACGGCCGCGGGTTGACCAAGGTCGACGGCGAGCTCCCGCTCTCGGTCTACCTCGGCGCGGCGGGCATGCCCGGCGTGACGGCGTACGTCGGCCTCTACGACATCGGCGAGCCGAAGCGCGGCGAGACGGTCGTCGTCTCCGCCGCCGCCGGCGCCGTCGGCAGCGTCGTCGGCCAGCTCGCCAAGCTGCGCGGCTGTCGCGCGGTCGGGATCGCCGGCGGCAGGATGAAGTGCGACTACGTCGTCGGCGAGCTCGGCTTCGACGCGTGCGTCGACTACCGCTCGCCGAGCTTCGCCGACGACCTCCGCGCGGCGACGCCCGACGGCGTCGACGTGAGCTTCGAGAACGTCGGCGGGCCGGTGATGAACGCCGTGCTCGCCCGGCTCAACGCGTTCGGCCGCGTCCCGCTCTGCGGCCTCGTCTCCCAATACAACGCCACCGAGCCCTACGCGCTCGAGAACGTCGCGGCGCTCCTCTGGAAGCGCGTGAAGCTGCAGGGCTTCATCGTCTCCGACCACATGGATCGCTGGCCGCGCGCCCTCGCCGATCTCTCGACGTGGGTGGCGGAGGGCAAGATCCGCTACCGCGAGACCGTCGCGACGGGCATCCGGAGCGCGCCCGATGCCTTCTTCGGGATGCTCCGCGGGGCGAACCTCGGCAAGCAGATCGTGAAGCTGATTTGAGCGCCCGCGCTCGCGGCGCCGCCGTCCCGCGCCGGGCGGTCGTCGCGGCCGGCGCGCTCGCGGCTCGACGACTTTGGCGGCGCCGCGTCATGGGTTAACATCGGAGCGATGAGCGAGACGCGCTCGCGCGATCCCCGCTACCTGATTCAGAACCGGGCCGGGCGGCTCATCGAGGCGCGCGTGTTCGATCTCCGCACGCGCGACGACGTCGACGCGTACTCGCACGACCTCGGCATCCAGGTGATGCGGATGCCGGGCACCGTCCGCCCGATCCTCTGCGCCGATCACCGCCGCGTGGCCGTCTACTCGCAGCCCGCGGCGGATCGGCTCGTCGAGCTCTTCACGCACATGAACACGCGGCTCGAGCGCGTCGCCGTCGTCGTGGCGCGCACCAACGCCACGCTCGCGATGCAGCTCCAGCGCATCGTCCGCGAGGCCGCGTACCACGCCCGGCGCGTCGTCTACGACGCGGAGGACGCGCACGCGCACCTCGCCCCCGTGCTGGCCCCCGACGAGCTCGCGTGCATGCGCGACTTCCTCGACGAGGCGCCCGGCCCGCCGTCGTCGCGCTGGCTCGTCTGAGCCGGCCGCGCGTCGAGGCTCGGCGCGCGCGATCCCCGCGGGCCGTCGCTCGCGTCGCGGCGCCCGGCCGTCACGCGCTACTCGGCGTAAGTGCTCCACCCGGGCTTGACGATCCGCGGATCGAGCGCGTCGAGCCCGCGCAGGATCGCGTCGAGCTCCTGCGCGGCCGCGGGCGCCGGGCTCGTCCGGCCGATCGCCTCGCGGAGCCTCCGGCTCTCGGCGAGCGCCTCCCTCCGCGTCAGCGCCTCGAACGCCGGCGGGTCGAGCCCGACGGCGCGGAAGCCGGCGTCGATCCGCGACGCGTACGTCTCCGCGAACCGCCCGCGCACGGAAGACTCGTAGCTGCGGAGCGCGAGCAGCCGATCGGCGCGCGCGCCGAGCGCGTGGCGATCGGCGCGCTCGAGGCGGTTCGCCAGCGTGCGGTAGACGCGGTAGTGCGAGGCGGCGGGCTCGTCGCTCGGTCGGACGATGCGGGGGTCTCCCGCCATCAAGCCGGCGAACGCCGCGTCGGCGGCGCGCCTCGAGCGCTCGAGCGCCTCGGGCGAGACGTTCCTGTCGACGTACCCTCCGCCGCGGCTCCAGCAGGCGACGCTCTGCGCGCGGAGCCACGACGCCGGGACGACCTTGTCCTGACGCCCGCGCGTCGCCGCCTCCCACGCCGCCAGGTGGTGCACCGGCGCGCCCGGCGCGAACGCGTCGTAGGTCCACATCGTCGTCATGTTCGGGAACGCGGCGAGCCAGATCGCCGTCTCGTCGCGCGCGTTGCCGTTGCTGAAGCAGCCCGAGATGTGGACGTCCTCGATCTGCCGCCCCGCCCGGGGCATCGCCTCCGCGAGCGCCCGGACGTCGGCGAAGGCGAGCCGGGCCCCTCCGCCCCCGACGTAGCGCCCGGTCGAGTGCCCCGAGAGCACGAGGCGCGACGCGATCGCTTCGCCGCGCTCCGCCGCGCTCCACGCCGCCGCGATCCGCGCGACCGTCCCGCGCTCGCCGGGGCTCACCTTCGCGAGGACGTCGATCACGCCGGCGGCCACCTCGCCGTGGAGCCCGAGGCTCGCGACGTACGCCCCTCGGCCGCCCGCCGTCGCGAGATCGAACGACCGCGCGCCGCGCTCGACGACGTCGCCGCGGGTCGCCGGGACGGCCTGGGTGTCCCGTCGCATCTTCGAGAGCGCGGCGGCCTCGATCGCCGCGCTCTCGGGGTTGACGCCGACGTAGAGGATGCGGTCGTTGTCGGGCCCGGACGGCGCGGACCGCGGCGCGCTCGGCGGCGCGACGCTCGGCGCGCTCGTGGCGTTCCGGACGAACTCGACGAGCGCCGCGTCGTGCCCCCGCGGGGCGGCGGGAGGGAGCGCGTACTCCCGCCGGAAGGGCGCGCCGCTCGGCGCCGAGGGCTCGTCGCTACGATCGTCGGGTCGATGGGGCCGGGAGAGGCCTGAGATGGCGTTCGACATCGCGGACGACATCGGCCGTCCGCGGCGGCGGTTGTGCGATACTTCGAGCGGGTCGCTCTCCCGGACCTCCGCCGGCTGCCGACGCGTCGGAGCGCGGCGACCGGCGCCGAACGACACGCGAAGGCGAAGATGGACACAGAAGCGCTCGACGTCCTGATTGTCGGTGCCGGGCTCTCCGGCATCAGCGCCGCGTACCACGTGCAGGAGCGCCTGCCCGGCAGGTCGTACGCGATCCTCGAGGCGCGCGACGATCTCGGCGGGACGTGGGACCTCTTCCGCTACCCCGGGATCCGCTCCGACTCGGACATGTACACGCTCGGCTACTCGTTCCGGCCGTGGACCGACCCGAAGGCGATCGCCGACGGCCCGTCGATCCTCCGGTACGTGCGCGAGACCGCCGAGGCGTACGGCATCGACCGGCGCATCCGGTATCGCCGCCGCGTGGAGCGCGCGCGCTGGTCGAGCGAGCGCGGGGCGTGGGAGGTCGAGGCGCGCGACACCTCGACCGGCGAGCCGTCCCGCTTCACGGCGCGGTTTCTCTTCGTCTGCGCCGGCTACTACGACTACGATGCCGGCTACACGCCCGACTTCCCCGGGCGAGAGGGCTACCGCGGGCGCGTGGTGCACCCGCAGAGCTGGACGCCGGACGTCGCGTACGACGGCGAGCGCGTCGTCGTCATCGGCAGCGGCGCCACCGCCGTCACGCTCGTCCCCGAGCTCGCGAAGCGCGCGGCCCACGTGACGATGCTCCAGCGGTCGCCGACGTACATCGTCTCGATGCCCGCGCGCGACCCCGTCGCCGGCTGGACGCAGCGGCTCCTCTCGAGCTCCGCCGCCTACGGCGTCACGCGCTGGAAGAACGTGCTCCTCGGGATGGGCTTCTACGGCTTCTGCCGGAGGGCGCCCCGGATCGCGAAGCGGGTGCTCGTGCGTCAAATGCAGCGGCGCGCGGGGCGCACGGTCGACGCGGCGACGCACCTCACGCCGGCGTACGACCCGTGGGATCAGCGCCTCTGCCTCGTGCCCGACGGCGACCTGTTCGACGCGCTCCGCCGGGGGACCGCCGAGATCGTCACCGACCACGTCGCGTCGTTCACCGAGCGCGGGCTCCTCCTCCGCTCCGGGCGGGAGCTCCACGCCGACCTCGTCGTCACGGCCACCGGCCTCCGGCTCAAGTTCCTCGGCGGCATGCAGCTCGAGGTCGACGGCGCCCGCGTCGATGCGCCGAAGCACATGGTCTACAAGGGCTCGATGCTGAGCGACGTGCCCAACTTCGCGTTCGCCATCGGCTACACGAACGCGTCGTGGACGCTCAAGTGCGATCTCACGAGCGAGTACGTCTGCCGCCTGCTCCGCTACATGGACGAGCAGGGGTACGCCAGCGTCGCCCCGCGGAGGAACGATCCGTCGCTCGAGGAGGAGCCGCTCATCGACTTCTCGTCCGGGTACGTCCGACGCGCGCTCGGCGCGATGCCGAAGCAGGGCTCACGGGCGCCGTGGAAGCTGCACCAGAACTACGCGCTGGACCTCGCGATGTTCCGCCACGGCAAGCTCGCGGACCAGGCGCTGGAGTTCCGGCGGCGCCGGCCGGCGGGCGCGGCGCGACCCCCGGCCGGGTGAGCCGCCGGCGGGCGCCGCGCGCGCGTCAGCGGCGGAGCTTGCCGTGCGGCGTCCCCTCGCCGTAGCCCGCGGGGGTCTGCACGCCGATCTCCGCCTTCTCGCCGAGCTCGACGATCGTGCGGGCGCCCGCGTACGTCATGGCCGACTGCACGCCGGTGATCATCTCGACGAGGATCGCCCCGACGCTCTCCTGGCCCTCGCGGATGTAGATGCGCGAGGTCGAGATCCCTTCGCGGAAGAACCCCTTCTTGGCGCGCTCGAACGGATCGAGGTCCGCCGTGCGATCGCTCACGGCGCGGCCGCTCGCCATGCCGTAGTTCTCCTTGAAGAGGAGGCCGTCGCGATCCTCCTTCACGTCGCCCGGGCTCTCGTAGGTCCCGGCGAGGCTCGTCCCGACCATGACGCGGCTCGCGCCGGCCGCGAGGTAGAGCGCGACGTCGCGTGGGTGCTTCACGCCGCCGTCCGCCCAGACGTGCTTGCCGAGGGACCGCGCCTCGCGGGCGCAGTGGAGCACCGAGGTGAACGTCGGCCGCCCCACGCCGGTCTGCATGCGCGTCGTGCACATCGCGCCCGGGCCGACGTTGACCTTCACGACGTCGGCGCCCGCCTCGATCAGCGCCCGCGTGCCCGCGGCGGTGCAGACGTTGCCCGCGACGATCGGGACCTTGCCGGCGACCACGTCCTTCACCGCGCGGATCGCCTCGAGCATCCGGCGCTGGTGCCCGTGCGCCGTGTCGAGCACGGTCGCCGACACGCCGAGCTCGCAGAGCTTGCCGGCGATCTGCGGCGCCTGCGCGGAGATCCCGACGGCGGCGGCGACCATCAGATCGCCGCCGCGATCGAGCGACGGGCGCAGGAGCTCGAGCCGCACGGCGTCCTCGCGCGTGAGCACGCCGACGAGACGGCCGTCGGCGTCGAGCACGGGCGCCGCCTTCACGTGCGCCTCCATCATGAGGAGGTAGGCGTCGCGGTTCGGTATGCCGAGCGGCAGCGTGACGAGCTTGCGCGACATCAGCGCCGACACCGGAGTGTACTGATCGCTGTCGAGGTTCTCCTGGGTGACGATGCCCACCGGTCGCCGGTCGTCGTCGACCACGACGACGAGGTCGTGCGAGCGCTTCCGGATGATCCCCTGGACGTCGCGCAGCGTCGCCTTCGGCGAGACCGACAGCGGCGTGTCGTAGCGCGGATCGGCGGCCTTGATGTGCGCGATGATCCGCGCCGCCGTGTCGAGCGCCATGTCTTGCGGCAGGACGCCGAGCCCGCCGAAGCGCGCCATCGTCTCCGCCATGCGCTTGCCGGTGACGGCGTTCATGTTCGCGGACACGATCGGGTGCGAGCCGCCCGGGAAGTCGGGCGGAGACAGGTCGGTGTCGAGGCGCGAGGACCCGTCGAAGTAGACGGGGTTGATGAAGACGTCGTCGGTTGCGAGCTCGAGCGGCTCGTCGTGTTCGGGGTGGAGGAACTTCACGGCCGCGCAGGGTACACCAGGCGCGGAGCGGCGGAGGCGCGCTCGGCGCGCTCGGCGCGCGCGCCCGCAGAAACCCGCGCTCGCGCTCGCGCGGCGCCGCTATCCTGCCTCGCAGTGCGACGCTCGACTCGCTCCTTCGTGACGTGCCTCGTCCCCTGCCTCGCCCTCGGCTCGGCCTCCTGCCGGACGAAGAAGGACGCCCCGCCCACGGCCGAGGACGCGGCCGCCGCGCCGGCGGCCAAGGACGCGCCGGCGGCCAAGGACGCGCCGGCGGCCCCCGCGTGCGCGCCGCTCGATCCGGCGGAGGTCGCGCCGCTCGCGACCTGCAGCGCGAGCGTGGTCAAGTCGCCGGTCCCCGAGATCGTCGACGAGGGCCGCGCGCTCGCGCCCTTCTTCGATCGGCTCGCCGCGCTGGAGCGCGGGACGGCGACGCGTCCGCTCCGCGTCGCGATCTACGGCGACAGCAACCTGACGAGCGACTTCCTCCCGGCCCACCTCCGGCGCGTGCTCCAGGCGCGCTACGGCGACGCCGGGCACGGCTGGGTGTCGCTCTCGAAGCCGTGGGGGAGCTACCGCCACGAGGACGTCGTGCACGCCGGCTTCTGGCCGATGTTCAAGCTGTACGCGCCGACCACCCACCTCGCCGCCGACAAGCAGTACGGCTTCGCCAACATGGCCGCCGAGAGCAACGAGATCGGCGCGTCCGCCTGGGCCGCGACGACGAAGGACGCGAAGGCCAAGGTCGGCCAGAGCGTCTCGCGCTTCGAGCTCCACTACCTCAAGCAGCCTCGCGGCGGCTCGTTCGCCGTCCAGATCGATCGGAAGGAGGTCCGCTCGATCGAGACGCGCGCGCCGGCGTTCGAGGCGGGGATCGAGACGTTCGAGGTCGACGACGGGCCGCACGAGCTCCGGTGCGTCGTCCGCGGCGACGGCAAGGTGCGCCTCTTCGGGACGTCGCTCGACCGGTCCCCGACCGAGGTCGGCAAGCCGGGCGTCCAGATCGACTCGCTCGGGGCCGGCGCGCTCAACTACGAGCGCCTCACGTGGGTGGCGAAGGAGACGCGCCGCGCGCAGCTCGCGCGACGCGCCTACGACCTCGTCGTCGTCTGGCTCGGCATGAACGTCATGTTCGTCCCGCCGAACCGCGAGCACGCGAAGGAGTTCATCGCCGAGCTGCGCGCGGCGCTCCCGGCGGTGCCGATCCTCGTCCTCGGCCCCGGCGACACCGTGAAGCAGGGCCAGACGAAGTCGGACCCGCGGATCGTCGCGGTCTCGAAGCAGATGCGCGAGGTCGCGGCCGAGGCGGGGACCGCGTTCTGGGACTTCCGCGAGGCGATGGGAGGAGACGGCTCGATCATCGGCTTCACGAAGCGCGGGTTGACGGGGCGGGACCACATCCACTTCGGACCCGAGGGCAGCCGCCTCATGGGGGATCGCCTGCTCTGCGCGCTCTCGAGCGCGTTCGCGGCGCACGCCGCGCTGCACCCGGACGCCGGCTGCGCCACGGCCGACGCGGGCCCGCCACCTTGAGCGCGAGCCTCGAGCGGCGACCGCGCGGCGCCGCGGACACGCGGCGGTGGACGCGATAGACTGCCGGCCGTGCGCCGCCTCCCAACGATCGCCGTCGCGACGGCCATGGCGCTGGGCGGGACGCTCGCGTGCTCGTACATCCTGGAGCTCCCCGGCGCGAGCCTGATCCCGCCGCCGGAGCCCGACGCCGACGCCGACGACGCGTCGACGATCCCGGACGGCCCGTCGCCGTTCGACGGACCGCGCTCGGCCCCGTTCTGCGCGAGCAGGACGGAGCCGTCCCTGTGGTGCAGCGACTTCGACGACGAGCCCGCGCCCCCCGTCACGAGCCTCGGCACCGTGAGCCTGTCGGGCGCCCAGCTCGTGCTGTCGAACGCGGTCGCGCGCTCGACGCCGCGCGCGCTGCTCGCGAGCGTGCGGGACGGCACGGACGCGATCGCGGCCGTGACCCAGCCGCTCGGCGTCGATCCCGACGGCGTCACGCTCTCCTTCGATCTGCTCGTCTCGGCGTGGGACACGACCGGCGCGCAGCTCTCGCAGATCGAGCTCGCCGGACCGGCCGAGCGCTGCGTGGTCCGCCTCGACGGCTCGGCCGCGGCGTGGGCGATCACCCAGGTCTGCGGAGCGCCCGGCGCCGAGAGCGCGCGCGAGACGACCGCCACGCCGAGCCCGGTCGTCCTCGGGCGCTGGCAGCGCTTCGCGCTCGAGGTCGCCTTCGCCCCGACGCCGAGCGTCACGCTCGACGTCGACGGCGTTCGGACGAGCGCGCCCGCCGTCGCGCCTCTCCAGCGCGGCGCCGCCTCGGTCACCGTCGGGGCCACGCTCGTGCCCGCCGGGAGCGTCACGCTCTTCCAGGACGACGTCCTCGTGACGAGCCCCTGAGGCCCACGCCGTCACGTGTACGACCGCGCGGGTCCCCGAGCCTGGCCCGCGCCCGCTCAGGTCGCGAGCGCGACGAACGCGTCCGCGAGCGCCTTCATCGTCGCGGCGGCGCGCGCCTCGGCGTCGGCGAGCGGCTCGCTCCCCTTGATCGGCTCGCGGACGTCGAAATAGAACTTCGCCTTCGGCTCGGTGCCGCTCGGCCGGGCGATGACGCGGCTGCCCGAGGCGAGCTCGAACGCGAGCACGTCGCTCTTCGGCAGATCGAGCGGGCGCTTCGTCCCGTCGGCGAGCGTCGTCTCCTGGCGGAGGAAGTCGCGCACGCTCGCGACGGCGTGCTCGCCGATCGTCCACGGCGGGTCCTCGCGGAGCCGCTGCATGATGGCCCGGAGCTCGGCGAGGCCGTGGACGCCCTTGCGCGTGAGGTTGACCTGCGAGCTCACGAAGAGCCCGTAGCGCCGGTAGAGCCCCTCGAGGTGCGCGAGCACCGTGGTCCCGCTCGCGCGGAGGACGGCGGCGAGCTCGGCGAACACGACCGCCGCGCTGATGCCGTCCTTGTCGCGGACGAGCTCCCCCACCGTGTAGCCGAGCGCCTCCTCGAAGCCGAAGACGAAGTGCTCGCCGCTCTTCTTCTTCCGCTCGAGCGCGCGGTTCGCGATCCACTTGAACCCCGTGAGCACCTCGTCGTATTGCGCGCCGAGCGCGTGCGCGACGACGCCGAGCATCGGCGAGCTCACGATCGAGGCGATCACCAGCGGGTCGCCGACCTTCGGCTTGATCGCGTGCTCGAGGGTCGTGAGCCCGCCGGTGAGGAGGTAGTGGCCGAGGAGGACGCCCACCTGATTGCCGGTGAGCTGCACCCAGCCGGTGGGCGAGGCCTCGCTCGGCAACGCGACGGCGAGCCGGTCGGCGTCGGGATCGTTGGCGAGGACGAGATCGGCCTTCCGCGCGGTGGCGAGGGCGAACGCGAGGTCCATCGCGCCCTTCTCCTCCGGGTTGGGGAACTCGACCGTGGGGAACGCGCCGTCCGGCTTCTGCTGCTCCGGCACCGACACGACGTCGGTGAAGCCGGCCTGATCGAACGCGAGGCGCGCCAGCTCGTCGCCGACCCCGTGGAGCGGCGTGTACACGATCGACAGCGACCGATCGCCGTCGGAGCGCGCGCCGAGCTTCTTCACCTCGGCGAGGTAGGCACGCTCGAGGTCCTCCCCGAGCGGCGAGACCAGGCCCTTCGCGGTCGCCTCGTCGAGCGCGAGGCGCGGGACGTCCTTCGCCGGCGGCGCGGCCTCGATGGCGCGCGCGATGCCCGCGTCGGTCGGAGGGACGATCTGCGCGCCGTTCGCCCAGTACGCCTTGTAGCCGTTGTACTCGGGCGGGTTGTGGCTCGCGGTGATCATCACGCCGGCCGCGCACCCGAGGCGCGAGACCGCGAACGCGAGCAGCGGCGTCGGGACGACGTCGTCGAAGAGCCGCGCCTTGACGCCGGCCGCCGCGAGCGCGCACGCGGTGTCCTCGGCGAGCACCTTGCTCATCCGGCGGCCGTCGTAGCCGATCGCGACGCCCTTCTCGGCCGCGGCCGCGCCGCCGGACTCGAGGAGGTAGCGGGCGAGGCCCCAGGTGGTGCGGAGGACGACGGCGCGGTTCATCCGGTTCGGCCCCGCGCCGAGGACGCCGCGGAGGCCGGCGGTGCCGAACTCGAGCGAGCCGGCGAAGCGGTCGGCGAGGTCGGTCTTCGCCGGATCGGGCGCGGCGAGCAGCCCCTCGATTTCCGCGCGCGCGGCGGGATCCGGATCGGCTTCGGCCCACGCGCGGGCCTGCTTGATGACGTCGGCGAGCTCCATCGCCTCCCGGGTTACCACACGACGGCGAGCGCTTCACGTCCGATGCCGCCTGCGACACCGTGACCGGCGCCCGGCGGTCCCGCGCGCCGGCGCGGGCGCCGAGGTCAGCCCAGGTAGCGACGTCGGAGGTGCGCGATCAGCACGTCCGCGTCGAGCCCGCAGCCCGTCGCGCGCTCGAGGACGCCGTTCGTGTCGTACCGCGAGCCGTGCTGGTGGACGTGCTCGTGGGCGAAGCCCCGCAAGCTCGTGAAGTCGCCCTCGGCGAGCTCCGCGGGGATCTCGGGGTGCGCCGCCACCGCCGCGGCGAACAGCTGCGCGGCCGCGATCGCGCCGATCGTGTAGCTCGGAAAGTAGCCGAACGCCCCCGTCGGCCAGTGGACGTCCTGGAGGCAGCCCTCGCGATCCGTCGGCGGCCGTACCCCGACGACGCGCTCCATCGCGTCGCGGAAGGCGCCGGGGAGATCCTTCACGGAGAGGTCCCCGGCGACGAGCGCGCGCTCGAGCGTGAAGCGGACGACGACGTGCAGCGGGTAGGTGGCCTCGTCGGCGTCGACGCGGACGAGGCTGCGCGCGACGCGGAGGGCGTGGCGCTCGAGCGACTCGCGAGGGAGCGTCACGCCGAGGTGGGTCGCCGCGGCGCCGGCGAGGTACCCGAGGAGCTCGGGCGTGCGCGCCGCCTGCATCTCCATCAAGAGCGACTGGCTCTCGTGCAGGCCCATCCCCGGGACGTGCCCGACCGGCTGGCGCGCCCAGGCCCGCGGCAGCCCCATCTCGTAGAGGGCGTGCCCGGTCTCGTGCACGACGCCGAGGACGCTCGAGAGGAAGTCGTCCTCGTCGTAGCGCGTGGTCATCCGCACGTCCTCGGCGGCGCCGCCGCAGAACGGGTGCACGCTGACGTCGAGCCGGCCGCGCGTGAAGTCGAAGCCCATACGCTCCGCGACGTGCCGGCCGAGCGCGGCCTGGCGCTCGATCGAGAACGGCCCGACGAGCGGCGGAGCCGGAGCCGCGCGCGCCTGGCGCTCGACGATCGCGTCGACGAGCGGCGGCAGCTCGCGCGCGAGGCGCGCGAAGAGCGGGGCGAGCGCCTCCTCGCGCGCGCCGGGCTCGTACTCGTCCGCGAGCGCGTCGTAGACGGAGAGCCCCATCACCGAGGCCTTCGCCTCACCGACGCGCCGCGTGAGGTTCACGACCTCCTCGAGCTGCGGGAGCAGGCTCGCGAAGTCGTCCTCTCGCCGCGCCGTCCGCCACGCCAGCTCGCAGCTCGACGTCACGCGCGCCCGCGCCTCGACGAGATCCGCCGGCACCGCCGCGGCGTGCACCCAGGCGCGTCGCATCGCGGCGACGTTGGCGCGCTCCCACGCGTCGGCGGGCGGCGCCGCCTCGGCGGCGGCGAGCAGCTCGGGCATGTCGGGCGCCGAGATCGCCTCGTGCGCGAGCAGGCGCAAGGTCCCGAGCTGCGCGGCGCGGAGGTCGCCGCCCCCCTCCGGCATGACCGCCTGGGCGTCCCACTCGAGGAGGTCCGCCGAGCTCCGGAGGAGGTAGTGACGATCGAACCGCCGGTGGAGCTCGCGGTACGCGCTCACGCCGCCGCCTCCGCTCCTCGCGCGCGGAGGCGCTCGAGCGCCCTCGAGCCGACGCTCCGCGCGCGCTTCATCGAGGTCTTGCCGACGGCGACGTCGAGCATCTTGCGCGCGCGCGCGAGGACGCTCTCCTGCACGTACGGGATCCCGTGCTTCGCACAGAGCGCCGCGACCTTCGGCTGGATCTGGCGGTAGCGCGCCATCGGCATGTCCGGGAAGAGGTGATGCTCGATCTGGTAGTTCAGGTAGAGGTGCGCGTAGTCGACGAGCTCCGAGCCCGTCCGGTAGTTGACCGAGCCGAGCACCTGCCGCACCGCGGCCTCCGCCTTCGAGCGCGCCGGCTCGTCGAAGCGATAGAGGTCGTCGCCGGAGTGGTTGGGCCCGACGACGAGGAACGTGTGGAGGTTGGCGAGCGCCTCCGCGCCGAGCGAGTTCACGAGCGCGCTCGCCACCGCGAGCGGCCCGAGCGGCGCGTAGAGCGCCGGGAGCGCGACGAACTGCACGAGCGTGTACGGCGCGTAGCACCGGCCGATCAGCGTGGCGAGGTAGCCGGGCGGCGCGGCGGCGCCGTCGCGCCCGCGCGCGAGCCAGGCGCGGATCGTCGTCGGCGCGTAGTACGAGGCGCGCCAGGTCACCGCGAGGAGGCCCATCGCGACGTACTTGAGCGCGACGGGGACGTCCGCGTCGCGGAGCCCCTCGGTGTTGCGCTCGATGAGGTCGGGGTCGCGGAGCTCCCCCGTGTTCGTGTGGTGGAGCACGTTGTGCTCGTACTTCCAGGCGTCGGGCAGCATCCAGTCGGGCCAGTCGAGCATCCGCCGCCAGCCCGCGGCGAAGCCGCGGCTCGTGTGCCGCTCGGGGATGCCCGGGACGCGGTCGTAGCCGCGGTGCCCGACGTGGTGCATGAGGAGCCAGCTCGTGGAGCGCCCGAGCGCGAGCGCCGCCATGCTGACGGGGTTCGGCGCCCACGCCGTCGCGAGGCCGAGCGCGGTCGCCGCGCGGCCGGCGCGCTCGATCCAGCGCACGTGGGCGACGTCCTCCTCGCCGTACGACGACTCGACCTCGAGCCGGATGGCGCGGAGCTCGCGGAAGAACGCGTCGCAGTCGATCGTCCCGGGGTCGAAGGTCGGGTCCAAGGCGGAGCAGCCTAGTACCCGGACGCCATGATTTCGACCGCTTCGTTCCGCCCCCCACCACGAGCGAGGGGGCGCAACGAACCTCCCATCGCACGGTCACGCGTCCTGGAGTGTCTTTTCCGTGATCGTACCTCGACGCATCGATCGCGATGCGTCGAAGTACCCGGACGCCATGATTTCGACCGGTTCGTTCCGCCCCCACGACGAGCGAGGGGCGATGGGCGCGCTGTATACCGCGATCACGTTGGGGTTCGGTTGGGGTTCGAGAGACGGATCGCCGCGTGACGCTTTCGACCGCCGTTCGACCCATCCCAACCTGGGGAGTGCGACGAGGACGGTGGATCCGCTTTCTATTCTCACTCGTCGGATCCGAGCTGCCCTCCCCGACCTAGAGCATTCTCCGCGCGGCAACGACTCGAGAGTCAGGGAAGTTCAGGATGAGCCCGTGGGGTGAAGGGAGCTCGATGCCGGCGTTTTTCCCTCCCCCGCGTGTAAGGTTCCGTCGCCGTCAGGGACTATCTCTGATGTGGAAACTGCGATGCCCTCACAGCGCCGCCGGAAGGACGCCTCCTTGCTGTACTGAAGGTCCACGCGCCGGCGCTCTCGCGACTCGCGGCGAGCTACACGCGGTCGACGGACGAGCGCGAGGACCTGCTCCAGGACATCGCGCTCGCGCTCCATCTCGCACTGCCGTCGTTTCGCGGCGACGCCAGCGAGCGTACCTTTGTGCTCCGCGTCGCGCACAACCGAGCCATCACGTTCGCGGCGAGGCGAGGCGCGGCGGTTGACATCGCCGATCACGAGGACGCCCTGGTCGCCTCGTCGGGCAAGAACCCGGAGCTTCGCTTCGAGCGCGCCGAGCGCGGACAGCGCCTGCTCGCCGCCGTGCGCACGCTGCCCCTGACCCACCGACAAGTGATGACGATGCTGCTCGAAGGCCTCGCGCATCGCGAGATCGCCGAGGTGCTCGGCGTGACGGAGAACGTCGTCGCCGTCCGCGCGAACCGCGCGCGAGCCGCGCTGAAGGTCCTGTTGGAAGGAGAAGGATCATGACGAACGAAGAGCGTGAGCTCGCTGGATGGCAAGCCGAGTGGAGCGAGATTGCGGACGTGCCCGCGTTCGAACGGGCAATCGGCGCGCGCGTCGCACGCGATCGACGGCGCCTCCTCGTCGCGGCGGCGGGCGAAGTCGGCGGGGCGATCCTCGGAATCGCCGTCATCGCCTGGCTCCTCGCGCGCACGCACGGCTCAGCATTCATCCTTTCGGTGACGATTCCGCTTCTCGTCTTTCTCGGCGCCTGGCTGACTCGCTTCTTCGAGATGCGCCGCGGTCTGTTCCGGGCCCCGGGAGAGAGCGTCGCTGCGTTCATAGAGCTGACCCGGAAGCGACTTGCGGCCGAGATCGAGTGGATGCGCTTCGCGAGGCGCTCGACGACGATCCTCGGGATCGCGGTCGTGTTCTGGGCGGCGTGGGCCTTCGTCAAATATTTCGACGAATACACCGCCGAACCGTGGCGCGCGGTCGTGGGCTTCGGCGGTGCGGTGATCATCCTCGCCGGGCTCGCGTGGTGGATCCCGCGCAAGCAGGCACGCCTCACGGGAGAGCTCGCGCGCTTCGAAGAGGTCGTCGGTCGAGCGAGCCTCGACGTGAGTTGAGGGTCCCTCGGCCCACTGCTGCGCGCGCGCTGAATACCGTTAAAGGAGGAGCCGCCGAACCGGAAACCTCCGATCCAGCGGCCTTCTGGTTGCGCGGGGCGCAACGAACCGCGAGACCGCGCGAGCGTCGGCTCGCGGGGCGGCCTCAGGTGTCCGCGGCGAACCCGTAGGCCTCGGCGCGCTCGAGCGGCGGCAGCTCGGACTGGCGCACGAGGAGCGTCCGCACCGCCCAGACGTCCCGGAAGATCCGGTACCGGAGCGCCGTCTGATCGAGGTAGTCGACGCCGGAGGAGCCGCCGGTCCCCGTGCGCCGCCCGATGATCCGCTCGACCATCCGCGCGTGCCGCTGGCGGAAGATCACGAAGGCCTGCTCGAACGCGACGAGCTCGTCGATGATCACGCGCGGCCAGGCGAGCAGCGGCAGCTCGCGGTAGCTCTCGATGAAGACGAGCGCCGCGCGCTGGCGCGAGGCGCGCTTGCGCTCCGGCTCGGGCACCTCCTCGGCGTGGAGGAACGCGCGCGCGGCGGCGATCTCGCCGGCGTAACGCTTGTCGAGGCGCTCGGCGTCGCCGGGCGAGAGCGCGCTGCTCTTGGCGATCGCCAACGCCTCGTCGGCGCACTTCGCGTGCGCGTCGGCGTAGGCGTCGACGAAGCGCGCCACGGTCTCGGCGTCGCCGGGGCTGTCGGGCGTCGAGCCGTGGATCGGCGTCCTGTACAGCCAGTCCTTGACCGCGTCGAGGAGCGTCGGCTTGTCCTTCAGGCGCGCGGCGACGCGCCGGTACGCGCTCGAGGGCGAGCCGTCCTCGTTCTTCAGCGCGTTCATGTAGCTGTGCTCGTTGCCGAGCGGGATGCGATCGGCGTCGGCGAGGCCGACGAGCGCCTCGATCTCGCGGAGCTGCGCGGACTGGAAGCCGCTCGCCGGGTTGAGCTTGTCCCGGAACGCGAGGTAGTCCCGCGTCGTCATCGTCTCCATGATCTCGAAGTGCGCGGCGACGTGCCCGATCAGCAGCGTCATGCGCCGGATCCCCCGCGCGGCCGACGCGAGCGCCTGCTCCGGCACGGGCGCCTTCGCGAAGAGGTTCCTCACCGCCACGAGCTCGCGGAGGACGAGCTTGAACCAGAGCTCGTCGATCTGGTGCACCGTGATGAAGAGGACCTCGTCGTTCGCGAGCCCGGCGTCGCTCGGCTCGAGCCCGCCCTGCAGCGCGAGCAGCTCTTCAACCTTGATGTAGTCCCAGTACGCTGTCGGTCGGCGCGCCACGATGCCCCTCTTTACCAGAGAGGCAGAGGCGCCGCGACCTCGGCCGCCGGGCGATCACTTCTCGAGCTGTCGCATGCCCGGCGCCTCGCGGCCCGTCGCCGCGACGTACTCGTCGTAGGGGCCGCCGTAGACGTGCGGCCCCTGCGGCGTGAGCTCGAGGATCCGCGTCGCGATCGCGCGGAGGAACGCGCGGTCGTGCGAGACGAAGACGATGGTGCCCTCGTACGCCGAGAGCGCCTTGACGAGCGCGCGCTTCGTCACGATGTCGAGGTGGTTGGTCGGCTCGTCGAGGACGAGCAGGTTCGGCGCGTCGAAGAGGATCTTCGCGAGCGCGAGGCGCGCGCGCTCGCCGCCGGAGAGGACGCGGATCGGCTTGTCGTGGTCGTCGCCGTGGAAGCCGAACGCGCCGGCCAGGTTGCGCAGCGTGCCGAGGTTCGTCGTGGGGCTGTGCGCGACGAGCTCCTCGATCACGGACCGGTCGGCCGAGAGCTGCTCCATCTGGTGCTGGGCGAAGTAGCCCATCGTGACGGAGGCGCCGATGGTGACCTTGCCCTCGTCGGGCTCGAGCGCGTCGGCCATCATCTTGAGGAGCGTGGTCTTGCCGGAGCCGTTCTCGCCCATCACCGCCCAGCGCTCGGTCCGCCGGACGAGGAGGTTCAGGCCGTCGTGGATCGCGCGGTCGCCGTAGGACTTCTTGACGCCCTCGACCTTGATGACGTCGTCGCCGCTGCGGGGCGCGGGCCGGAAGTCGAACGTCTTCTCGATGATCCGGCGCGGCGGCTCGACCTTCTCGATCTTCTCGAGCTTCTTCACGCGCGACTGCACCTGCGCGGCGTGGCTCGCGCGCGCCTTGAAGCGCTCGATGAACGCCTTCTCCTTCGCGAGCATCGCCTGCTGGCGCTCGTACTGCGCCTGCTGCTGCGCCGCGGCGAGCGCGCGCTGCTGCTCGTAGAAGTCGTAGTCGCCCGAGTAGCTCTTCACCTCGCCGCCGTCGAGCTCGACGATCTTCTTCACGACGCGGTTCATGACGTCGCGGTCGTGGCACGTCATGAGGACGGAGCCCTGGTAGTCGCGGAGGAAGCCCTCGAGCCAGAGGATCGACTCGATGTCGAGGTAGTTGGTCGGCTCGTCGAGGAGGAGCGCGTCCGGACGCGCGAGGAGGATCTGCGCGAGGGCGACGCGCATCTTCCAGCCGCCGGAGAGCTCGCCGACGTCGCCGGCGACCTGCGCGGCCGAGAAGCCGAGGCCGGCGAGGATGGCGTGGGCGCGCGCCTCGAGGTCGTAGCCGCCGAGCTCCTGGTAGCGCGCCTGGACGTCGCCGAAGCGCTCGACGGCGTCGTTGAAGCCCGGGTCCTCGGGATCGGCGAGCTTGGCCTCGAGCTCCTTCAGCTCCTCGCCGAGCCGGCCCGCCTCGCCCGCGCCCGAGAGCGTCTCCGCCATGACGCTGCGCCCCTTGAGATCCCCGACGTCCTGACGGAAGTAGCCGATGGTCGTGCGCTTCGGCCGGTCGACCACCCCGTCGTCGGGCTGCTCCTCGCCGGTGATCAGGCGGAAGACCGTGCTCTTGCCTGCGCCGTTGGGGCCGACGAGCCCGACCTTCTCGCCGTCGCCGAGGTGGAAGCTCGCCTCGAGGAAGAGGATCTGACCGCCGTACTGCTTCGAGACGTTCGAGAACGAGATCATGGAAAGACGGGGCTCAATAGCACGACGTCGAGCCGTCCGCGCTGCGCGATCGTCGAGGCGCCAAAGACGAGCTCGCGCGGCGCCGACGACGACGTCGCTACGAGCGCCGGCGCGACGCGAACGCTCGTATGGCGTCGCGCGTGGCGAGGGGCGCGGCGAGCGCGCTGACGCTGCGCGCCTCGCGATCGAGCTGCTCGACCAGCTCCGAGCTCGAGCTCTCGAGCAAGAGCCGCTTCGTCGCGCCGAGGGCCGCCGTCGGGAGCTTCGAGAGCTCGCCGGCGACGGCGCGCGCGCGATCGAGGAGAGCACCGTCGTCGACCACCTCGGTCACGAGCCCCCAGTCGAGGGCGAGCTCCGCGCCCAGCACCCGGTTCGTGAGGACGAGCTCCTGCGCGCGCCTCGTCCCGACGAGGCGCGGCAAGAGCCACGTCGAGCCCGCGTCCGGTGACAGGCCGATCGCCGTGTAGGCCGAGCGAAACGTCGCCGAGCGCGCCGCGATGCAGATGTCGCCCGCGACGGCGAGGGCGAGCCCCGCTCCGGCGGCGGCGCCGTTCACGGCGGTGACGAGCGGCGCCTGCATCCGCGCGAACGATCCGAGCGCCGCGTGCAGGTACATCGTCAGCTCGCGGAGCGCCTTCGGGAGATCGTCTCCCGACGAGACGAAGCTCCGTACGTCCCCACCGGCGCAGAAGCGACTCCCCGCGCCGGAGAGGATGACCGCGCCGGCTCCCCCGTCGATCTCGAGGCTCCGCGCCGCGTCGGCGAGGCTCCGCGCCATCGCGAGGTCGATGGCGTTGGCGCTCTCCTCGCGCGCGAGCGTGATCTCGACGACGCCACCTTCGCGGCGTTCGACGCGCAGGGGAGGCGGCGAGGTCTGGGGCTCGTTCACTTCTTGCTCCCGACGGCCCGCTTGGGCGGCCTCTTCGCGCCCTCCGTCGCCGGCGCGCCCGCTCGTCCGCTCACGCCTCCGACGACGCCGAGGGCGGTGTCTCCGTAGTGGAAGACGATCTCGTCCTCCGAGAGCGGCCCGTCCGGCCGGTACCACATCGACACGCCGATCCCCATCTGCAGGATCGCGTAAGCCGACAGGAGCGGAGAGCGCGTGGTGAAGACGCCCTCCTCGACGCCGCGCTCGATGAGCGCCACGAACATCCTCGAGTACTCGCGACGCAGCTTCGTGATCGCGCTCCGGTGCGGCTCTTCGAGCGCGGGGATCTCGTGGTTGCCGATGCGAACCTCCCGGGGATGGCGGGCGTGGTAGCGGACGTGGGCCTCGGCGGCTCGGCGAAGCTTGAGGACGGTGTCGTCCGTACCCGCCATCGCCGAGCGCACGACCTTGAGGAGGTCGTTCATGGTCTCGACCATGACGTCCCGCAGGATCTCCTGCTTCGCCGAGACGTGGTTGTAGAGGCTCGGGGCGCGGAGATGCAGGGCCGCGGCGATGTCCTTCATCGACGTGCCGTGGTAGCCGCGCTCGGCGAAGAGGGTGAGCGCGGCGTCGTGGACGTCGATGCTCCTCTCGCTGCGCGTCCGATCGCCGCGCGTCCGAGCCCCTCGAGCTGCGCTCTCGTTCTTCGGCATGAGCTCTCCATTTTTCGCACCCGAGACACGGCCCGGCAACCGCTTTTCGCGACCGACGTCCATCATACGAACATTCATTCGTACCATCGACACGTTGCGTCAACGTTAAACGCCTTGATCGATGAGAAACATGACGTCATGGTGACGTTACGAACTAACAGTCGTTCGTATGGCGTGACGACGCAGCAGGAGGTCCCATGGCTCAACCGTCCGTTTCGAAGTTGCTCGAAGGTCTCCCGACGAACTGGGGCCGGTGGGGGAAGGACGACGAGATCGGCGGCCTCAACTTCCTGACCAAGGAAGAGGTCGCGCGCGGCCTCGCGTCGATCGAGTCGCACGCGACGTTCGCGCTCTCGGTGGTCATCAACTCTCCGAAGGGAGATCCCGTCTGGCCCGGCCGGAGCGGCGCGGTGAAGCTCATGACCCAGGACAAGGGGAGCTACGTCTCGGGCAAGCTGCAGGCGCTGCCGGGCGGCCTCGAGTACGCCGACGACTACATCACGATGTTCCTCCAGGGTTCGACCCAGTTCGACGGCCTCGGCCACACCTGGTACGACGACAAGCTCTACAACGGCTTCGACGCGCACACGACGCTCGCCGGCCTCGACAAGGCGAGCGTGCTGCCGCTCGCGGAGCACACCGCGTCGGGCCACGCCGTGCTCCTCGACGTCGCGCGCTCCCGCGGGAAGCCGCGCCTCGACCGCGGAGAGCTCATCACCCTCCAGGACTTGCTCGACTGCGCGGCGAAGCAGGGGACGAAGATCACGAAGCACGACATCCTGCTCGTCCGCACGGGCTGGCTCAACCTCTTCTACGACGAGGGACCGGCGAAGTTCTACGAGCCCCCGTTCGTGGAGCCCGGCCTCGTGTTCTCGCGCGAGCTCGTCGAGTGGTTCCACGACACGGAGATCCCGCTCTTGGGCACGGACACCATCGCGAACGAGGTCACGATCGATCCCCAGACCGGCATCGTGCTCCCGCTGCACAGCGCGCTGATGCGCAACCTCGGCGTCGTCTTCAACGAGATCCTCTGGCTGGAGGACCTCGCCAAGGACTGCGCGGGCGACGGCCGCTACGATTTCTTCTACACGGCCGCGCCGCTCAAGATCTTCCGAGGCACGGGCGCTCCCGTGAACCCCATCGTCATCAAGTGAGGATCGCATGGCGTCCACCGAGAAAAATGCCGCGAAGCCCTGGCTCTCGGTCTACTCCCCGTGGGTACCGGAGTCCCTCCCACCGCCGACGACGAGCATGATCGAGGTCTTCGAGGCCACGGCCGCGAAGTCGCCGGGCGCGCCCGCCATCCACTACTTCGATCGCACCGTCGCGTACGGCGAGCTCGACGAGCTCGCGACCCGGTTCGCGACGCTGCTCGCATCGTGGGGGATCGGGCACGGCGACCGCGTCGCGCTCTACCTGCAGAACGTCCCGCAGTACGTCGCCGCCCTCTACGGCCTCTGGAAGCGCGGCGCCGTCGCGGTCCCGCTCAACCCGATGTTCAAGGAGAGGGAGCTCGCGTACCACCTCGAGGACTCGGGCGCGCGCGTCCTGGTGGCGCACGAGTCGCTCTACGACACGGTCGCGCGCGACGTCGTCCCGAGCTCGAAGGTCGAGCACGTGCTCACGACCTCCGAGCTCGATCTCCTCGGCCCCGAGGCGCCGCCGACGTGCTTCGCGGCGAGCAAGAAGCTCGACGCGAGCGCCCTCGGGACCGTCGACTTCATGCGCGCGCTCGCGGAGACCACGCCCGATCCCGCGGCGCGCGTGGCGGTCGGGCCCGGAGACCTCGCCTCTCTCGGCTACACGTCCGGGACCACCGGCCAGGCGAAGGGCGCGAAGACCACGCACTCGAACATCGTGTACAACGGCGATTTCTATCGCACGTGGATGCGCATGGACGAGAGGGACGGCGTCCTCGGCGTCGCCCCGCTCTTCCACATCACCGGCATGGTCGGACACATCGCCGTGGCCGCGACCGCGGGCTGCCCGCTCGTCCTCGGCTATCGCTTCGACGCCGAGCAGACTTTACGTCTCGCCGAGCGCTGGAGGCCGACGATGACCGTCGGATCCATCACGGTTTTTCTGGCGCTGATGAACCACCCGACGGCGTCGAAGAGCGCCCTGTCCTCGCTCACGAAGGTCTACAGCGGCGGCGCGCCGGTCGCGCCGAGCATCGCCGACCGCTTCGAGGCGGAGCTCGGCATCTACATCCACAACATCTACGGCCTCACCGAGTCGACGTCCCCGACCCACGCCGTCCCGCTCGGCGCTCGAGCGCCCGTGGACCCGCTGACCGGCGCGCTCTCGGTCGGCGTCCCCATCCCGGGCTGCGAGGTGAAGCTCGTCGACCTCGAGGACCCGACGAAGGAGGCGGCCGACGGCGAGGCCGGCGAGATCGCCGACCGGGGGCCGATGATCTTCGCGGGCTACTGGAACAAACCGGAGGCCACCGAGGGCGCGTTCCGCGACGGGTTCTTCCTCACGGGCGACGTCGCGACGCGGAACGAAGACGGCTACTACTTCGTCGTCGATCGGAAGAAGGACATGATCATCGTGTCCGGCTTCAAGGTCTGGCCGCGCGAGGTCGAGGACACGCTCTACGGACACGCCGCCGTGAGAGAGGCCGCCGTCATCGGCGTCGACGACGCGTACCGCGGCGAGACGGTCAAGGCGTTCGTCGCGC
Organism: Labilithrix sp.; assembly: GCA_019637105.1. Taxonomy (GTDB): domain Bacteria; phylum Myxococcota_A; class Polyangia; order Polyangiales; family Polyangiaceae; genus Labilithrix. The sequence goes on from JAHBWF010000005.1 coordinate 94,193, forward strand.
TCAAGCGGGGCGCGAGCGCGACGCCCGAGGAGCTCATCGAGTTCTGCAAGTCCAAAATTGCAGCCTACAAGTACCCACGCGTCGTCGAGATCGTCGACGAGGTGCCGAAGACGGTGACCGGCAAGTTCCTGCGCCGGGTGCTTCGCGATCGTGACCGAGCCCCCGCGCCGTCGAGGGCGGGGTCCACACCGGGAGAACTCTGAGGGATGTCGAGCATCACTGCCGATCGGTCCGAGCGAGCGAGGGATCTCGAGGAGCGCGTGGCGGAGTTCGTCACCGAGCACGTCTACCCCGCGGAGGCCGTCTTCGACCGGCAGCTCTCCGAGGCGAAGACGCGCTGGTCCGTACCGCCCGTGATGGAGGAGCTGAAGCGGCGTGCGCGCGCCGCGGGGCTCTGGAACCTGTTCTTGCCTCACCACGAGGGAGGAGCCGGTCTGACGAACCTCGAGTACGCGCCGCTCTGCGAGATCATGGGCGGCTCGCCGATCGCCCCCGAGGTCTTCAACTGCAACGCGCCCGACACCGGCAACATGGAGGTGCTCGCCCGCTACGGGACGGACGCACAAAAGAAGCAGTGGCTCGAGCCGCTCCTCGCCGGCGAGATCCGCTCCTGCTTCGCGATGACCGAGCCCGACGTCGCCTCGTCGGACGCGACGAACATCGCCTGCTCGATCCGGAGCGACGGCGACTCCTACGTGATCGACGGGCGGAAGTGGTGGACGAGCGGCGCGCTCGACCCGCGCTGCAAGATCGCCATCCTCATGGGCAAGACGGACCCGAGCGCGCCCCGGCACGCGCAGCAATCGATGGTGCTCGTGCCGATGGACACGCCCGGGGTCGACGTGCGCCGGCCGCTCACGGTCTTCGGCTACGACGACGCGCCTCACGGTCACGCCGAGGTCTCCTTCACGGGCGTCCGCGTCCCGAAGGCGAACGTCTTGCTCGGCGAGGGGCGCGGCTTCGAGATCGCCCAGGGCCGCCTCGGGCCGGGGCGCATCCACCACTGCATGCGCCTCATCGGCCTCGCCGAACGGGCGCTCGCGTTCATGTGCGAGCGCGCGCGAGAGCGAGTGGCCTTCGGCAAGCCGCTCGCCGAGCAGGGCGCGTTGCGCCACGAGATCGCCCGGAGCCGCGTCGAGATCGATCAGGCGCGGCTCCTCACGCTCCACGCCGCGCACACGATGGACGTGCACGGGAACAAGTTCGCGAAGAAGGCGATCGCGATGATCAAGGTGGTCGCGCCGAACATGGCGCTCGGTGTCATCGACCGGGCGATCCAGGTTCACGGCGGCGGCGGCGTCTCGCAGGACTTCCCGCTCGCCTACGCGTGGGCGTGCGCGCGCACGCTCCGCCTCGCCGACGGCCCCGACGAGGTCCACCTCGAGTCGATCGCCAGGCAAGAGCTCGACGAGCGGAGGGCGCGGCCTTCGGCAGGGTCCGCATGACGCTCCCCGGAGAACGAACGGGGGCGAGCGAGGCGCGCGTGACGGGCGAGGTGACGGCGGTGCGCGCCGCGCACCGCTTCGACGAGGACGAGCTCGCGCGCTGGCTCTCCGGCCGGCTCGAGGGCGCCGAGCGGGGCCTCACGATCCGTCAGTTCGAAGGAGGGCAGTCGAACCCCACCTTCCTGCTCGAGACCGATCGCGGGCGCTGGGTCCTCCGCAAGAAGCCCGGAGGACCGCTCCTCGCCTCGGCCCACATGGTCGAGCGCGAGCAGCGCGTCCTCCGCGCCCTCGCCGGCTCCGGCGTCCCGGTGCCCGACGTCCCTCTCTTCTGCGACGACGAGTCCGTGATCGGCACGCCGTTCTTCGTGATGTCCTACGTCGACGGCCGCATCTCGCGCGATCCGAGCTTGCCCTGGGCGTCGCGATCGGAGCGCGCGGCCGTCTACCTCTCCGCCGTCGAGACGCTGGCGAAGGTGCACGACGTCGACTGGGCGTCGCGCGGCCTCGCCGACTACGGCAAACCGAGCGCCTATCTCGAGCGCCAGATCCACCGGTGGTCGAAGCAATACCGGGACTCGAAGGTCCGCGAGATCGCGGCCATGGACTGGCTCATGCGCTTCCTTCCGGAGCATCGGCCCGACGAAGGCGCGGTCACGCTCGCGCACGGCGACTATCGCCTCGACAACCTGATCCTGGACCCGACCGAGCCGCGCGTCGTCGCCGTGCTCGACTGGGAGCTGTCGACGCTCGGCGATCCGCTCACCGACCTCGCCTACTTCTGTGTGCCTCATCACATGCCGCGAAGCGAGCGGGGGTATCGCGGCCTCGTCGGCCACGACCTCGGCGCGCTCGGGATCCCGTCGCAGGAGGCGATCGTCGAGGCGTACTGCAGCCGGCGCGGGATCGCGCCGCCGTCGCCTCGGGTCTTCGCCTTCTATCTCTCCTTCAGCATGTTCCGGCTCGCCGCGATCCTCGCGGGGATCGACGCGCGGTTTCGTCAAGGCAACGCGAGCTCCGAGAGCGCGGAGAGCTTCGCCTCGCAGATCGAGCTCTTCGCCGAGGCGGGGAAGCGGGTCGCGGAGGGCTCGTGAGGGCGCCGGTCAATCCGCGCTACGTGGAGGACGTCGCGGCCGTCGTCGAGGCGACGCCCGCGATGCGCTTCTACGGCTTCGAGCTCGTCCGCGTCGAGCCCGGGATCGTGGAGCTCGCGCTCGACTTTCGCGAGAGCTTGGTCGCGGTCCCGGGCACCTTCCAAGGGACCATCCAGGGCGCGATCGCGGACTTCGCCGGGACCCTCGCCGCGCTGACGCTCACCGAGCGAGGATCGAAGGTCGTGACCATCGACTACACGATCAAGTTCATGGAGCCCGCGAAGGGAGCGCGGCTCTTCGGCCGCGGCCGCGTGCTGCGCCCCGGCGCGTCGCTCACGTTCTGCGCGGCCGACGTCTTCGTCGAGCGAGACGGTCAGGAGCGGCACTGCGCGTCGTGCCTCCTCACGACGAAGAGCTTCGCGCCATGACGAGCGACGTGCGCGCCGTGCTCTTCGACCTCGGCGGCGTGATCCTGTCGAGCCCCATCGACGGCTTCTTGGCCTACGAGGCGGAGGCGGGCCTCCCGCGCGGGTTTCTCCAGGGCCTGAACGTCCGCGATCCGGACACGAACGCGTGGGCGCGCATGGAGCGGGGCGAGATCTCGGAGGACGAGTTCTACGCGCGCTTCGAGGCGGAGGCGCGCGCAGAGGGCCGCGCGATCGACGCGCGCGAGGTCTTGCGACGACTGACGGGACGCGTGAGACCGGAGATGGTCGCCGTCCTGCGAACGCTTCGCGCTCGCTACACGACGTTGTGCGTGACCAACAACATGCGCATCGGCCTCGGGACGGCGATGGCGAGCTCACCGGAGCTCGCCGCCGAGATCGCGGACGTGCTCGCGCTCTTCGCGCACGTCGTCGAGTCCTGCAAGATCGGCGCGCGCAAGCCGGAGAGGCGCTTCTTCGAGCACGCGTGCCGGATCGCCGGTGTCGGTCCCGAAGCGTGCGTCTTCCTCGACGATCTCGGGACGAACCTGAAGACCGCGCGCGCGATGGGCATGACGACGATCAAGGTCGCCGCGCCCGGAGCAGCCATCGAGGAGCTCGAGCGCGTCCTCGGCCACTCGGCCCGGCCCGCCTAGCGTCCGTGGTGGCCGGACGGCAAGCCGCGTGCCCGCGCGTCGTCGCGCGGCCTCGACGCCCGCGCGCCGGAGCCCGCGGGCGCCGACCGTGATCGACCGCCCGCGAGCGTGGACGCTTCGAGCAAGGCGCCCGCCGGTGTCCTCGGCGGGGACGCGGGGCCGGCGCAAGCGCGGCCGTGCGGCGGTCCTTTTCCCGAGCAGCTTCGGCTCGTTGCCGGATACGGGTCACCCGGCGCCAGGGTCGCTATAGTGTCGCCGCATGCTGGCGTTCGCGCTCCGCCGCGCGATCTGGGCGATCCCGACGCTCTTCGGAGTCAGCCTCGTCGTGTTCCTTCTGACGACGCTGCTCCCCGATCCGGTCGTCGACGCGCCGCTCACGGCGGGCGACGTCGACGGGCGCCTCCGCCTCGACGAGCTCCGCCGCGCGCGCTTCCTCGACCTGCCGCGCCTCGTCAACGTCGCGCCGCGCGACGTCCGGACCACCGTCGACGACTGCGTCGCCCACGTCATCGACGCCGACGCCGACGCCGCGTTCTGCGAGGAGCGGCTGGCCCGCATCGGCGGCGCCGCGCTCCCGCACCTGTTGCCTCGCCTCGACGACATCCCCCCCGCGTCGCGGGGCCGACTCGCGCAGGCGCTCGCGCCGGTCGCGCGGCGCATGGGGATCGGCGAGGAGGCCGACCTCACGGAGCCCGATCGCGCCGCGCTCTTCTGGGGGCGCTTCTGGGAGGACCGCTCCGTCGACTTCACCGAGCCGGCCGTCCGGCGTTCGGTCCAGCGCATCACCACGCGCGAGAGCGAGCTGCTCGAGAACGACCTCCGCCTGGTCGACACCTTCGCCCTCCGGGAGCTCATGGCGGCGCTGAAGACCACGGAGGACCCGGGCGCGCTCGCGCGCCTCACCCGCATCGCCTCCCACGTCACCGGGCGCGCCGCCGCGCTCGAGCCCGGCGCCGACGGCTCCCGGACGCGCGCGGTCGTCTCCGAGTGGCTGTCGTGGTGGTACGTGCACGAGGCCGACTACGTCGTCCTCCAGGGCGGCGAGAAGGTGACCGCCAGCGTCGCGCAGACGCGCTACGCGAAGTGGGTGCTCGGCGCGGTCACGGGGCAGCTCGGCCTGAGCACGCGCGACGGCCTGCCGATCTTCGACAAGCTCGTGGCGCGCGCCCCCGTCACGCTGGGCATGTCGATGCTGGCGCTGCTCGTCAGCGCGATCGTCGGCGTCCCGATCGGCGTCCTCGCGGCGTGGCGGCGCGGGCAGCCGATCGACCACGGCGCCGCGGGGATCGTGCTGCTCGTCTACTCGGTGCCGACGTTCCTCGTCGCCGAGCTCCTCGCGACGTTCGGCCGCGCGGCGGGCGCGGGCTTCGTCCTCCCGGTGATCGCGCTGTCGACCGTCTCGGTCTCGGTGATGGCGCAGCAGCAGCGCGCGTCGATGATCGAAGCGCTCGGCGAGGACTACGTCCGCTCGGCGCGCGCGAAGGGCGCGCGGACGCTCCGGGTCGCGCTCGTCCACGCGCTCCGCAACGCGCTGGTGCCGACCGTGACGCTCGCGGGCGTGCAGTTCCCGGCGCTGCTCGGCGGGGCGTTCGTCGTCGAGGAGGTCTTCGACATCCGCGGCATCGGCTGGGAGACGCTCCGCGCGATCGAGTCCCGCGACGTGGCCTGGATCGTCGCCACCACGCTCCTCTGCGCGATCGTCACGACGGCGTGCCTGGTCGCGAGCGACATCGCCTACGGGCTGCTCGATCCCCGCGTGCGCGAGACCCAGACGAGGCGGCGCGCGTCGTGAAGGATCGCCGGTCCTCCGATCCCGGCTCGGGCGAGCCGAAGCCGCCGATCTCCAGCCAGGAGGGGCGCGAGAGCGTCCCGCTGCTCCTCGCGCGCGCCTCCCGCGTCCCGCCCCCGGCGTCGGATCCGGGGGCGCCGCGCCGCGCGAAGGCGGCGCCGCGCACGGCCGCGCCGCCGCTCGCCGGCGTCGACTGGGCCGACCCCGGCACGGTCACGCTGCGCCTCGGGAAGGCCGGGCTGCTCGTCGCGGCGCTGCTCCTCCTCGTGTCGATCTTCGCGGAGGTCATCGCCAGCGACCTCCCGATCGCATGCAAAATACACGGGCACGTGTACGTCCTGCCGAACATCACGCGGCCGGCGGAGCTCGAGGAGATGGACCGCCGCGCGCTCGCGGCCGAGGCCGACTGGGCCGTCCGGCCGATCGTCGCCCGCGGGCCGCGCCTCGCGCCCGGCGAGGAGCGCGCGCCGCTGCTCGCGCCCGGCGACGGCAGGGGCCACTGGCTCGGCACCGATCGCGACGGCCGCGACGTCTTCGCGCGGATCGTCCACGGGACGAGGAGCTACCTCGTCTTCGCCCTCGCCGCCGTCTTCGCGTCGCTCGCGCTCGGCGTGCTCCTCGGCGCCGTCGCCGGCCTCTTCGGCGGCGCCGCGGACGCGCTGTTCGGCAGGGTGGTCGAGTCCGTCTCCGCGTTCCCGCCGCTCGTGCTCGTCCTCGGCGTCCAGGCCGCGGTCCCGACGCCGACGCTCTTCACGCTGTTCTTCGCGATCGCCCTCACCCGCTGGCCCGAGGTCGCGCGCCTCGTCCGCGGCGAGGTCATCCTCGCGACGACGCGCGACTACGTCCTCGCCGCGCGGGCGCTCGGCGCGTCGCCGATGCGCGTGCTCTGGCGGCACATCATGCCCAACGTGCGCGCGCCGCTCGTGGTGGCGGCGTCGATGGGCGTGAGCGCCGTCGTCCTCACCGAGGCGTCGCTCGACTTCCTCCGGATCGGCGCGCCGGGGGGCGCGGCCTCCTGGGGTGAGACGATGAGCCAGTTCCGCGACGCCTCCTCGGCCTGGTGGCTGCTCGCGTTTCCGGGGGCCCTCCTCGTCGTCACCGTCGTCGCCTACAACCTGATGGGCGAGGCCCTCCGGAGCGCGCTCGACCCGCGTTCGCGCTGACCGCGGCTTTTGGCGGCGGCGGCGCGAGGGGCTTGGCGAGCCGAGGATCATGCGTTACGTCTCCGCCGCTATGCACATCTTCGGCGGTGGGCCGCGCGGCTCGCAGGGAGGCGCGGGCGGCGCGACGGGCAACATCCCCTTCGTCACGGAGAGGGACTTCGAGCAGCAGGTGCTCCTGGCCGAGACGCCCGTGCTCGTCCAGTTCACGGCCGATTGGTGTCAGCCGTGCAAGACCATCGCCCCCGAGGTCGAGGCGTTCGCCGCCGAGATGGAGGGCAAGCTCAAGGTCCTGCGGGTCGACATCGACAAGGCGCAGGCGCTCGCGCGGCAGCTCCGGATCCAGTCGGTCCCGACGTTCATGCTGTTCGTCGACCAGCGGCTGGGCGACGTCCAGGTCGGCGCGCTCGGCAAGAAGCAGCTCCGCGCGATGGTCGAGCCGTTCCTCCCGCGCTCGGCGGGCGCGCTCAAGGCGCGGGAGCTCGCGGAGCTGATCAAGCAGGGGGCGGTCGCCCCGGTCGACGTACGCGACGCCGCCGCCTTCGCGCGGGCGCACCTGCCGGGCGCGACGAGCCTCCCGCTCGAGGAGCTCGAGTCGCGCCTCGCGGAGCTCTACATGCTCCCGGGCCAGCCGGCCCTCTACGACCGCTCGGGCGACAAGACGAAGGAGCTCGCCGAGCGGATGGCCGAGCAGGGGACCCCCGTGGCGTACCTCGAGGGGGGCATCCTCGCCTGGGAGGCCGAGGGGCTCCCCGTCGAGCGGCCCTGACGGCGAAGCTCGAGCAGCCGCGGCGCGCGCGACGGCGCGCCGCTCGACGGCCTCTCGCCTGCCGTCGGGCGACCGCGGCGGGCGTCTCTCCGAGCCGACCGACCGAGGCGCCCACGAGCGCACCAAAGGTGCGGGGCGCCGTCGGTTCGTCCTTCTGAACGCGGGCGAAGTGGGTTACGACTTGACGGGTCGCGAGCGTGGCGCGACATCTCTTGTTCCCATGGGAGGCGGCCTGAAAGCCAAGACGGCTCACGGCGATTCGACCGGAGGTCCGAATCTGGAGCATTTTCGCGCTTTGCTCCACGACCACATGGTCAAGCGCGGCCTCCGCTCGACCGATCAGCGCCGCTTGATCGTCGAGACCTTCTTCGAGGCGCCCAACCACATCAGCATCGAAGAGCTCCTCGCGGAGGTCCGGCAGAAGGACTCGCGGGTGGGATACGCCACGGTCTACCGCACGCTCAAGCTCCTCACGGAGTGCGGCGTGGCGTTCGAGCGCAAGTTCGGCGACGGGCTGACGCGGTACGAGCTCGCCGACGAGACCTCGCACCACGACCACCTCATCTGCGTCGAGTGCGGGAAGATCGTCGAGTTCGAGGAGCCGAAGATCGAGGAGCTCCAGGAGCGCATCGCCGCCCGGCACGGCTTCGTGCTGAAGACGCACAAGCACGAGATGTACGGGACCTGCGCCGAGTGCCAGGCCAAGCTGGCGCGGAGCGCCGGCGTCCGCCGCGGCAACTGATCTCGCGTCGACCGCGGACGAGGCGCCGACGTCGGGGCCGCCGGCGCGCGGGCGCCGCTCAGCCGGACGAGCGGGCGTCGAGCACGCGCTGGTCGGTGACGATCCACGCGACCTGGACGTCGCCGGGCGTCGCGGGGACCTCGGCCACGAGCTGGTAGTCGTAGGCCACGGCGATCGCGACGGCGGGCGGCGCGTACTTCGGGAGCGTGCGATCGTAGTACCCGGCGCCGTACCCGATGCGATGGCCGGTCGGATCGACGGCGATCGCGGGGACGACGACGACGTCGACGGCGCCCGCGGCCGGCGCGTCCTTCGCGGGCTCGGCGAAGCCGTAGCCGGCGTCCTCGAGATCGGAGGGGCGCTCGACGAAGCGAAACACCATGTCGCCCGTGTCGGGATCGATCGACGGGTACGCGACGCGGACGCCGCGCGCCCGCAGCGACGCGTCGAGCGGGCGCAGATCGACCTCGTGGCGCTCGAGGATCGGCCAGAAGAGCGCCGCGGTCTTCGCCGCCCTCACCGCGGCGTGCGCCTCGAGCGCGGCGACGATCTTGCCCGAGCGCTCGGCGCACGCCTCGAGCGGCGCGGTCTTGCGGACGCCGCGCATCCGCTTGCGGAGCTCGGCCTTCACCTTGAAGCGAATGACCTCCTCCGGCGCGAGCGCGTGCGAGTGCGGCTCGCCGGGGCCCGGATCGACGCCGCGCGGCGGGCGGCTCACGCGCCCCTCCCCGCGTAGCTCCGCACGACGACCTCGGTGAGCTTGCCGCGGCGCGCGGCGTTGGAGTTCACGCTCCGCGAGGCGTAGACCTCGTCGACGGCGAAGCCCTGGTAGAGCTCGCGCACGAACGGGGTGTCCGAGTTCGACAGCATCACGTGGACGCCGCGCTTGGCGAGCTTGCGGAAGACGTCGGCGAGCTTCCGCTGCTCGGTCTCGCCGAAGCCGCCCGGGACGTACGCGGTGAAGTCCGACGTCGGCGAGACCGGCACGTACGGCGGGTCGAAGTAGACGAAGTCGCCCTTCTTCGCGCGCTCGAGGACCTGGGAGAAATCGCCGTGCTCGATCGACACGTCGCGGAGCGCCCGCGAGCAGGCGCGCAGGTTCTCGACGTCGCGGAACAGCGGCTTCGTGAAGCGGCCGAAGGGGACGTTGAACTGCCCGGAGCGGTTGACGCGGTAGAGGCCGTTGTAGCCCGTCTTGTTGAGGAAGATCGTCCGCGCGGCGCGCTTCGCCGGCGGCAGCTCCGCGGGCCTCTGCGCCCGCACCTCGTAGTAATGGTCGCTCGCGTAGACGTGCTCGTCGAGCGCGTCGAGGACCGCGTCGACGTCGTCGCGCACCGCCACGTAGCAGCTCACGAGCTCGGCGTTCACGTCGCTGAGGAACGCCGGCATGTCCGGGCGGCGCGTCCGCTGGTCGAAGAAGAGCGCGGCGCCGCCCACGAACGGCTCGAAGTAGCGGCTCCACGACCGCGGTAGGAGCGGCGTCATCTGCTCGAGGAGCTGCGTCTTGCCGCCGACCCACTTCAGGAACGGACGCGGCGCCGGCGACTCCCGGCGAGGAGCCTCACGCGCGAGGGGCCGCGCGGCGCCAGGGTTCGTGGAGCGTGCCATTCCCGAGCCCCACGCTAGTGTCGGCGGACGCCGGGAGTCAATGCGCGGATCGTCCGGGGCGGCGGGCCCGAGCGAGCTCGCCCGGATCGCGCGGGTCGCTACTTCTTCGGACAGCTCTGATCGGCCTCGATCTTCACGAGCTGATCGATGGTCTCCGGCTTCATCGCGCCCATCGCCTCGTAGGCCTCGCGGAGCGACTTCTTCCCCTGCTCGCACTGCCCGACCATCATGAGGCAGGCGGCGCGGACGTTGAGCATCCCCTTGGCGAGCGTCGAGAGGCGCGGCGAGTTGGGGAACTTCTTGTCGGCCTCGTCGAAGTCGGCGAGGCACCCCTTGCCGTCCTTCTGCGCGCGCTTGCGGGCGGCGGACTCGCGGAGCGCCGTCTCCTCCTTGCTGATGGAGCTCTGATCGGTGCGCGTCGCGTTCGTGGCCGCGCCCGGCGTGCTGCCCGCCGCGTTCCCCTCGGGGTTGTCGCCCTCGGAGACCTCGCGCAGCATGAGGCGGATCGGCACCGAGCACGTGCGGCTCTCCTTCGCCGACTGGATGTCGTTGCAGGACGCGAGCACGCCGCCCTTCTTCTCCGCCGACGAGGAGCTGGACGAGTTGCCGCCGGCGCCCAGGCCCTTCACGCCGACGTCGGCCTCGGCGAGCGTCTTCTTCGTCGACGCGAGCTCGAACGCGCCGAGCGCGTACCCGTAGACGTAGTGGGTCGCGCCGGCGCAGCCCGGGATCCCGGCGAGCTCGCCGCGGTAGACCGCCGGCCTCGTCGAGGTCCGCGTGCCGCTCACGAAATACTGCATCGAGAACGTCTCGCCGCCCTTCACCCGCCCGCCGAGGCTCGCGACGCCCAGCGGGAGCTTCGCGAAGAGCTCGCCCTCGTTCGCGATGTCGAGCTTCTCGATCGAGCCGCTCGTCCACTCCGGCGGCTCGTAGCGGCCGAAGTAGGTGAGGTCGTTGTCCTTCGAGCAGCGATCGAGCACCGTCAGATCGCAGCCCTCGTACTTCACGAAGACCACCCCGGTCTTCTCCGCGCGGCCCTGGAACATCGACATGTCGGTCGCGTCCCACTCGATCACGAACGGCCGCTCGTGGTTCTTGGGGTTGCACGACTGACCGGCGAGCGAGCTGCCCATCAGCGAGCTCTGCCCGGACTCCCGGGAGGGCCCCGCCGCGGGGACGCCGCCCCCACCACACCCCACGACGACGACGGCGAGCGCGCCCGAGACGACGAACGTTCTGATCATGCGGCCGATAGTACGCCGGCGCCGGCGCGGATCTCCCGCGGATCGCGTCGGGGCGCTCAATGGGGGTGGGGGCCGTGGGCGGCGCCGGAGCCGGACGGCGTTCGCGCGCCCGCGTCGGAGCCGGCCGCCGGACGGGCGCCCGCGTCGGGAGCCGGCTCGCTCGCCACGAGCGCGTCGACGAGCGACGACCTCACGTCGAACGTCGCCTTCACCGAGGGGGTGGCGCAGCGGCGCCAGACGCCGGTGGGCGTGGTCCGCGGCGCCGCGCAGACCACGCGCTTCGGCGGCCCGCCCTCCGCGACGGCGATCTGGACCTCGACGTCGACCGGGCCGACGTCGCTCGATCCGAGCGCGACGGCGCGATCGGCGAAGAGCCCGCCCACGGCGTCGCGCAGCCGGGCGGGATCGCGCCCGGGCGCCGGGCGCCCCCGCGACGTCACCTCGACCGACTCGATCTGCTCCGGCGGCACGCGCAGCGCCGCGTGGCTCACGTAGATGCGCTTCGCCAGCTCGTGCAGCGCGACGGAGGCGACGAAGACCCCGGGTCGGCCGTCGACCTCGCCGTAGACGCCGCCCTCGCCTCCGGCGCCGAAGCGCACCGTGGCCGGCGCGTTGCCGTCCGCGAACGAGAGGACGACGCGGCACGGCCCGGGCGGATCGACCGGCGCGCCGAGGCCGAACGAGCCGTCGTCGGCGTCCGCGACCCAGGCGAGCGCCTTGCCGCGCACGAGCCCGTCGACGAGCTGGACGATCGAGCCGTCCGTCTCGTAGCCGCTCGGCTCGACCAGCTTCAGGCCGGCGCCGCCGTCGACGAGCTCCTGCGGCGTCCCGCAGCGCAGGACGACGCGCGCCACGCGGCGCGTCTCTCCGAGGATCGCGCGAGGGCGGGTGGTGGTCGCCCGCGGGACGAGGCGGCGCGCGAGCGCCGGCGTGACGCGGAGACGCGCGTCGTCGCGCACGCGCCGGAGCGTGACGGCGGCCCCCGGCGGCGCGCCGCCGTCGCCCGCGCCCGAGGTCGGCGGCGGGGGGAACGGGCCGACCTCGACCGTCTCCTCGTGATCGCCGGCGCGGACGCGCGCGCGCGCGATCGCGTCGAACGGCGCGCCGCCCCCGCGCTCGACCTCGTCGGCCGCGCCGAGCTCGACGAGCGAGAGCAGCTCGCTCACGGCGTCGGCCTCCTCGGCGGACAGCTCGCGGTCCTCCGGCTCGCGCTGGTGGAAGCCCGCGCCGCGGCGAGCCAGCTCGATGGCGCGCGGGGCGAGGCCCGCGTCGCCGGCGTCTCCGGGCCGATCGCCCAGCGCCTCGAGCCGCAGCTCCTCGATCTCGTCGTGGCGGAACGAGAACGGCTTCTTGTCGACCAGCGCCGCCGGCGCGATCGCGAGGAGCGCGTCGATGGCGCCGCGCGGCGCGCAGGCCGCGACGCGCGTGGGCCTCCTCCGCAGGACGACGACGTCGTTCGGGTGACCGGGGCACGCCTCGCCGACGACGAGCTCGCCCGGCGGCTTGCCGGCCTCCCTCGGCGACATCGCGATCGTGAGCGTCGGGCTCGCGGTCAGGCGATCGGCGTCCGCGTCCTTCGGGAACGCCTCCGCCCGCATCTCGGCGAGCGCCCCCCAGACCTTGTCGAGCGCGGCCCGCGAGGCGGAGACGCCGAGGCCCTGGACCTCGAACGTGCGATCGTCGCGGCGGTCGACGGCGAAGCCGCCGCCGGCGTGCTTCACCTCGAAGCGCCCGAGCTCGAGCGAGAGGTACGGGATCACCGTGCGATCGCGGTAGGTGTCCGACGGCGCGAGGAGCGCGTCCGTCAGCTCGCGCGACGCGACGAACGGCGCCCCGTCGTCGACGCGGAGGTAGCTCGAGCCCTCGGGCCTCGGCGAGGCGCCGCCGAGCGTGAAGCGGAAGACCAGCGGGCCCATCGCGACGGAGCCGGTCGCGCGCGGCGCGTCGAAGCCGAGCGTCGCGCTCTCGCCGGCGCCGGACGCGTCGCCGACCTTTCGCACGACGACCGCGAACTCGAGCGTCGTCATGAGGCGCTCGGCGGCCGCCTGGTCGACGCGCTCCTGCCGCGGCGAGGTCATGCGCCACGGCTGGTCCCCCTGGGCGTCGCGCTCGAGCACGATCGTCTCGCCCTCGTGCGCGATCTCGAGGCGCGAGACCTCCTCGCGCCTCCACGCGGAGAAGACGTTGTTCTCGCGGCGTTGTCGCTCGCCTTCGGTCACCCTGTCGCGATCGATCCAGAGCCAGACGCCGAGGCCCACGGCGAGGAGCAAGAGGACGATCGTCGTGGCATGACGCTTCACGCGTCCTCGCCGGCCGGCTTCTTCGCCTTGCTCTTGCCCTTCTTCGGCGCGTCCTTCGCGCGCGGCCCCCTCCTCTTCGGCGCGTCGTCCCCGTCCTCGCCCGGCGCGCCCTCCGTGCGGCGGCGCCAGAGGGCGACGACGATCCCGAGCACCGCGACGGTGCCGGGCATCAGGAAGAGGACGTAGCGGCGGACCGCGGCGCGGTCGTCCTCGGTGATCCGGATCCCCGCCGGGACGGCGGTCCGATCGGGCACGTCGAGGACCTGCGGCTTCGAGGCGAGCCAGGAGATCGCGCTCTCGACGAAGAGCGCGGCGCCGCGCAGCGGGAGCGGCTCGCGGAACGTGGGCGAGGTCAGCGGGCTCGCGCTCCCGAGGACGACGACGCGCGGGCCGTGCGCCGCCGACGGCGACGTCTTCGCCCGCTCGGACGCCATCGCCACCGCGAGCGGCCCGCCGAGATCCCCGGCCTTCTTCTCGGGCGCGTCCTTCCACTCCGACGCGCCCGAGATGTTCACGAGCCCGAACGAGCGCTGCGAGGTGAGGAGGAGGTCGGCCGGGCTGGCGCTCCCGGGCTCGGTCACCCGGCGCATCGAGCGCGCGAAGTGGATCACGGTGCGCGGCACGTCGCGCTTGTCGTCGCCCTTGACCAGCGCGGCGGTGAGCGCGTGCGGGCGCGGCGCTGCGACGAAGCGGATCCCGCCGGTCCCGGGGAACGCCAGCTCCGGCTCGTCCTCGATGACGAGGTCCTCGTCGAGGGCGATCCCGAAGGGCGCGAGCGCGCGGTCGAGGTTCGGCGGCACGAGCCCGGTCTCGGTCGAGCCGGTGATCGGGCTGGTCGCGAGGAGGAGGTTGCCGCCCCCGAGGAGGTAGGTGCGGAGCCGCTCGGTCTCCTCGTCCGTGAAGCCGCCGCGGAGGCCGGCGACCACGACGACGCTGCACGAGGCGAAGGGCTCGACGGCGTTGGGCGCGCCGGGATCGACGACGGTGAGCTCGTAGTTGTCCTTCTCGAGGACGTCCCGCAGCATCCCCGCGCCCTCGCGACCGGGATCGTCCGGGCTCATCTCGCCGTGGCCGGTGGTGAAGCAGAGCTTCGCCTTCTCGGAGCCGAGCACGTTGCGGATCGCGCCGGTGAGCGCGCGCTCCTCCTTCGGCTTCACCTGGGTGTCGTCGCCGGCGGAGATCTCGACCATGTCGGAGGTCGAGAGGAACCAGTGCTTGTCGCCGCGGGCCACGACGACGATCGCGTCGGCGACGACGTGGCCCTGCTCGGTGCGCCCGGTCTCGATCTTGAAGCGCTTCTTGACGTCCTCGAGGGCGACGACGTCGCGATCGGGGTCGACGTAGCGGACGTCGAGCTTGGTCGTCTCCGCCCGGTACGAGACGAGCAGCTGCTTCACGCTCTGCTCGAGCGGGTCGGCGGGTCCGAGGAGGACCCAGATCTGGATCGTCTCCGGCAGCTCGCGCAGCGTCTGGATCGTCGCCGGCGTCAGCGAGTAGCGCTTGTTCGACGTCCAGTCCCAGCGCGTGAAGCGCCGCGTCGCGACGACGTTGAGGAGCATGACGACGATCATCGCGAGGGCGATCCCGACGAGGACCGACGCCTGCGCCGGATCCACGCGCGGGAGGCCCAGGCGCTTCTTCCCGCCCGCCATCAGCCCCACCTCCAGGCGTCGACGGCGCGCACCGTGACGAAGAGCGGCAAGACGACGAGCGACCCGTAGAAGACGAGCCGCCGGGAGTCGACGACGCCCGAGGCGAAGTCGTTCATGTGCGCCCAGACGGAGACGTGCGAGCAGACGTCGTGCATCACCGTCCCCTCGCGCGTGACGAACTCCCCGACGCCGAGGATGAAGAGCGCGAGGATGACCGTCGCCGTCAGGACGAGCGCGAGGAACTGGCTCTTCGTGATCGCGCTCATCAACATGCCGAGCGAGAGGTAGCCCGCGCCGACGAGGAGCACGCCGAGGTAAGCCGACGCCGCGACGCTCCAGTCGATGTCGCCGGTCTGCCGCAGGATCACGAGGTAGAGCACCGTGGGGAGCCACATCGCGAGGTACGTGGTCACGACCGCCGCGTACTTCGCGAGGACGACGCCGACGCTCGACACCGGCGCCGTCATCAAGGACTCGATCGTCCCGCTCCGGCGCTCCTCGGCGAACAGGCGCATGGTCATCGGCGGGACGAGGAGGAAGAGCACCAGGTAGAGCAGGACCGTGTTGCCGAAGAACGCCTGGAGCGGGGTCTGGTCGCTGAGCTGCTGCCCCGCGCTCGCGAAGTGATCGACGAGGAGGAAGAAGTGCATCCCCTGGACGAGGAGGAACACGGTGATCAGCACCCACGCGAGCGGCGTGACGAAGAACGCGAAGAGCTCGCGCTTGTAGATCGGCCAGAAGCTCCTCACGCGGCGCCCTCCTCCTCCTCGCCACCGGCGCCGGCGCGCGCGCCGGTCAGCTCTCCGAAGAGCTCCTCCAGCGAGCTCTTCACCGGGCTCGCCTCGCGGACGAAGACGCCGGCGCGGACGAGCGCGCCGACGGCCTCCTCGGTCGCGCGCGCGGCGCTCGCCTCGTCGAGCTTCTTCTGCCACGAGCAGCGCACCGCGTGCACGCCGTCGTCCGTGCGACGGGCCGCGTCGGGCGCGGCCTTCGCGACGCCCTCGACGCCGCGGAGCGCCGCGAGCGCCGCGTCGAGGTCGCCGCGGACCACGACGGAGAGCCCCGCCGAGCGGCGTTTCTTCGCGATCTCGTCCATCGTGCCCGCGGCGACGAGCTTACCGCCCGCGATGACGACGACGCGGCTGCAGCTCGCCTCGACCTCGCTCAGGATGTGCGTCGAGAGGAGGACCGTGTGCTCCTTGCCGAGCTCGCGGATCACCTCGCGGACGTCGCGGATCTGGTTGGGGTCGAGCCCGGCGGTCGGCTCGTCGAGCACGAGCAGCGGCGGGCGGGCGACGAGGGCGTCCGCGAGGCCGACGCGCTGCCGGTAGCCCTTCGACAAGTGACCGATGACGACGTTGGCGACGTCGCGCACGTTCGCCTTGCCCATCGCGTCCCAGACCGCCCGCTTGCGCTCCCCGCGCGCCACGCGCTTCAGCTCGGCGCGGAAGGTCAGGTACTCGACGACGCGCATCTCCGGGTAGTGCGGGACCGCCTCTGGCATGTACCCGAGCTTCTGACGCGCCTCGAAGCTCTCGGTCGTGATGTCGTGGCCCGCGACCTTCACCGTGCCGCTCGTCGGCCCGAGGAAGCCCGCGATGACGCGGAGCGTGGTGCTCTTGCCCGCGCCGTTCGGCCCGAGGAAGCCCACGACCTCGCCCCGGTCGACCTCGAACGAGAGGTCGTCGACCGCGACCTTCGAGCCGTACCGCTTCACGAGGTGCTGAACGGAGATCATCGTCACGAACCGGCCCGGACGCCGTAGCCTCGAAGGAAGCGCCCGGGCGCGCTCGCCTTCCTACCACGAGGACGACGGCCGGCGCACGTTCGAGGCCGCGCGGGCCTCGAGATCAGCCGAGCGTGAAGTAGATGCACGCGCCGTCCGGCGACGCCTCCGCCCAGGTTCGTCCGCCGTGGCGCCCGACGATCCGGCGCACCGTGGCGAGGCCGATCCCCGTCCCCTCGAACTCGCTCTGCGCGTGGAGCCGCTGGAAGGGGCGAAAGAGCTTGTCCGCCCGGGTCATGTCGAAGCCGACGCCGTTGTCGCGGACGAAGAACGCGCGCGCGCCGTCGACGACGGTGGAGCCGACCGCGATCTTCGTCCGCTCGCGCTTGGCGCTGAACTTCCAGGCGTTGCCCATGAGGTTCTCGAGGACCGCGCGGAGCAGGCCCTTGTCGCCCTCGACCTCGAGCCCGTCCTCGACGTCGACGTCGGCGGGGCGGGCGGGCTCCCGCCCGACGAGCTCGCGCCCCACGATCCGCGCGAGCTCGCTGAGGTCCACCCGGCCGCGCCGGAGCTCCGCCCGCGTCACGCGCGAGAGCGTGAGCAGATCGTCGATGAGCTCGCGCATGCGGGCGGTCGCGCCGTAGACGCGCGCGAGGTGCTGGCGCCCGACCTCCTCGAGCAGGTGGCCCTGGTCCTCCTCGAGCGCCCGAGAGAAGCCCTCGATCGCGCGCAGCGGCGCGCGGAGGTCGTGCGACACGGAGTAGCTGAACGCCTCGAGCTCGCTGTTGGCGACCGCGAGCTCGGCGTTCTTGCGCTCGAGCTCCGCGAGCAGCTCGGCGCGCGCCTCGGCCAGCGCCTCCGCCGCGCGCGCCTCGGCGAGCGTGAGCTCGCGGGCGAGGCGAGCGTCGCGCTCGCGGGCGCCCTCCTCCTCGGCTTGCTTGCGCCGGAGCTGGGCGCGGATGCGCGCGACGAGCAGCGGCCCCGGCGTCGCCCGAGAGACGACCTCGTCCACCCCCGCGGCGAGGCAGTCGATCGCGAGCCGCGAGTCGCTGTCGGACGCCGTCAGCGCGAGGACCGCGCCCGGGCGCGAGAGGGCCGCGCGGATCGCCTTGCAGCCGGCGGCCTCCGACGTGACCTCGACGATGACGCACGCGGGCGTCTCGACGCCGGCGAGGAGGACGGCGTCCTCCGGCGTCGGCGCGAAGACGACGTCGAAGGCTTCGCTCCGGAGCGAGGTCGTGAGGTGCTGGATCCCCGCCCCGACGACGAGCAGCTTGTTGGCCGCGAGCGCGCTGCGCACCGAGGCCTTCGGCCCGGCCGCCCTCGCCAGGAGCGACGCGACCCGCGCGACGACCTCCGCCGGGGGCGTCCGCTTGTCGAGGTACGCGTCGACGCCGGCCTCGAACGCGCCCATCTCGCTGTCCGGGATGTCGGACGCGGTGATCATGATGCAGGGCGTATGACGGAGCGCGGCGTCGAGCCGGAGCCGCCGGATGACCGTCACGCCGTCGATGCCCGGGAGCTGACCGTCGACGATGACGAGCGCCGGGCGCATCACCGCGGCCTTCTGGAGCCCGTCCTCGCCCGACTCGGCCACGATCGCGCGGTACCCGGCCGCCTCCAGCGCCTCGCGGATCGCCTCGCGGAAGGAGACGCTGTCGTCGATCACGAGGATGGTGGCGCGGTCCGGCGGCGCGCTCGAGCGGCTCTCCTCGGCGAGCTCGCGCGCCCGCGCGACGACGTACGAGAGCACGTACGGCTTGCCCGCGTACTCGTCCGCGCCCGTCGAGAGCCCGCGCACGCGATCGCGGACCTCCGACTCGGAGGAGAGCAGCATCACCGGCGTCCGCCCGAGCTCCTCCTCCGACGCGCGGATCTCGCAGAGGAGGTCGACGCCGTCGCCGTCCCCCAGCCGCACGTCCAGGATCGCGACGTCGAACCTCCCGCCCGCGAGCGCCGCGCGCGCCTCGGCGGCCGAGCCGCAGCCGACGGCCTCGAAGCCGGCGGCCTCGAGGCCCTCGACGAGGTCCATGCGGACCGTCAGGCTGTCGTCGACGACGAGCGCCCGCCAGGCGGTCATCGCTTGCCTCCGCCGGCCATCCGCCCGAGCGTCGGGCCGATGGCGTCGAGCGGCAAGACCGCCGAGGCCGCCCCGATCTCGGCGGCCGCGCGCGGCATCCCGTAGATGACGGAGGTGGCCTCGTCCTGCGCGATCGTGTGCCCGCCCGCGCGCCGGATCGCGAGGAGCCCTTCGGCGCCGTCGCGGCCCATCCCGGTGAGGAGCACCCCGACGGCGCCGGCGCCGACGTCCGCGGCCACCGACTCGAAGAGCACGTCGACCGACGGCCTGCAGGAGTGCCGCTCCGGGCCCGAGCCGAGGCGCAGCCTCCCGTGCACGACCGTCAGGTGCTTGCCGGCGGGCGCCATGAACACGCGCGGCGGCGCGTCGAACAGCGCCTCTCCGTCGGCGGCGAAGGCGACGCGGTGCGTGCTCTGCGCGTCGAGCCAGTCCGCGAGGGTCGCGTCGAACGGCTCGCCGATGTGCAGGACGAGCACCACCGGCGCCGGAAACCCCGCCGGGAGGTCCTCCAAGAGGCGCCGCACGGCTCCGGGGCCGCCGGTCGACGCGCCCAGCGCGACGAGGCGAACCGACGAGGCGCGCGACGGCGGCGGCGGCGGCTCCACCGCGACGAAGCCCGGCGTGCTCGGAGGCCGGAGGCGCCCGCGCGGGTGGGTCACGACCTTGATCCGCGCCGCGATCCGGAGGACGAACTTGAGCCGCTCCGCCCACGCCGCGTCGCCCGCGGCGGTCGGCTTGGGCACGACGTCCACCGCGCCCGCCGCGATGGCGTCGTACGTGCGTAACACCTCGCCGCGGTTCATCGACGCCGAGACGACGACGATCGGCGTCGGGCAGTACGCCATGATCCACTCGGTGGCCGCGAGCCCGCTCATCACGGGGAGCATCATGTCCATCGTGACCACGTCGGGCCGATGCCGCTCGCAGAGCTCGATCGCCTGGCGGCCGTTCGCCGCTTGCGCGACGACCTCGAACACCGGATCGGCCTCGAGCAGCTCGACGATGTGCATGCGCACCGTGATCGAGTCGTCGACGACGAGCACGCGGATCTTCGCTGACGCGGTCATCCGATCAACCTCCGTACGGCGTCGAGGAACTCGTCCTCCGCGAACTCCCCCTTCACGATGTAGGCGCGGGCGCCGGCCTCGAGACCTCGACGCCGGTCCTCGGGCGAGGCGCGGGACGTGACGAGGACGGCGGGCGTCGCGGAGAGGGCCGGATCCGCGCGCATGAGCGCGACGAGCTCGAGCCCGCTCATGCCCGGCATCTCGACGTCGACGACGAAGAGCGCGAACGTCCGCCCGCGCGCGATCTCGAGGGCCTCCTCGGCGGACGCCGCGGTCGTCACGTCGTAGCCGGCGGCGTCGAGGATGCTCCGCTCGAGCATCCGCGACGTGAGCGAGTCGTCGACCACGAGGACGCTCTTCTTGACCGGCGCGCCGTCGGACCGCGGCGCTCCCGGCGATCGACGGACGGCCTCCACGAGCAGGCGCGGCTCGAGCGCGAGCCGGGGATCGCCCTGCCCGTCGAGCGAGGCGCCCACGACGACGGCGTCCGCGGCTGCCGGCGCCGGCACCGGGAGGACGACGGAGCTCGCCACGCCGAGGACGCGGTCGACGCCCAGGGCCGCGCGCGCGCCGCCGATCTCGAGCAGCACCGTGGTCCACGCGTCCCTCCGGGCGCGCGCCTCCGGCGGCCTCCGGAGGACCCGCGCCAGGGACGCGAAGGGCACCGCCTCGCCCCCTTCGGACACCGCGTCTCCCTCGGGCGATCGCACCACGTCTCCGAGCGAGACGCGCGCGGTGCGGCTCACGGCGTCGAGCGGGATCGTCGCGACGACGCCGTCCGCCTCGACGACGAGCGCGGGCGCGGCGGTCATCGAGACCGGGACGTCGAGCTCGAACTCGGTCCCGCGGCCCGGCTCGGTGCGGACCGCGAGCTCCCCGCGGAGGCGCTCGACGACCTCGCCCACGACCTGGAGCCCGACGCCCCGCCCGGCGAGCTCCGTCGCCTCGGTCCGCGTGGTCACGCGGCGACGCGTCGCCAACCGGACGAGGGCGCCGGCGTCCATCGCGCCCGCCGACGACTCCGGCGCGAGGCCCCCGGCGACGACCGCCGCCCGCAGCGCCGCCACGTCGACGCCGCGGCCGTCGTCGCGGCACGAGACGCGCGCCCGCGCCCCGCGGAGCTCGAAGCGGATCACGATGCGCCCGGCCGCGGGCTTGCCGGCTCGCAGGCGCTCGGCCTCGGGCTCGATCGCGTGCGCGATCGCGTTCCGGACGAGCTGGAGCAGCGCGTCGCGCAGGAGACCGAGGACGTGCGCGTCGACGCGGAGCGCTCCGCCGTGGGTCTCGACGTCGACGCGTCGGGGACGCGCGTCCGGCGCCTCGGCCGCGGCCGCGTCGCGCGCCGCGCGCGCGAGCTCGGCGAAGAGCGCCTCCGCCGGGAGGAGACGCAGGCGCCTCGCGTCCTCGAGCGCCTCGCGCGCGCGCCGCTCGGCGCCCTCGATCGCGCCGGAGAGGTCCTCGCGCTCGGCGCGGAGCTCGACGCGGAGGCGCTCGGCCGCGTCGACGGCCGCGTCCCAGTCGAGCGACGACGGATCGGCCGCGCGCCTCGCGGCCGCGAGCCACTCCTCGAGCTTGCGCGCCGCGGCCTCCGCGCGCGCGACGCCGCCCGTCTCGGCGCTGGCGACGCGGGCGCTCGAGAGGCGCGCGTGGACGTCGGCGATCGACGCGAGGACGCCGTCGACCTCCAGCAGATCGAGGCGGACCGACTCGGCGATCGTCTCGACGGGCACGCGCGCCCCGGGCGCCGCCGGCTCGGACGGCGCCGGCGCGGGCTCCCCCTCGGGCGGAGCCTCCGGCGGCGCCGCCGGGGCTCCTCGCGGCCCGAGGCTCGAGAGCTCCGACGCGATCGCGTCGACGACGCCGAGCAGCGCGCCGATCGGAGCGCGGGCGGCCGCGAGCTCGGCGCGCGCGAAAGGCGCGAGGAGCTCCTCGAGCCGATGCGCGAGCTTGGCGATCGCGTCGTGTCCGACCACGCCGGCGGCGCCCTTCAGCGTGTGCGACGCCCGGAGCAGGCGCTCGACGCCCGCGCTCGCGCCGCTGCCCGCGTCCAGCGCCTCGAGCGCGAGGATCCCCTGCGAGAGCGCGTCGAGGATCTCGCGCGCCTCGATGCGGAAGTAGCGGAACGGATCCTTCCCCACCGCGCTACTCCGAGCCCGCGGGGGCGGCGACGCGATCGAGCACGGACCCGAGATCCAGCACCCCTCGCGGGACGTGCTCGCCGGGGAGGTGCGCGAGGCCCGCGACGTGACGGCGCGCGCCCGGAGGCGCCGCGGCGACGCTCGAAGCGGGGACGACGACCTGTCCGTCGAGCTCCTCGAAGGCGAGCGCCACCGGGCGCGTTCCGCCGGCGACCGCGAGCCACGAGATCCGCGCCGCCTCCACCTCGTACCCGAGCAGCGCCGGGAGCGAGAAGACGCCGACCAGCGTCCCGCGGATCCCCGCGAGCCCGAGCTGGGCGCGCCCGCCGCCCGGCAGCGCGACGACGGCCCTCTGCCGCGCGACGCTCGACAGC
>JAHBWF010000050.1 GCA_019637105.1 Labilithrix sp.
GTCGTAGATGACGAGCCGGCGCTCCGCGATCCGGGCGCGGCCCACGCGGTCCGCCCCCAGATCGACCGTCACGGCGAGCGGCTCGTCGCTCGAGGCGACGAACGGACCGACGAGGCGCTCGACGACCAGCTCCGGGGACGGCCGCGCGAGCCGCCCGCGCGGCGGAGCCTCGGGCGCGGCGGCCGGCCCGCGCCGATCGTCCGGGCGCTGCGGCGCGCGGGTCTGGGGCACGGTCTGTCCGTAGAGGACGTTGGGCGGCTCGCCGGGATCGAGCCAGCCGATCGCCTCGGCGCGCGTGGTCCCGGCGGGGTCCTTCACGCGGACCACGAGCGGCATCTTCGCCTCGACGACCGCGGCGCCCTCGTGGGTCGCGAGGCCCTCGCGCTCGAAGACCACCTGGACGCTGACCGTGTAGCGACGGCCGGGCTCCGGCACGAAGGTCCGCGCCGTCGCGGCCTCGTCGAGCGCCAGCGTGTCGATCGGGTGCCGTCCGTTCCACGCGAAGAGCGACCCGGAGCCGTTGAACGCCCCGACGACGACGCCGATCGCCCCGAGGAAGACGAGCACGAGGCCGAGACGACGCACGCCGCTCCCTTACCACGGCGCCGAGCGCGCCGGATCGCGTGGACGAAGAGGCTTCCCACGGAAGCGTCGAGCTGGAATCCTGCCATCCGTCGAAGGTTCGCGCGATGGCCGGCCCCCGGAAGAAGAAGACACGCGCGCAGCCGAGCCTCACCTCGGACCGCGTCCGCGACGAGGCCCTCCGCCTGATCGAGGCCGAGGGGCTCGAGGCGTTCAGCACGCGCAAGCTCGGGCGCGCGCTCGGCGTCGAGGCGATGGCGATCTACTGGTATTACCCGAGCAAGGACGCGCTCCTCGACGCCGTCGTGGAGACGCTCGTGGCCAAGCTCGGCGGCCCGGCGGCGGCGCCCGGCGAGAGGCCGTCGCCGAGCGCCGCGCCCGCCGACTTCATCGACGCGCTGCGCAGGCTCGCTCACGCCTACCGCGGACTGGCGCACGCCTACCCGAACGCGTTCCCCCTCCTGGCGTCGCGCCGCTTCGCGACCGAGGGGACGTACCGCTTCTTGAACGACCTGTTCACGCTCGCCGAGCGGCACGGCCTCGACGCGCGCACGACGGCGCGCTTCTACCGCCTCGTCGCGAGCTACTGCAGCGGCGTCGCGCTGAACGAGCTCGCGGGGCTCCGCGAGCGCGAGGCGGGGCGGGACGCGACGGAGGCGGTCCGCGAGCTCCCACGCCTCGCGAGCGTCTTCCAGTGGCTCGCGCCGGAGCACCACGACGACGTCTTCTCGTTCGGCCTCGAGCTGCTCCTCGCCGCGCTCCGCGAGCACGCGTCCCGGCCGTCCCCGGCGAGCCTCGCGGCGGCCGGGAAGCCGGCGCGCGCCGCGAAGACCTCCGCCGCGCGCAGGGCGCGCCCTTGACGCGATCGGTCGAAAGAATCGTCGGCGTCGACGTTGCGCGGCCGACTTTACAGTGTAAAAGAACGGAGCCATCTTGAAGGGGAAGCGGAAACATCCTTCGCGAAGCACGAGGCGCGCGCTCTCTACGGCGGCGCTCGGCGCGGCGCTCCTCGGGGCGACGGGGCGCGCCGACGCCGTCGAGCCCTGGTCGGATCCCGACCCCGTCGGTCCGCCCGAGCGCCTCCCGCTCAGCGCGTCGACCGGCTTCCGCGGCGCCGCCGAGTACCGCGCGAACGGCGTCGCCGTGCGCCCGCTCGACTTGAACAGCTCGCGGGACCGCCACTGGGGCGTCATCGAGCACCGCCTCCGCCTCGACGCGGGCCTCGACTGGGAGGACAAGGTCCGCCTCGTGACGTCGGCCGACGTGCTCGACGGCGTCCTCTGGGGCGACAACGGCACCCGCGACGACGCGGCCACGCCGACGAGCGGCGCCAACGTCGGCACGGTCAACCCGAACGCCGCCGGCCCGTGCGTCTCGCTCCGCCCGGGCGAGCTCGCCACCGAGCCGGCGAGCTACCGCTACGGCCTCTGCGACGCCGATCCGGTCTTCGTCCGCCGGCTCTACGGCGACGTCATCACGCCGGTCGGCCTCCTCCGCATCGGCCGGCAGCCGTTCACGGAGGGCGCGTCGATCGCGGTCAACGACGGCGACGGTCGGCGGAACCGCTTCGGCTTCGCGCGGCGCGGCAACAGCGCCGACCGCATCCTCTTCGCGACCAAGCCGCTCGAGGCGTTCAAACCGAAGGCCGAGCGCGACCGGTCCGAGACGCGCGGCGTCTTCCTCATCCTGGCGTACGACCGCCTCGTCACCGACAACCCCCAGCGCCTCTCCGACGATCTCCACGGGTGGATCACCGCCGTCCGCTGGCTCGAGCCCACGCACCGCCTCGGCGGCGACTTCGAGGCGCGCCTCTTCCACGCCTACCGCTGGAGCAAGGACAACGACACCGGCGTCTCCGCGTTCGGCGGCCGCGTGATGTCGAAGATCGGGACGAACCTCCACGCGGGGATGGAGGCCTCCTTCATCACCGGCTCGACGCGCGAGGTCGGCGACGCCGTCCGCGTCATCACGAACGATCCGTCGATCGTGCAGGACATCCGGCAGCTCGGCGCGCGCGCCACCATCAAGTGGGATCAGCCGCTCTACTCGCTCTACCTCGAGGGCGACTACGCCTCCGGCGACTCGGACCCGCAGACGCGCACGCCGCTCACGCAGTTCCGCTTCGCCGACGACGCGAACGTCGGCCTCCTCTTGTTCAAGCACGTGCTCGCGCACCAGAGCGCGCGCGCGGCCGCCGCCGGCGTCGCCGTCCTCCGCGATCTCGGCGCGCCCTCGTACCCCCTCGAGCAGGTCGCCACGCGCGGCGCGTTCACCAACGCCGCCGCCCTCTTCCCGCAGGTCGACGTCCGGCCGGTCGACAAGCTCCTCGTCCGCGGCGGCGCGCTCTTCGCCTGGGCGCCCGCGCGCCTCATCGATCCGATCGCGTCGCTCCAGCGCCGCGACGGCAACCGCCTCGACGACGACCTCGTCAACTTCGTCGGCGGGCGCCCCGGGCGCTACTACGGCACCGAGCTCGATCTCCGCGTGCAGTACCGCATGTTCGATCACTTCGTCGCCGATCTCGAGGGCGCCGTGCTCTTCCCGGGCAGCGCGCTCGAGGACGCCAACGGCGACGCGGTCCGGAGCTGGCTCGGCCAGGCCCGCGGGACGTTCTACTTCTGAGGCCCTCGATGAAAGCGCTCACCCACCTCGTCGTCTTGATGCTCGTCGCCGCGATCCTGATCGCGGCCGCGGCGTCGTGCGAGCGCTACGAGGCGCCGCCGCGACCGACCATCCAGGGGCTCACCTCCGGCGTCCTCGACGATCCGCGCGCGCCGCTCGTGATCGACTTCGGCACGTCGATCGATCCCGACACGCTCTTCGTCAAGATCGCGCTCTTCGACACCGACATCGAGGGCACGCTGGCCGACGAGGACGACGATCCGGACAACGAGCTCCGTGTGCTCGTCCGGCGCGATCCGCTCGAAGGCGACCTCGGCGCCACGGCCGACGTCGACGCGGCCGGCGGCCGCCTGACCCTGACGCTCGACTCGGCGCTCCCCGTCGGGCCGAAGCTCGTCTTGCTCGTCGAGGGCGGCCTCCGCTCCCCGACGGGCACGGTCTCGCGCCACCGCGTGCGCGTCCCGTTCTCGTACGTCGTCAAGTGCGTCGAGCAGCCGTCGGCGTTCGCGGTCGGGACGTACTTCGTCCTGCTCGACGTCGAGCAGCCGCTCGGGACGCAGATCCAGCTGCTCGCGTACGTCGACGTCGATCCGAACACCGGCGCGCTCACCGGCCAGTTCACGAACGCGGACCGCAACCCCGAGCAGAGGTGCCCGTCGGCGTGCCCGTCGACCGACGTCTGCCGGCTCCTCCCCGCGCCCGAGTGCGTCGCGCCGTCGACGCGCGCCGGCTCGGTCGAAGAGTGGCCCGACTTCGTCCCCAACGCGCCGCCGCCGACCGGCTACTCGTTCCTCGTCCAGGGCTGCGCGGTCGACGACGGCGCCGCGAGCGGCGTCTTCACCGCGCCCACGACGATGGTCGTCGAGAGCCCGAAGGTGACGGTCGAGGGCCTGACGATGACCGCGAGCTTCGCGCCCGGAGCCGACGGCGTCGTCCGCGCCACCGGCAGCCTCACGGCGGACGTCGTCCGCCTGGGCACCAACCCGCTCGGCCCTGGCAAGGGATCGATGTCCGCCGTTCGGCTCCCGGACGATCGCGTGCCGCCCGACGTCCCGCGTCCCCCGGCGGACGCGCGAGGCCCCGATGCCGGCCCGTGAGTCAGCGCCCGCGACGGCCGATCGTCTGGAGCACGACCGCGCCGACGATGACCGCGCCGCCGGCCGCGGCCATCGCGCTCGGCCGCTCGCCCGTCGCGAGGAGCACCCAGAGCGGGTTGAGCACCGGCTCGATCGTCGCGAGGAGCGAGCTCTCGAGCGCGCGGAGGCGGCGGACGGCGACGCCATAGAGGACGTAAGGCACGCCGATCTGCAGCGTCCCGAGGAGGAACAGCACCAAGAGCGTCTGCTCCCTCGCCGGACCGCTCGGCGGGTGGGCGAGCATCGCGGGCGCCGCCACGACGACGGCGAGCGCGTTGCCGAGCGACATCGCGACGAGCGGCGCGCGGGCGGCGAGCTCGGGCGCGAGCCGCTTCTGATCGATCCGGAGGAGCAGCGGGAGGCCCGCGAAGCCGAAGCTCGAGAGGATCGCGAGGACGTTGCCCGCCGCGCGGCCGCCGTCGAGCTCGCCGCCGAACGTGAGCGCCATCCCGACGACGCAGGCGCCCGTCGCGAGCAGATCGCTCCGCGTCGGCCTCTCGCCGAGGAGCGGCGCGGAGAGGAGCGCGACGTAGACCGGCGCGGTGTACTGGATGAAGATGGCGTTGGCCGCCGTCGTGCGCCGCGCGGCGAGCACGAACATCACGACCATGAGCGCGTAGCTCGCCGCCGCCGCCCAGACGAGCGGGCGCCGGAGGAGCTGCCCCATCACGGCGAGCGGGCGACGCTCGCCGCGGAGCTGCACCGCGATCACGACGATCATGAACGCGAGCGCGAACACGCTCCGGAGGCCCGCGACCACGAGCGGCTCGGCGTCGGCGATCTTCACGCCGACGCCGCCCGTGCTCCAGAGCGCCGCCGCCGCGAGGACCAGGAGCGCGCCGGTGCGCCTCGCGCGGCCGCCGGCGCGCTCACCCTCGAGCGCTTCGCTCACGCGACCCTCCGGGTCGGAGCCGCCGACGTCATCCCCGTCGCCTCGCACGCGAGGCGCGCCGCGTGAATCCGTAACCGAGAGGTCGCCATGAAAATTCCCCAGCAGGGTACTCCGCGAGACGAGATCACCAAGGCGATGCGAGCCTACCGCGACGCGGACGCGGACGCCGCGCGCGCGCGCCTGTTCAGCCTCGTCTACGCGACGCGCCCGGACGTGCTCGAGGTCGCCAAGGAGGCCTACACCTCCTTCTTCTCCGAGAACGCCCTGAACCCGATGGCGTTCCCGAGCCTCCGCCGGATGGAGACCGAGGCCGTCGCGATGACGCTGGATCTCATGAACGCGCCGGACGGCGCCGCGGGCTCGATGACGAGCGGCGGGAGCGAGAGCCTCCTGCTCGCGCTCAAGACGGCGCGCGACTGGGCGCGCGTCGAGCGCCCGAAGATCACGCGGCCTCGGGTGCTCCTGCCGGTGACCGCGCACCCCGCCCTCTTCAAGGCCGCGCACATGCTCGACCTCGAGGTCGACGTCGTCCCGATGACCGCCGGGTTCGGCGCCGACGCCGCGGCCGCGCGGCGCCTCGTCACCGACGACACGATCCTCGTCGTCGGCTCGGCGCCGCAGTACCCCCACGGCGTCGTCGACCCGATCGCCGAGCTCGCGGCGATCGCCGAGGAGCGCGGCATCCTCTGCCACGTCGACGCCTGCTTCGGCGGGTTCATGCTGCCGTGGGTCGAGAAGCTCGGCCACCCGGTGCCGCCGTTCGACTTCCGCGTGCCCGGCGTGACGTCGATCTCCGCCGATCTCCACAAGTACGGCTACGCCGCCAAGGGCGCGTCGTCGGTCCTCTACCGGACGCGCGCGCTCCGGCGCCATCAGTTCTACGTCCACGCCGACTGGCCCGGCGGGCTCTTCGTCAGCCCCGGCGTGCTGGGCACCCGCCCCGGCGGCGCCATCGCGGCGGCCTGGGCCGTGCTGAAGTACCTCGGGCAGGAGGGCTACCTCGACCTCGCGAAGCGCGCGATGAGCGCGACGCGCACGATCGCGAGCGGCGTCCGCGAGATCGCCGGGCTGGACGTCCTCGGCGAGCCCGTGATGAGCGCGATCGCGATCGGGACGCGCGCGAGCGGGGCCGAGCCGCCGCTCGACATCTACGTCATCGGCGACCTCATGCAGGCGCGCGGCTGGTTCTTCGACCGCGGGCAGTCGCCGCCGAACCTGCACCTCACCGTCAGCCCGGCGCACGAGGCGATCGCCGGCGAGTTCCTCGCCGATCTCCGCGCGTGCGTCGCGGAGGCGCGCGCGTCGAAGGAGCAGCCGCAGGGCAAGGCCGCCCTCTACGGGATGCTCGGCTCGCTGCCCGACCGCGCCGTGGTGCGCGACGCGCTCCTCGAGCTGATGGACAGCTTCGACGCCGACGGGGGCGCGCCGGCGGCGTCATGACGGCCGCGCTCCCCCACCGCTTCACGTCGCTCCTCGATCTCGCGCGGCTCCCCTGGTTCTCGGTCGTGGAGGACCCGGCCGCCGGCGGCCGGCCGCGGCTCGTGATGAGCGACGAGAGCGTCGGGCCGATCGCCGATCTCCACACGCACCTCGCCCTCGCCTACGTGCGGCCGCCGAGCGTCGACTACGGCGCGCTCCACCCGGAGACGCAGCACTACCTCCCGGCCTGCTGCGCGATCGACCTCGACGTCTACGCGAACAAGAACATGTCCCCCGAGATCGTGAAGGAGCTCACGCGCGACCTCACCTGGCGGAGCCTCGGCCCGCGCGGCATGCGCGCGACGCACACGATCCCGAATTTGACGCGCGAGATGGACGAGACGGGCATCCGCGCGTCGGTGCTCCTGCCGATCGACTTCCCGATGCTCTCCGACAACGCGAGCGTCGCGCTCGCGGCGGCGAAGTCGACGTCGAAGATCCTCTCCGCCGGGTCGGTCCACCCCTACGCGCGCGATCCGGAGCGCCGCCTCGACGCGCAGCTCGCCGAGGGAGCGCGCGGCGTGAAGCTGCATCCTTCGGTGCAGCTCGTCCGGGCGGACAACCGCCGCGCGAAGTCGCTCTACGAGATGTGCGGGGAGCGCGGCATGTTCGTCTTCTGGCACTGCGGGCCGGCGGGCATCGAGCCGAAGCTCGGGCAGTACCTGAACCAGGTGCGGTTCTACGAGGCGCCGATCCGCGAGAACCCGAAGACGACGTTCATCCTCGGCCACGCCGGCGCGCGGCAGTTCGAGGAGGGCCTCGCGCTCCAGCGGGCCTACCCGAACGTGTGGCTCGAGACCTCGTCGCAGTCGCTCTCGAACGTGCGCCGGATGGTGCTCGAGGGCGTGCCCGACCGCATCGTCCACGGGTCCGACTGGCCATTTTACCACCCGGCGATCAGCGTCGCGAAGGTGCTCCTCGCCACGGAGGACCGCCCGGAGATCCGGCACAAGATCCTCTGGGCCAACGCCGCCCGGCTCCTCGCGATCGACTAGCGCGCGACGCCGGCGCGCGACGCCCGGCCGAGACGCGCGGTCGACGGCCGACCTCGCGCCGGCGGCGTGTCCGCGCGGACGCGACGCCGTACGTCGAGGTCGAGCGCGAGTCGCGGTAGACTCGGGCGCGATGTCGGAGCCGGGAGGCGCGGGCGAGACTTGCACGGCGTGCGGCGCGGCGCTCGCGGCGGACGCGCGCTTCTGCCACCGCTGCGGGGGCGCGCTCCCGTCGCCGGCGGTCGAGGCGCCGCCCGGCGAGGAGCGAGCTCCGGCGTCCGCGCGGGGCCTCGCGCGCCCCGACACCGAGCTCGCGTCGACCGAGCTCGCCGCCGCCGCGCGCGGCGCGGACGCGGCGCCCCGGGCGCTCCCGCCGATGCGCCTCCCGGAGGGGACGACGCTCTCCGTCTACCGCGTCGAGGCCGTGATCGGCGAGGGCGGCATGGGCGTCGTCTACCGCGCGCGCGACCTGGCGCTCGGCCGCGACGTCGCGCTCAAGTGCCTCCACATGAACCTCGCGGGCGATCCCGAGGTGCGCCGGCGCTTCGTCCGCGAGGCGCGCGTCCTCCGGACGTGGAGCCACCCCGGCGCGGTCGCCGTCTACGACTTCATCGAGCACGAGCACGTCCTCGCGATCGTCATGGAGCTCGTGGAGGGAGAGAACCTCGCGCAGCACCTCGCGCGCTGGCGCGGGAAGATGCCGTTCGACCAGATCCGGAGCGTCGTCGGCGACGTGCTGCTCGCGATGGACGACGCGCACGCGAGCGGCGTCGTGCACCGCGACCTCAAGCCCGACAACGTCCTCGTGCGGAACGACGCCGGGCGCCTCCGGCCGAAGATCGCCGACTTCGGGATCGCCAAGGTCCTCGAGGGCACGACGTACACGGTCAGCGGCGCGCTGCTCGGCACCTGCCGGTACATGTCGCCGGAGCAGGTCAAGACCCCCAGCCTCGCCGATCACCGCTCGGACATCTACTCGCTCGGCATCACGCTCTACGAGCTCGTCACCGGGCGGCCGCCGTTCGACGGCAGCCATTTCAGCGTGATGATGGCGCACGTCACCAACGCGCCGCGCGCGCCGTCGAAGCTCCGCCCCGACGTCCCGCCGGAGCTCGAGCGGCTCATCCTCGACGCGCTCGCCAAGTCGCCCGAGAAGCGCCCGGCGTCGTGCGCCGAGTTCCGCCGGCGCCTCTTCGACGCCCTCCCGACGGCGATCGAGGGCGACGAGGCGGAGGAGGCCTCGTCCGCGCCGCTCCCGGCCACGATCCGGGGCACCGGCGGCCACGAGATGGTGCTCGTGCCGTCCGGGCTCTTCGCGATGGGCTCCTCGCGGCGCGAGGTGCACGTCGATGCGCTCTACATCGATCGCCTGCCGGTCACGAACGCGCAGTTCGCCGTCTTCCTCGAGGCGACGCAGTACAAGCCGAGCGACGCCGGGGCGAAGCGGTTCCTCGCGCACTGGCGTAACGGCAAGCCCCCCCGCGGCGAGGAGAGGCACCCCGTCGTCTACGTCTCGTGGTTCGACGCCCGCGCCTACGCGACGTGGGCCGGCCAGCGCCTCCCCACCGAGGCCGAGTGGGAGAAGGCCGCGCGCGGGACCGACGGGCGCCGCTACCCGTGGGGCCGCGCCGAGCCGAAGTCCGCGCACGCGAACTTCGGCCGGAGCCGCGACGGCACGACGCCCGTGGGGGCGTTCCCCGAGGGCGCCTCGCCGTACGGCGTCCTCGATCTCGCCGGCAACGTCTGGGAGTGGTGCGAGGACGCGTACGACGAGGACTTCTACGAGGACGGTCCGAGCATGAACCCCAAGCTCGCGAGCTCGCCGAAGAACAAGAGCGGCCACGTCA
This sequence comes from Labilithrix sp., assembly GCA_019637105.1. Classification (GTDB taxonomy): domain Bacteria; phylum Myxococcota_A; class Polyangia; order Polyangiales; family Polyangiaceae; genus Labilithrix. The sequence goes on from JAHBWF010000050.1 coordinate 9,551, forward strand.
TGCGCGGCGGCTCGTTCATGTACGACGCCCGCGCGCTCCGCACCTACGCCCGGATGGGGTTCGATCCGCACTACCGGTTCGCCGAGGGCGGCTTCCGCTGCGCCAAGGCGCCGGGCTACGGCGGCGGCGACCGGCTCATCACGGGACGCGCGTGAGCGGGATCGGGCCGAGGACGTTCAGGTTGCCGGCGCAGAGGCCGCGAGCGCGGACGACCGTGGCCGGGAGGGAGCCGACGTAGTCGCCGGGTCCGACGACGCCGTCGCCGTTCGCGTCGTAGAACGCGGAGAGCGCGATTCGACAGCTCGCGGCGCGGAGCTAACGTCCGCGCGACCATGCCCTCGCGCGTGAACGCGACGATCCGCTCGGCGCCACGACGCGGCGCCCCGGGCTCGCCCCCGTCGGGCTCGATCGTCGAAGCGTCGCCGCCGAGGGGCCCGCGCCCGCGCCACGACATCCGGCGAACGTAGCGCACCGCCGAGGCGCCGGCGCCGCGTCGCCCGTCCGGACGCGAAAACCGGGGGCGGGGGCTCAATTGAATTTGATTTTCACTTTCAATCTGGCAAAAGAAGGGCCGGGAGCACGCGGGGTGCGACCACAGAGACGAGGTTTGCCGTGAGCGTTCGAGGAGCGTCGATGTCGAAGAGGAACCTGGGCTGGGGCTTCGGGACGGCCGTCGTGCTGACCGCGCTCGCCGCCGCGGCGTGCAGCTCGGACGAGACCGACGCGACGGACGGCGTCGACGCGGGCCCCGACTCTTCCGACGGCGGGGGCACGCCCGCCGAAGACGCCGGGCCCGGCGTCGACGAAGACGCCGGAGGCGACGCGGGAGGAGACGCCGGTGACGGAGGCGACGAGGAGCCGCCGCACCCGACGCGGTGCACGACGACCATCGCGCCGGCCCAGAACGACGGCTTCGTCGAGCTCTGCAAGCCGGCGCAGGGGATCGTCCAGCACGTGCGGATCTCCGGCGTCCAGGTGCCGGCGACGCACGAGTCGGCGCAGGTCGTCTTCGGGTTCGACGCGCCGCCGGCGTCGGCGACCGCGGCCCTCGCGGACGATCAGCTCCGCGTCCTGCTCTACGGAGGAGGAGCGCCCGCGCCGCCCGCGCTCCTCGAGGCGACGTGGGGCTCGATCCGGCAGGTCCTCGGAGGCAACGTGCCGTCCCTGAACACGGCCGCTTCGACGGTCTGCTTCGACGTCCACGACGGCGGGGCCGACGCGCCGCCGTACTTCGCGATCTGGGTCCAAGGGCAAAAGGGAGCCAACTGCCTCGACCGCGCGACGCTCACCGTCGCGAGCGCCCACGCGATCCGCGCGAGCTGGCACGGGGAGGTCGGCGCGCTCGCCAAGGACGCGAAGGCGTACTACCGCCAGTCCGTCGGGGTGAAGACGAGCGCCACGGTCACGGTGTCGAGCGTCCCGGCGCTCTCCGCCGACACGCTGAAGGCCGCCGTCGCGTGCTCGACGCCGTGGGTCGCGAACACCGACTGGCAGAAGCTGTGCACGCCCGCCGCCAACGACGTCCGGCACGTGCGCATCGAGAACGCGTCGGCGACCAGCAGCAGCCGCTATTTCTACGCGGTGCTCGGCCAGGACGCCGCGCCCGCGGGGAACCCCGCCGTCGGACCGGGCAAGCTCATCGTGACGGGCGGGCAGTCGCAGGGCGGCGCCTCGTGGACGTACTTCCGCTTCGGCGACACCGCCGGTCAGAACTCGACGACCACGTACAGCTACGCCACGGACGCCGACGCGCCGCTCTACACCGCGGCGCCGAGCACGATCTGCTTCGACGTCGGCACCACGACGACCGGCAACGTCCGCTTCGTGTTCTGGGCCACCGGCAAGAACGGCGCGGACTGCAGCGACCACGCGACGCTGACCACGGCGAACGCGCTCTACGACAGCACGACCGACGCGGTGACCGGCAACATCTGGCAGGGCCTCATCGCCGCCGGCAAGGAGAACTTCATCAAGACGAGCGGCGCCGACGTCACGCTCGGCGCCGCCGTCGTCTCGAGCGAGCCCGCCGCGCTCTGAAGCGACCGCGCCGTCGGCGGGCGCGCGGAACCTAAACGGCGCAGCGGGCGGTCGCCTGCTGCGCCGTTTTCGCGCCGCCGGCGCGCGCACCAGCCACGGACGACGTCTTCGCGCCGCCGGCGCGCGCACCAGCCACGGACGACGTCTTACGCCCGGCTCGAAGGACGATCCGCTCGGAGCGCGACGCGCCCCAGCAGACCGGCGGCGTCAACGCAGGCGACGGGCGAGGAGCTCGGCCTCGAGCTCAACGGGCCGTCCGCGAGCCCTCACGGCGAACGCGTGACGCGACACGACGACGGCGCAGCGGGCGGTCGCCTGCTGCGCCGTCTCGCGTCGCCGGCGCGCCGGCGACGTTCTTCGCCGGGGGCTACTCCTCGGCGGCCGCGTCGAGCGTGGCCTCGGCGCGCGGCGCCTTCTTCTTGAGCGCGCGGATCTCGCGGAGGATCGTGATGTCCTCCTTGACGCGCTCGGCGACCTTCGGCGCTTCCTTGACCGCCTCGACGAGGCTGACGGCGAGGTGCGGCGTCTTCTCGAGCGCCTGCTTGCTGCCGGTCACCAGCGCCGTCAAACGCGCCTTCCAGCGCTCCGCGCGCGTCTTCGTGATGTACGGCGCGACCGCCGCGACGACGTCCGCGTTGTTCCCGCAGTAGACGTGCTTGGCCTTGTAGGACGGGCTCCGGAACTTCGGGTTGGCCTCGAGGAACGCGGCGACCTGCTCGCGCGTGACGCCGTTCTCGGCGAGCGCGCGCTCGTACTCGGCCTGCGCCGCCTGCTTCGCCTTGAAGAGGTACATCTGCACGCGCGAGTAGAAGTTCACGCGCCCGTCGCCGCTGGTCTCGACCGGGCAGAAGATCGTGCCGGGGAACTTCTCCGTGATCGCCGTCTGGACGCCGTCCGAGACGCCCGCGCTCGGCATGCAGCCGAAGGGCTTTACGCTGAGCGTCATGTGGCACTTCTGGTGGAGGACGTTGACGATCAGCTTGCCGACCTCCATGTGGCCTTCGCCGCCGCGGAGATCGTTGTTGTAGTAGTCGTGCGCCACCCGCGCGACTTCGTCCATCGACGCGAACGTGTAGCCGTAGAGGCCCGCGGTGTAGGCGAAGACCTGGAAGAGGGCCTTCACGCCCTTGTCGCCGAGGTGGCTGATCGCCAGCTTCTGGAAGACGGAGAACGGCCCGCCGCCGCCGAGGCCGTACTTCGCGGTGTCCCACTCGCGGAGATCGCCGCGCTCCTTGGTGTCGTTGCGGACCTCCCAGAGCATGTAGAGCATCCAGGCCGCGACCAGCTGGATGTCGCACTCGGCGCCCTCGGCCTCGAGGAACTCCTGGAGCTGGTAGTTGCCGTCTCCCTCGGTGGTCATCGCCCAGAACTCGCCGATGATCGAGACCTTCGGCTTGACCATGGTCTTGTCGACCTCGATCGAGCGGAGGACCGGCTTGCACCGCCAGAGGGCGTGGAGGATGTTCGTGCGCTTCTCGAGCGCCTCGTAGAGGATCCCCTTCGCCTCGGTCAGCTTCTTGTTCGCGTCGCCCTTGACCTTCTCGTACGGGCGGACGCGGTAGCCGTAGGCGTTGAGGACGTCGCCGGCGATCATGCCCTTGACGATCGCCCAGAAGAACGTCGCGTTGAGCTCGAGGCCGAGCTCCTCGCCCGTCGCCTGCTTGATGCCGCCGGTCTGCTGGAAGAGCAGGACGCGGAAGCCGTCGAAGCCCGCGTCGCGGAGCGCCTTCCGGTACTCCGTGACGTACATGCCGAAGCGGCACGGCCCGCACGCGCCCGCCGTGAGGAAGCAGTACTTCTTCACGATCTCTTCGCTCGTCATGCCGTGCTTGTCGCGCAGCGCGATGAGGTACTGGATCAGGTTGCCGACGGTGAAGTACGTCGGGTTGCACTGGCCGCGGTTGCCGAACTCCTTGCCGGCCTGGAACGCCGCCGTGTCCGGGACGTTCAGCATCTGGACGTTGTAGCCGACGCCCCGGAGCGCGCCCTCGATGAGGTAGTCGTGCGCGAGCGTGAGGCCGCCGATGAGGAGGGTGACGTTGTCACGCTCGGTGCGCGTGAACTGCAGGTTCACCATGTCGTCGAGCCACTGCTCGGTCTTGCCGTCGAGTCCGAGGCGCTTCTTCTCCTCCGCCTCGAACTTCGCCAGCTCGGCGTCGAGGTCCAGGTCCTGGCCCTGGATCTTGAGCTTCTTCTTGCCGTTGATCCCCGTGACGGTCGTTGCGTTGCTCATGTCTTTCTCCTCGATCACTCGGCGGCGTTGACGGCGCTGTCTACCGGAGTCGCTAGCGACGGTGCGCTCCCGTGCGAACCTGCGCGGGAGCCGACGACGGGCTGCTCTGCGGCGGCCGTCATGACTCGTGACTGGGCGGGGGCGTCCACGCGCGTGATCGACCCGTCCTTGTTCTTCTTCCCGAGCTTCACCATGCTCTTGGCCTCCGCGTCCGCGGGGCCCGTCAGGCTGCTCGTCCTGGGCTTGTAGGCGCGCACCTTCTCGCGCAGCGCCTCGATCTGGAGCCGGAGCGCCTCGTCCTTCACGCGGCGGCTCTCGAGCTGCGTCGCCTTGAGCTCGAGCAGCTCGAGGCGCTTCTGGTCGATGCGATGCGCGAGCTCGTGCATCTTCTCGCTCGCGTCCTGGAGCCGCTCCTCGTGGAGCTTCAGGGCGTGGGCGTAGGTCTTGACGCGGATCTTGATCGACCCCGCCGGCTTGTTCGCGTCGATGTCGTGGAGCGCCGCGTACGGGGTCTTCGACTTCTCGATGATGCTGTCGACGAGGCCGTAGATCGGCGCGTCGTGGCCGCACTTGAAGCTCGAGAGATCGAGCACGACCACGTTCGGGTGGTGGGCCGCGAAGACCGCGCCCCACACCTTCTGCGCGCTGTTGACGGAGTAGTTCTCCGGCCAGACGTGGTTCAGCTCGAGGGGCGTCTTCTGCTGACCGCTCTCGAGCTCCTCCTTGAAGTAGCGATCGAGGTACTCGCGCGTCTTCGGGATCGAGCGGATCGAGAGGATCGGGTAGCCGAGGACCTGGAACTCCTCGGGGATGCCGTGGTTGAGGCCCGGATCGGAGTGGTACGGGCGCCCGAGCAGGAGGATCGCGACGCGGTCCTCGGCCTCGACGGTCTCGAGGATCGCGCGGCCCTTCTCCTGGACGTCGTTCTCGAAGATCGTCTGCGCGCGCCACGCCTCGCGGCACGCGTGATCGTTCTCGTCCTCCGTGATGCCGAGCCGCGGCCCCCACGTCTCGAAGAGGCGCTTGGCCATGAGGTTCGGCTCGACGAACGAGAGCGCAGGGTCGACGTACTCGATGCCGCGCTGGGCGAAGAAGTCGACCTCCTTCGTGAAGGCGGCCTTCATGACGTCGGGCGCGCCGGCGACGATGGGGCAGCTCGCGTTGTCCATCGTGTCGGCGACGAAGTTCGTCACGTGGGTGAGGATCGGGAAGAAGATGTACTTGAGCGGCTTCTTCGCCGAGTGCTGGTGGAAGATGAGGTTGTGGATGTGCGCCTGCGCGACCTTGCTCGGGTAGCACGGGTCGATCGAGCCGTACTTGCCCCCCTCGACCCACATCTCTTCGGTCGTCTCGTCGGAGAAGACGACGTTCTGCTTCGGGATGCCGAGCGCCTCGAGGTACGTCCGGAGGAACGGCGCCGTCGAGTAGATGTTCAGCACACGCGGGATGCCGACGCGCACGCGCCGGCGCGCCTCCCACGCCTCCTTGCTCGAGCGCCGGAAGGGGCGCGTGACCTCGACGCGGCGCTGGCCGAAGATGCCCTTCTTGATCTCGATGTCCTTGATCGGCGAGCCGTGCTCGGGCATCGGCGCGGCGTTGTAGAAGTGCATGAACGCGCGCTTCGCCTCGTAGTCCACCATGTTGGGGAACTGCTGCGCGAGCTTCTTCCGCTCGGCGACGAGGTCGAGCATCGCCTCCTTCGACTCGACCGTCCCCTTCTCGCAGGAGAAGCCGGCGATGTAGCGGCTCGTGCGGCCGTCCGGCGTCTTCGTGTCGATGAACGTGCGCTTGCACTCGTTCGGACAGAAGTGACAGACCGTCTCGGCGTCGTTCTTCGTCGTGTATTCGAGGTCGATGGCGGCGTCGAGCCCGATGAACGAGCTCTTGCCCTTGCGCTTGACGACCCGGAGCGTCTCCATCGCCGCGCCGATCGCGCCGGCCTCGCCCGTGTGCGGGTGGACGAAGACCTCGCCGTTCGGGACGCGCTCCTTGATGTAGTCGACCTGCGCCTTGACCGCCGCGAGGTTGTACTGCGTGCCGCCCTGGAGGACGAACTTGCGCCCGAGCGACGCGAGGCGCGGGATCTGCACGACGTACTGCCAGACGTTCTTCGGCAGCACCTGCGCAAGGCCCGCGAGCATCTCCTCCTTCGAGAAGCCCTCCTTCTGGAAGTTGACGCGGTCGGTGTCGAGGAAGACGGCGCACCCGTAGCTGAACTTGGGCGCGAGCTCCGCCTTGAAGGCGACGTCCGCGAACTGCGTGACCGGGACGCCGAACGAGTCGGCCGTGCCCTGGAGCAGCGTGCCGTTGCCGGCGCTGCACGAGTTCGAGAGGCGGAAGTTGGCGATGTCGCCGTTCTTCATGAACAGGACCTTGATGTCCTGCCCGCCGATGTCGCAGATGACGTCGACGTCGCCGAAGAAGTGCACCGCGCTGAGCATGTGCGCGACGGTCTCGACGATGTTCACGTCGCTCTTCACGCACTCCTCGAGGACGTCGGCGGCGTAGCCGGTCGCGCCGAAGCCCATGACCTCGAGCTCCGCGCCCTGCTTGGTCGCGTACTCCCGCAGCTGCGTGAGGAGCTCCTTGGTGTCCTGGATCGGGTTGCCCTTCGAGAGCTGGTAGGCCTTCGTCAGGATCTTCCCGCTTTCGTAGTCGACGAGGACCGCCTTGCTCGACGTCGAGCCGCCGTCGAGGCCGATGACCGCGCGCACCTTCTCCCCGGCACGGAGCGCCTCGGGCACGTACTTCGGGATCTTGTAGAGCTCACGGAACTCCTCGAGCTCCTGCTCGCTCTTCGACAGCGGCGGGCCCGCGCTCTCGCCGAGGCGCGCCTTGCGGCCGGTCGTGATGTAGTCGCGGAGATCGACGAGGTCGCCCTTGAGCCAGCCGACGTGGGCCTCCTCGTGCAGGCCGTAGAGCACGGCGCCGAGGGCGGCGTAGTACTGCGCGTTCTCGGGGACGAAGACGAGCTCCTCGATCGGCACGTCCTTCGGGTAGTCGTAGCCGCGCTCGTCCCAGACCTGCGGGATGCGCAGGCGCCAGCAGTCCTGGAGGAACGGCAGGTACGTGTTCGGCCCGCCGAGCAAGAGGACGCGCGCCTTCAGCGTGTTGCCGCGCGTGAGGACCGAGAGGTTCTGCATGACGATCGCGTCGGCGAGCGAGCAGAGGACCTCGGTCGACGGGATGCCGCTCTTGATCAGGTTGACGATGTCCGTCTCCGCGAACACGCCGCACTTCGCCGCGACGTGGTGCAGCTTCGAGTCGTCGAAGCGGAGCGTCGTGACGAGCTCCGGCGGCGCGTTCACCTTCAAGAAGCACTTGTCGATGGTGGCGCCCGTCCCGGACGCGCACTTGTCGTTCATCGACGCCATCGCCGTCTTCTCGCCGGTCTTCTCGTCCGCCTTGAACATGATGATCTTGGCGTCCTGACCACCGAGCTCGACGACCGAGAGGACGTCGGGGTGGAGGTGCTCGACCGCGAGCGTGACCGCGTTCACCTCCTGGACGAACTTGCCGCCGGTCGACGGCGCCAGCGGCGCCGAGCCCGAGCCGGTCAGGAAGATGCGCCAGCCGTCCTTCGGGTGATCGGGGAAGGCCGCGAGGATCGTCTCGAGGAGCTCGAGCACCTTCTCCGGCTGCTTCGTGTGGTGGCGCTGGTAGTCGCTCCAGAGGATCGCCTTCGACTCGGGATCGACGACGGTGGCCTTCACCGTGGTCGAGCCGACGTCCATTCCGATCGCAAGAAACGATTTCGACATCAGGGGCTCCAGCAAGCGGGTGAACCGCGTGGACGGCGTCCACGGAGGTCCACGAGCGACCGGCGAAGGCCGAGCGCGAGTGAACTGACACGTCAGTTCAGGCAGCCTATCGGCTTTCGGATGGGCTGGAAAACCAAATCCGACGGCCCGTTCACGACAGAAAGCGTCGCCAGAACGTGGTCTTGCGCCGCATCGACCTCGATTAAGGCGCCGGACACGGGCGGCCGGGGCCCCGGCGCGCGGGTCCGGCGCCCTCGGAACGACCGGCGCGCCGCGGAGCCGCGGGCACGCCGGCGCGCGTCCCGGAGGCCCTCCTCTTCAGGAGTAGGATGCGCGCGGGATGTCCGGGACGGACGGCGGCGCGCTGATCGGCAGGGACGACGAGCTCGCGCGCGCGCGGCGCCTGATCGGTGCCGAGGCGCGCCTCGTCACGCTCGTGGGCCCGCCCGGCGCAGGCAAGACGCGCGTCCTGCGCCAGCTCGCGCGTGGCCTCGTCGTCGCGGGGTCGGACGTCCGCGTCGTCTTCCTCCGCGACCTGACGCCCTCCGGCGTCCTCGCCGGCGTGCTCCGCGCGCTCGGCGGCACGGCGCGCACCGCCCCGCGCGCCTCCGCGATCGCCCGCGCGGCCGAGCGGATGGAACGGCGCGCGACCGTGCTGGTGCTCGACGAGGCCGAGCACGTGCGCGAGGAGGTGGCCGAGCTCGTCACGGCGTGGCTCGACGGGACGACGCACGTGCGCGTCCTCGTCAGCTCGCGCGAGCGCCTCGACGTGTCGTTCGAGCACGTCGTCCGGATCGAGCCGCTCGCCCCCGAGCCCGCCGCCGCGCTCCTCCGCCACGCGCTCGAGCGCGCGGCGTCGCGCTGGGAGGTGACCGACGCGGACGCGCGAAGGCTCGTGGCGCGCGTCGACGGCCTGCCGCTCGGGATCGAGCTGCTCGCGTCGCGCGTCGCCGCGCTCGGCCCGGCCGGCGTGCTCGCGGGCGGAGCCAGAGCCCTCGCGCTGCCGCCGCTCGACGAGGTCCTCGACGAGAGCTACGCGCTGCTCGGCGCAGACGCCCGCCGAGCGCTCGAGGAGCTCTCCGTCTTCCGGGACGGCTTCACGCTCGACGCCGCCGCGCTCGTCCTGGGATCGAGCGACGACGGCGCGACGAAGGCGATCGAAGAGCTCGTCGACGCGTCGCTCGTCCGGCCCATCGACGGCCCGGGCGAGCGCCCGCGCTTCGAGATGCTCGGTGTCGTCCAGGCGTTCGCCGTCCGCAAGCTGGCCGCGACCGGACGAGCAGCCGAGGTCGAGCGGCGTCACCTGGGGGCGTTCGTCGAGCTCGGCGAGCGCGAGCGCGAGGACCTCGCGCCCGAGCGCGCCAACTTGCTCGCCGCCCTCGACCGCGCGAAGGCGTTCGGCGACGGCCGCGCGGCGCGGGCCCTCGCGCTCGCGCTCGACCCGCTCCTCGTCCGCGGGGGGCCTCCCGATCTCCACCGCGACGTGCTCCTCGGCGCGATCGAGACCCCGGACGAGCCGCGCGCCGATCCCGCGCGCCTCGCCGAGCTCCATCGCGCGTACGGTCGCTTCCTGGCGCTTCGAGGACGCTTCGGCGAAGCGACCGCCGTCGCGCGCCGCGCGGCCGCCCTCGCGACGGAGAGCGGCGACCGCCGCGTCGCCGCGTGGGTAGCGTCGTTCGAGTGCTTCGCGCTCAGGCCCACCGGCGACCTCGACGGGGCGACCCGCGCCGGCCTGGTGGCCCTGGCGTACGCCCACGAGGAGCGCGACCTCGGGCTCGAGGCGATGGCGGAGCAGGCGCTCGGGCTCGTCGAACACGCGCGCGGCGACCACGCGGCCGCGCTCGAGCGCTACCTCCGCTCGCTCGCGGCGGCGCGCCGGGCGGGCGACGAACGCTCGGCCGGGATCGCGCTCGGCAACCGCGCGCTGACGCTCCTCTCCATGGGGGACCACGCCGGCGCGAGCGAGGCGTACGAAGCCGCCCGCGCCTGCTTCGCCGCCGCCGGCGATCGCTATCACCTCGCGCGGATCGCGCCGGTCGACGTGGCGCTCGCGCGCGGCTCCGGCGATCTCGACGCCGCGGAGTCCCGCTTCGCCTCCGCGCTCGACGCCGTCCGCGATCACGACGACCTCGCCGGCGAGGCGGAGCTGCTCCTCGAAGGGGCGAGGATCGCCGCGCTCCGCCGCGCCCGCGCGCGCGCCGAGGCGCGGCTCGCGGAGGCGACGCTCGTCGCTCGAGGCCTCGAGGACGTCTTCCTCGCCGCGGAGATCGACGACGTGACGCGCGCGGTCCGTCGCGCCGAGCGCGGCGAGCTGACGCTGGAGCTCGACGCCGAGGCGCGCGCGGTCGAGCTCACGGGCGGGGCGGCCGGGCGCGCGAAGATCGACCTCTCCCGCCGCCCCGCGCTCCGCAGGATCCTCCTCGCCCTCGCCGAGCGGCGCGCGCGCGGCGAGCGCGGGCTCTCGTCCGCCGAGGCGCTCGAAGCCGGATGGCCGGGAGAGCGGATGCGCGCGGAGTCCGGCTCGGCGCGCGTGTACATGGCCGTCCGGCGCCTCCGGGCTCTCGGCCTCGACGAGGTGATCGTCACGACGGACGCCGGCTACGCGCTCTCTTCGCTCGTCCACGTCGTCCGCGGACGAAACTGTTAGGGACTGTCATTTGAAGGCGACCGCGGCCGGCGGCAGAGCGATCGCCGATGAAGCCCCTCGCCTCGCCTCGCGTCCTCGCCGCCGGCAGCCCCGCCCTCCTCGCCCTCGTCGTCGCCGCGTGCGCCGCCGCGTGCGCGGATCCCTCCTCGTCGTCCTCGTCCTCCGGAGACCCTCCTCCCCCGAGCGCGGAGGAGACGCCGGACGCCGGGCCGGAGCCCGTCTCCTGGGCGACGTGCTCGCTCCACACCGAAGGAGGCCCCCCCGCCGCCGAGTGCGCGACGGTGAAGCTGCCGCTCCGCGCCGAGGACCCGGCGGGCGAGACGATCGACGTGTTCGTGAAGCGCTACCGCCCGGCCGGCGGCAAGGCTCGCCGCGCGCTCTGGATGCTCCAGGGCGGCCCCGGCGGCTCCGGCTACGCCTTCGAGGGCATGGCGAAGGCGATCGCCACGAGATACCCCGACGTCGAGTTCTACATCCCGGACCACCGCGGCACCGGCAGGTCGACGAAGCTGACGTGCGCCGCGCAGGCGCCCGACAGCGAGGGCGGCATCGGCATCTCGAGCTCCGAGTGGGCGGCGTGCCTCGCGGAGAACCAGGAGCGGTGGGGCGAAAAGCTCGCCGCGTTCTCGACGACGAACGCCGCGAACGACGTCGGGCTCCTCATCGAACGCACCCGCCGCGAAGGACAGCCGGTCTTCCTCTACGGCGGCTCGTACGGGACCTACTGGGCGAACCGCTACCTCCAGCTCTACCCCGACCAGGCCGACGGCGTCGTCATGGACTCGATCGCGGCGCCGGGGACGAGCCTCGCTCGGCAGGACGAAGACGCGAACGAGGCGGCGCGGGAGCTGCTCGCCCTCTGCGCGAAGGACACGAAGTGCGCCGACAAGCTCGGGCCCGACCCGTGGGCGAAGGCGCTCGGCCTCGTCACCGAGCTCGCCGCCGGCCATTGCTCCGAGGTCGAGCCTCCTCCGGGGTTCACGACGAGCCTCGCCGTGCGCCTGGCGTTCGGGACGATGCTGATGCAGCCTCACCTCCGCGGCTACGTCCCGGCCGCGATCTACCGGCTCGATCGCTGCGCGCCGAACGACCTCACGGCGCTCGGCGCCTTCTTCAAGGCGCTCTACGGCGGCGGCGGCGGCGGCGGCGCGAGCGAGATGCTGAAGGGCTGGGGGTTCGTCCTCTCGAACAACGTCGCCTTCTCCGAGATGTGGGAGACGCCGCCGCCGTCGAGCGAGGCGCTCGCGTCGATCCGCGAGGCCGCGGTCGCCTCGCGCGAGATCACCGCCGGCCTGCCCGAGCTGTACGAGACCTGGCCACGCTACGTCGAGCCGCGGGCAGGCACCTGGGCGGAGACGGAGACGCCGATCCTCATGCTCGCGGGCGGCCTCGACCCCGCCACGCTCTTCCGCAAGCAGCTCCCGGCGCGCGATCACTTCCGCGGCGCACACCAGCACTTCGTCGGGATCCCGTCGGCGACGCACACGGTCATCGCCTCCTCGGCGACGACGGCGAACCGGAGCTGCGGGACGATGATCATGATGAGCTTCCTCGAGGATCCGCGCGGTACGCCGGACACGAGCTGCCTCGCCGACGTCGTGCCGTTGAGCTTCGACGGCGACCCCGCGACGACGAGCGCGCTCTTCGGAACCGACGACGCCTGGGAGTGACGCGGGCGCGGCGCCGCGACGGTCGGCTCAGTTCCCGTACGGGTTCGGTGGCGGCGCGATCGCCTTGAGGCCCGACGGCGCGGCGGAGCTCGTCGCGCGCGGCTTCGGCTTCGCGGACGCGGCGGTCCGCGCCGCCGGCGTCGGCTCGGGGAACGGCTCCGCGGCGGGCGCGGGGTCGTCGACGGGATCGCCGATCGAGATCGTCGACGGCGACGTCTCGGGCGGGGCGAGGTCGGCGGGCGCCTCGATCGGAGGCGCGGCGACGCTCGCGCTCGCCGGCGATCGCTTCGGCTCCTCCGTGGAGACCGCGACCACCGCCGCGGCCGTCAGGAGGACGACGAAGCTCCCGATCGCGACCATCCCGATCCGAAGACCGAGGCTCGCCTTCTTCGGCTCCAGCGCGGCCTTCGGCGGGCTCCGCACCGGACCGCGCCCGATGCTGATGTCTTGCGCCGTGTAGACCTGAAAGCTGACCGGGCCGCCGGCCCCGGGCGCGTCGTCCGTCACGATCCCGGGCGACGACCACTGGCGGAACGCGCGCTCGTACGACGCCGGCGGCCCTCCCGCGGGCGGAGGGAACGCCGAGCCCGACGCGCGGGGATCGCCGCCGGACGCGGGCTGCGCCGGCGCCCACGGCTTGCTCGCGGTGTCGGGTCGGCTCGACGGCGCGGCCGGAGGGACCGGCGCCAGCCCCTTCGTCGTCGACGCCGGCGCCGGGTAGCCCATCGCGACGGGCGGCGGGACGAACGCCTCGTTCGTCGGCGGGCGGCTCGGCGTCGTCGGGCGCTCCGGCGGAGCGCCGCCGCTCCGCAGCGACGAGCCGCCGACGATCGCCATCGGCGTGGGCGTGCGACCCGCGGACAGCGGCGCCGTCCCGGGCTTGAGGTTCAGCGCGCCGAACGGCGCCGTGATGCTCTTCGTCGAGGGGACGACCGGCGAAACCGACGCCGCGGGGCTCTCGAGCGTCGGCGCGTGACCGCCCGGCTCGAGCCCCGCGACGCGCGCGTCCCGGATCGTCGGCGCGGCGCTCACGAGCCCGCGCGGCGACTCCGCGCCTCCCAGCCGCTGGGTCTCCGGCCCGCCGAGCGCGGGGCGGCTCGCGGGAGGAGGCGGCGGAGCGGGCGCCCCGATCTCGCGCTGGCGCTGGAGCTGAGCGAGCGCCTGCGCGGGATCGACCGCGGCGTCGCGCTTGTGGATGTGCGCGAGCGCCTGCTGGAGCTCGCTCGGGAGCGCGGCGTCGGCGGCGTCGCGCTCCCGCATCGACGGGAGCGGCGGGCGCGACGCCTGGCGCGCCGGCGGCAGCGGCGGGGGCTTCGACGCGGGCGCGCGCGCCGACTCGGGTGAGATCGACGGACGGCGCGGCGCGATCACGCCGCTCGACGACGGAGCGCCGGCGGCCTCCGCCGCGTCGGGGAGCGAAACACGCGGCGGCAGCGGCGCCTTCGGGTTGCGCGGCGGGATCGCGCGCGCTCCGGCCAGCGGCGCCTGCGGCGCGGATCGCGGCTCGATCCGGGAAACAGGGTTGACCCCCGTTTCCCTCGAAAGGGCAGGCTCCTGATGAGCTGACTTCGGCGCTCCCGGCTCCGCCATCGCCATCACGAAAATTACAGCCAGCACAAAACACGCCAGTGCTTCGAGCCGACAGCCTGAGCATACGCGTTCCCTCTCCTTCTGTCGCTCCAGACGTACACACCGAAAACAGGCGCCTCGAGGACGCCCGGCCCCGGCGACGGCCGAGGGCGATCGCCTCCTGCCGAGGCAGTGGTTCCTCGACGATCCATGAGGACGGCTCTTCCATTCCCCAGGCTGGAGCCCCGAGTGGGCGCTGTGTGATACTCGGCGAGTCGTGGACAAAGCCGAACGCCGCCAGCAGATCCTGCTCAACGCACGCGACGTCTTCGCGAAGCACGGCTACCACGCGGCGAAGATCGACGACATCGTGGCGGCGGCGGGCGTCGCGCGCGGCACGTTCTACCTCTACTTCGAGGACAAGCGCGCCATCTTCGAGGAGATCGTCGACCGCACCTTCGCGCGCCTCGGCCTGTCGATCGTGCGCGTCGACACCGAGCACCCGAGCCGCAGCGTCGGCGAGCAGATCCGCGACAACATCCGCGCGGTCGTCCACGCGCTGCTCGAGGATCCGGCGACGACGAAGATCCTCCTCTCCGACGCGGTCGGCCTCGATCCGGCGTTCGATCGGAAGCTCATCTCCTTCTACGAGGAGACCGGCAAGCTCCTCGAGTCGTCGCTCGCCGACGGTCAGGAGCGCGGGATCGTCGCCCCGGGCGACACGCGCATGTTCGCCATCATGACGCTCGGCGCGATGAAGGAGATCATGTACCAGGTCACGATGCGCGGCCTCGACTACCCCGAGGACCGTATCGTCGACGAGATCTACGGCTTCCTCTGCGGCGGCTACCTGCGAAGCACGCGCTGAGGAGCCGTCCAGAGTTTCTGAATCGACGACGCGCCGCGGAGGGTGAAGGCCCGCGCTCTTCGGGGTGGGAGGGCGCGAGACCTCCCGAGCCCTCGGACAGACGCCGAGCGGAGCGCCCGACGGACCTAGCGCACGTGGACGCGCGCGTCGCCGTTCGGGAGCTTGACGAGGAGCGTGCCGCGGCGCTCCGGCGTCCACGTCCATCCCTCGCTCGATCGCGCGAGGACCTCGGGCGAGGCCACGCGGGTGACCGCGCCCTCGCCGCGGAGGACCTGGGCGGGCTCGCGCGTCGCGATCAGCTCGAGGACGAAGCCGCGATCGAACACGGCGCCGTCCTTCACCTCGAACGAGCCGTCGGGGAGGCGCGCCACGCGCGCGCCGTCCCAGAGATCGAAGCTCCGCGGCGGCCCCGGCGCGACGAGCGCCCAGAGCGGTCCGGCGTCCCTCGCGAACGAGTCGACGTCCGGATCCGACGCGGGCGCGAGGGTGTCGACGGTGGGCCGGAGCATCGGGACGATCGCGCCCTCACGGAGGAAGAGCGGCAGCTTCTCGAGCGGCGCGTCGACCTCGATCGCGCCCTCTCGATCGGGCAGCGCCGGCGTCCCGTCCCAGAAGTCGATCCACGTCCCCGCCGGCACGACGACGCGCCGGCGCGTCTGTCCGCGCGCGAGGATCGGCGCCACGAGCAGCTCGTCACCGAACAGGTACTCGTCGCTCGGGTGAACGCCGAGCTCGGGGTGCGCGAGGCCCAGCGGGCGCTGGATCGGCCGGCCGTCGCGCGTCATCCGGACGACGTAGGACCACTCGTACGGGAAGAGCCGCGCGTGGAGGCGCGCGTACGTCCGGTAGACGTCGAGCGACTCGGCGTCGCGCCCGTTCTCCGGCGTCGAGAGCCACGGCGGCTGGCTCGACGCGTCGCCGACCTCCATGACCGTCGACAGCGCCGTCTGCTCGACCCAGCGGACGAACAGCTCCTTGTCCGGCGGGCTGTGGCGGTAGCCGCCGGTGTCCGCGGCGAAGAACGGGAAGCCCGACGCCGAGAGGGAGAGCCCCATCACGACGGTCGCCGGCAGACCGCCGACGCCGACGATCTCCTCGCCGCGGCGGTTCACGAACCGCTCCTTGTGCTGCGTGAACGTCGCGTCCATGTCGCCCGGCCACACGACGACGCCGAGCGTCTGCTCGCCCCAGCGGGCCGCGCGGACGAGGAGGAAGGGCGTCTCCGGCCGCGCGTCGCGGGGCGGCTCGTCCGGCTCGGCGTAGACGCGGTGGTAGAGCCCGGAGTACCGGTGATGCATCGTGCGGTCGTCCGATCCGTCGGCGAGCCGCCACACGTTGCGCTTCAAACCGAGCGACGGGACGAAGTCCTCGCCGTAGTCCAGCTTGAAGCCGTCGACGCCCATCGTCGTGTAGCGCTCGACGAGCCCGCGCCAGAACTTCGCGGCGGCCGGCCCCGTGAAGTCGATCGGCAGGCCCCAGGGGTTCAGCGGGACGCCCGACTCGAGCGGGTAGTAGCCGCGCGCCTTCGCCTCGGTCGCCATCGGCTCCGCCGCCGGCTCGAGGTACGGCGCGCTCCACAGCGCGACGCGGAGGCCCGCGGCGTGCGCGCGGTCGATCATCGCCTGCGGCGCCGGGAAGCGCTGCGCGTCGAAATCGAACGTGTTCACGGCGCGCGCGTAGGGCCGATCGATCCAGATGCCGCTGGTCGCGAGGTCGAGCTCGCGGATCTTGGCGATGTCGTCCTCGACCTCGGCCTGATCTCGGTGCTCGTTGCGCCAGATCCACGGCCCGAGCGCCCAGGCCGGCGGCGGCTTCGGCGCCCCCGACGCGGTGAAGTACTCCCGGTAGAGATCGAGCGGCGCGTCGGCGGCGAAGAGGTCCACGCGGAGCGGCTCGGCGCGCGTGGCGCCCGGAGCCAGCGCCGCGACCGCGAACGTGGCCTCGATCGCCGACGGATCCTTGCGGGCGACGTCGAAGGTCCCGACGCGCGTGGTCGCCGCGAACACGGCCCAGCCGCGCGTGCCGACCAAGAGCGGCACGGGGACGTGGGCTTCGTTGCTCAGGCTCTCGACCTCGCCGTCGGCCTCCATCTGCATCGCGCGGAGCTTGCCGCGGTTGTCCACCGCGTCGACCTGCTCGCCGAGCCCGTAGAAGCCCTCGCGCGGATCGCCGCTCGTGCGGAGCCGCACGCGCGCGAGGGCGATCGCCGGCCGGCCGGGGGCCGTGTCCGCGGGGATCAGCGTGAGCGTGAAGCGGGACGCGCTGGCGGCGCCGATCTTGAGCGTCGCCGCGAGGCCGTCGCCGAAGTCGAGCCGGACCTCCGCCTCGCGCTCCGGCGCGCCCGGGGCGGCGGCGAAGCGGCGGGGCGCGCGGAACGTCACGCCCGAGTCCTCGTCGCCGCGTCGCTCGATCTCCCAGGGATCCCAGCTGCGGTCGGGCGCGAGCTCGTCGACGACGCCGACCTCGAACGCGCGCTCGTCGAGCGTGAGCAGCGTCCGGCCGTCGCGGGTGAGCGTCAGCGCGCGGCCGCCCTGCGCCACCGTCAGGCGGACGCGGCCCTCGCCGACGTCGAACGGCTCGGCCTCGAGCCGGAGGGTCGCGTCGGAGCACGCGCTCGACGGCGCGAGCGCGCAGCCGAGGCCGAGCGCGACGACGAGCGGCCGCGACCGCCGCCTCATCGACGGAACCGCGAGACGAGCCGCGCGAAGTTCCGGAGCGTCTCGGCGGCGAGCGGCGCGTCCACGGCCCGCGCGCGGATGGCCTCCACGTCGAGGCCCTCGGCGGCGACGAGGTGCGCGCGCGCGTCGACGTAGCCGCGCATCGCGTCGCCGTCGATCTCGGGATGGAATTGGACGCACTTGGTCGTGTCGCCGACGGCGAAGATCGCGTGCGGCTCGAGGTCCGTCTCCGCGAGCAGCGTCGCGCCCGGCGGGAGCGTCACGACGCTGTCCTTGTGCGTCGCGTTGGCGACGAACGACGCCGGCAGCCCGGCGAGGATCGGATCGTCCGGCGCGCCGGCGAGCCGCCGGACCTCGACGCTCCCGATCTCACGCCCGCGCGGGTTCAGGGCGACCTTCCCGCCCAGCGCCTCGCCCACGAGCTGGTGGCCGAAGCAGATGCCGAACACGGGCACCCTGGCGGCGTGCAGGTCGCGCACGAGTGACTCGGCGCGGAGCATCCACGCGGCGCGCTCGGTGACGCTGCTGCTCGACCCCGTGAGGATGAAGCCGTCGGCGTCGGTGACGCGCGGCAGCGGCGCGTCCATGTCGCGGACGTCGTGCTCGGCCCAGCCGCCCGGCCACGCGGGCGCCGTCTCCCGGCGGATCCACGAGGCGAACTCTCCCCGCCGCGCCGCGACCGGCGCCGCGGCATCCCCCGTGCGAAGGACGACGAGCTTCACGATCCAGATACCTACCATGGCCGCGCGGCGGCGCCGCGCTCGCCGCGCGGCGGCGCCGCGCTCGCCGCGCGGACCGTCGCGGTCGAAAGATCCGCGCGGCCCCGTGGATCGCGGGAAATCCACGCCGAAAATCGGCGCGATCGGCGCGGGCGTCCGGTCGCGCTCGCGTGCTAGATTCGAGCATGCTTCGAAGGTTCGCGGTCGGTCTCGCTGGGCTCCTCGTCGTCGTCGCGTGCGGGAGCGAGCCCACGAGCGAGTTCGGTAGCTCGAGCGGAGCCAACGGCAGCAGCGGCGGCGACGGGGACGGCGGGTCCTCCGGCTCCTTCGACGACACCGACGCCGGGCCGCCTCCGCCCGCGGTCGAGTGCAAGAAGATGGACATCGTCTTCGTCATCGACAACTCGCAGTCGATGAAGGAAGAGCAGGAGAACCTCGCCAAGAATTTCCCCGAGTTCATCAAGGTCATCAACGACTACAAGACGCAGGCGGGCGAGTCGCTCGACTACCGCGTCGCCGTCACGACGACCGACGACCGCACGGACCAGGGCAAGTTCCGCAAGGGCCGAGGGCAAGGCGCCGACCAGACGTGCAACCCGGGGCCGAACAACAGCCCCTGGCTCGAGCGCACGGACGACGACATCTCGGCGTTCTTCGCCTGCCGCGCGCAGGTGGGCACGCTCGGCTCGAACGTGGAGCGACCGCTCGAGTCGGCCAAGCTCGCGGTGACCGCACGCATCGAGGACGGCTCGAACGCGCTCGGCGGGACGACGTCGTTCATCCGCGAGGACGCGCTCCTGGCGTTCGTCATCCTCACCGACGAGGACGAGGGCAGCGCCAACGGCGGCGAGGTCACGCCCGCCCCGCTCAAGGACGCCGCGCTCTACGCGACCGACTTCGACGCGGTGAAGATCTTCCGCGGCCGCTGGGCGGCCGCCGTCATCGCGGGCGACCGCGGCTGCCAGTCGGAGCTCGGGCAGGCCGCCGACGCCGTCCGTTTGAAGCAGTTCATCACGACCACCGGCAAGAACGGCGTCTTCCACTCGATCTGCGACGGCGATCTCACGCAGGGCCTAAAGGCCGCGCTCAAGACGTTCACCGACGCGTGCAAGGAGTTCCCCGGCGTGAAGTGACGCGCCCGCGGACCGGCGCCACGCGCCCGCTCGACCGGCGTCTCACCACGATCGCGCTATCGCGACGCAGCCCGAAGCGCGCCGGCGCGTGCGCTCGCGCGACGCGGGCATCACGCGCGCTCCGCGTCGACCCCGCGATCCCGAGCGCGCCGCGCCGACAAGGAGTTGCAGGCTCCCGCGTCGGCGTGAAAGACTTTTGATCTCGTGACGTCCGAGAGCGAAGCGCCGCAGCATACTCAGCAGCTCGTCCTGCCGCTCGACGACTTCGCTTCGAGCGGCGCGCGCGGGCCGGGGATCCCGCGGCTGAACCGCGTGTTCTGCAACCGCAACCTGAAGATGTCCGGCATCAGCTGGGTCGGGTTCGACATGGACTACACGCTGGCGATCTACGATCAGCCCGCGATGGACGACCTGTCGATCCGCGCCACGATCAACAAGCTGATCAAGCGCGGCTACCCGGACTTCATCGAGACGGTGCCGGTCTCGACGCAGTTCCCGGTGCGCGGGCTGCTCATCGACAAGCGCTTCGGCCACGTCCTCAAGATGGACCGCTACAAGCACGTCCACAAGGGCTACCACGGCTTCCGCGAGCTCACGAAGGAGGAGCTCCGCGCGCTCTACCACTCGAAGAAGATCCGCCCGGCCACGCCTCGCTACCACTGGATCGACACGCTCTACGCGCTGTCCGAGGTCGCCACGTACGCCGCGCTCGTCGACGCGATGGAGAAGAAGGGCTACGCCGTCGACTACGCGCGGCTCTTCACCGACATCCGCGAGTGCATCGACGAGGCCCACCGCGACGGGACCATCCTCGACGAGGTGGCCGCGAACCTGCCGCAGTTCGTCCACCGCGATCCGAACCTCGCGCCCACGCTCCACAAGCTGCGGAGCGCCGGCAAGAAGCTCTTCCTCCTCACGAACTCGCGCTGGGCGTACACCGAGAAGATGATGACGTACCTCCTCGGCGGCGCGATGAGCGAGTACCCGACCTGGAGGAACTTCTTCGACGTCGTCATCGTCGCCGCGACCAAGCCGATCTTCTTCACGGAGAAGCGGCCGCTGCTCGAGCGCGACGGCGAGACGGTGCGGCCCGCCGCGGCGCCGCTCGAGCGCGGCAAGATCTACGAGGGCGGCAACCTCCAGGACTTCGAGCGCGCGCTCGGCGTCACCGGCGACGAGATCCTCTACGTCGGCGACCACATCTACGGCGACATCCTGCGATCGAAGAAGGACAGCGCCTGGCGCACCGCGATGATCATGCAGGAGCTCGAGACGGAGATCGCCGCCTACGAGTCGTGCCGCGACGACTTCGCGACCATCGAGGCGCTCGACGAACAGCGCGAGCGCCTCGAGGACGACCTGCGCTTCTATCAGGCGCGCATCAAGGAGCTCACCCGCCAGCTCGACCACCGCGGGGCGCGCGAGGCCTCGAACGGCGGCGCGGCGAACGGCGCCAGCGCCGCCGCGCTCGAGGCCGACCGCATGCGCTTCAAGCGCGCGGTCGAGCGCATCCGCGGGAAGCTCCGGCAGATCGAGGCGGAGATCAGCGCGCTCGAGCGCCGGAGCGATCTGCGCTTTCACCCGTACTGGGGCTCGCTCCTCAAGGAGAGCGCCGAGCAATCGAGCTTCGGCAAGCAGGTCGACGACTACGCCTGCCTCTACACCTCGCGGGTGTCGAACTTCCTCTCGTACTCGCCGCAGCAGTCCTTCCGGTCACCTCGTGACGTGATGGCCCACGAGATCGGGATGTAGCGCTCCGCGGACCGCCCTCGCGTCAACGGCGGAGCGGCGGCGGGTACGGCGGGACGCCGTTGCCCGTGCCCCAGGTCGCGCGCCCGCCGTAGGTGCCCTGGCCGTCGGTGTACATGCCGGACGCGCCGTCACCGAACACCGTCGAGTGGTTCACGTACGGCTGCGCCTGTTCGGGGGCCGCCGGCGGCGGCACCGCGCCCGGCGGGGTCGTCGGCTCCTCGGACGGCTGCGGCGCGGGCACGACCTCGATCTCGACGGAGGTGATCCGCGTCTCACCCACCGGCTCCTTCTCCTCCTTCGGCCTGGCCTCGCCGGCCTTCGCGGCGCGGCCGGGGGCCTTACCCTTCTGCACGCCGCCGGTGATCGGCCGCTCCGCCGCCTTCTTCAGCTGCTCGGCCCGCGACGCCGCGGCCTTCTTCAGCTGCGCGCCTTCGGTCTCGGCCGCCTTCTTCAGCTGCTCGGCCTTCGTCTCGGCCGCCTTCTTGAGCTGATCGGCCTTGACGTCGGCCTCCTTCCTCAGCTCGTCGCCCTTCGCGTCGGCGCGCTTCATGAGCTCTTCGGCCTTGGCGTCGGCCTCCTTCTTCAGCTGCTCGCCCTTCTCCTCCGCGGCCTTCACCTTCTGCTCGGACGCGGCCTTCGCGTCGGCGCCGAGCTGGCCGGCCGCGCCCGTCGCGCCGGTCTTGGCGCGCTCGCCCTTAGCCTCGAGCTCCCTCTTCGCCCGATCCGCCTCGATGTCGGCCTCGCCCTTCGCGTGGTCGACGGGCTCCTGAGCTTGCTGCTGCGCCTGCCCTTGCTCCCGGCGCTCGGCGGTCTTCTCCGCCTCCGCCTTCGCGCGGTCCGCCTCCTCTCGCGCCCGGGCTTCGCTTGATCGGCCTTGTGCTGCTCCGAGCCTTCTGGTGCTCCGCACTTCTCCTGCTCGGTCAGCTGCCCCTCGGGCTTCTGCTCCGTCCTCTGCTGCTCTTCGGACATCTGCTGGTCCGCGCGCCCGCACGCCGTCGCTCCTGCGAGCGCGAGCGCGAGCAAACACATGCCGCTGGCTCTCATGGTTCGCCTCCGTTCGAGCGGCGACTCGTGCACCACGCATGCCGTTCGATCGCGAGCCGGCGAGCGACGCGGACCCCTTTCCGCGCAGCGAGCGCGACGACGCGCGCGGCGCGAGGACGGGTGCAAGGCAGCCCCAAGAGATCGGGATGTAGACGCGACCACGCCCCCGACGTAGACCGCCCCGGTGAGCCCAGGCCTTCCGCGCGGGACGATCAAGCTGAAGCCCGAGGACTTCGTCGTCGACGAGATCCCCGCGTACGAGCCGAGCGGTGAGGGCTCGCACCTCTACGTTCGGTTCAAGAAGACGAACCTGACGACGGACGAGGTCGTCAAGGCGTTCGCGCGGGCGCTCCGCGTCGAGCGCCGGGACATCGGCGTCGCCGGGCTGAAGGACAAGGTCGGCGTCACCACGCAGTGGATCAGCGTCCCCGCCGCCGACGCGTCGACCGACGAGCACGTGGCCTCCGTCGCGATCGACGGCGTCGAGATCCTCGAGCGCCGCCGTCACGCCAACAAGCTCAAGACCGGTCACCTGCGCGGCAACCGCTTCACCGTCGTCGTCCGCGACGTCGACGCCGCGCGCGCCGGCGAGGTCGTGGCCGCCCTCACGCGCATCGGCGAGCGGGGCGTACCGAACGCGTTCGGCGAGCAGCGCTTCGGGCGCGACGGCGACACGCACGAGCGCGCCCGCGCCTGGCTCACGGGCAAGGAGCGCGCGCCGAGCGATCCGCGCCTCCGCCGGTTCCACTTCTCCGCCCTCCAGTCGGCGATCTTCAACGCCGTGCTCGCGCACCGCGTGGCCGACGGGAGCTGGGACGTCCCGCTCCTCGGCGACCTCCTCAAGAAGGAGGAGACGGGCGGGATCTTCGTCTGCACGGACGTTCAGCTCGACCGTGAACGGGCGCGACAGGGCGAGGTGTGTCCGACCGGACCCATCGTCGGGGATCGCATGAGGCAACCCGAGGCCGACGCGCTCGATCTCGAGCAACGGATCTCGCTGCCGCTCATCGAAGGCATCGACCTCCGCCGTGCGCGCTCCCTCGGGGAGGGCACCCGGCGGCCCTTGAGGCTGCGCGTCGCCGACCTGTCGCACTCGTTTCTCGATTCGTCACTTCATGAAGCGGATTCGTCTGCCCTGGCCGGCGCCCCGCACGCTGGATGCGCCATGACGGTGCGATTCGTGCTACCCAAAGGTGCCTACGCGACGACGGTTCTCTCGAACGCGTTCTCGATCTCCGACGCAGGTCGGCTTGAACGTTCAGGCGAACGGCCCGACGAGCGAGAAGAGCGGCAGCTCGCAACACTTACCGAGGAAGAATGATCGAGCGAGTAAAGAGCGCGATGGTCGGACTGGGGGCCACGTGGGTCCTCATCCTCATGCTGGTGCTGAGCGTCGTGTCGCTCGCCATCATGCTCGAACGCGCGTGGCTCTACTGGTCTCTGCGCGACGATGCGGCCGCGCTGATGCGCGACCTGGGGCGCCTGCTCCGCGGCGGAGACCTCGAGGGCGCGCGCCGCCGGCTCGAGGCCTCGCCCAGCGCCGAGGCGGCCGTCGTGATCGCGGGCATCGTCGAGGCCAAGATGGGACCCGAGGCAGCGGAGGAGGCGATGGCGGGCGCCAGCGCCCTGCAGCGCCTGAAGCTCGAAAAGCGCCTCACCTTCCTCGGCACAGTGGGAAACAACGCACCGTTCGTCGGGCTGCTCGGGACGGTCATCGGCATCGTCGGCGCGTTCGACGAGCTCGGGAAGGCGAAGAACGCCACGCTCACCGGCGCCACGCAGGTCGCGCCCGAGGCCGTCATGGCCAACATCGCCGAGGCGCTCGTCGCCACCGCGGTGGGCCTCCTCGTCGCGATCCCGGCGGTCGCTGCGTTCAACATGTTCCAGCGCGTCGTCCGCGCGACGCTCGCCAACACCGACGCGCTCAGCCACGTCCTGCTCGCGCACCTCAAGGCGACCGGCGACTCGGGCACGTCCGTCGAGGAAGCCATCGAGAGCGCGGCGCGGAGCGCGGACCGTCCCAGCAAATCGAGCGGCAGGCCGTCGAAGGAAGCGGAGTAAGAGACGTGGGCGGCGGCAGCAGCCAAGAGAGCGACGAGCCGATCACCGGGATCAACGTCACCCCGCTGGTCGACATCGTCCTCGTTCTCCTCATCATCTTCATGGTGACGGCGAAGCTCATCGTCTCGCAGTCCGTCCCGCTCGACCTGCCGAAGGCGGCGACCGGCCAGGACATCCAGACGGTGTTCAGCGTCGTCCTCGCGGCCGACGGCACGACGCAGGTCGACAGCAAGACCGTGCCGGGCGACGACGCGATCCTGGCGCTGGCGCGCGCGGCCCGCGAGAAGAACGCCGAGCTGCGCGCGGTCATCAAAGCCGACACGACGGTCCCGCATGGTCGCGTGATCCACGTGCTCGATCTGCTCAAGCAGGCGCAGGTCGCGAAGATCGCCTTCGGGGTCCAACCCGGCGCCGCCGGCGTGGCGCCGGGAGCGCCGGCGCCGGCTCCGACGAACTAGAACCTTTCGCCTGAGCTTCTTCAGGTGAAGCGAGCGGCGCTGGGCCGAATCTTTGCTGGGAAGTAGCCATCGATGGGTGAGTTGAACGGAGCAGCTCTGGGGCCGAAGAAGAACACGGCGCGCCGCCCGTCCGCCCCCGCCGCGGCCGCCGCGGCCCCCAAGAAGCGCGCGCGCCCCACGGGGCCGAGCGTCGATCCGATGTCGAGGGTCCTCGCGACGGGCCCCCGGATCCCCGTCACCGCCGCCATCGCCGTCGCCGTGTTCCTCCACGTCGGCATGGCCGCCGGCGCCACGGCGGCGTCGCTCTTCGACGAGATCTTCGCGTGGCAGCGCGGCATCCGCGACGTCGTCGACTACCGCCTCTCGCAGTACGAGGTGGACATCCTCAAGGAGGAGGAGCCGCCCCCGCCCGAGCCGGAAGAAGAGGCGAAGCCCGAGCCGGAAGAAGAGGCGAAGCCCGAGGTCAAGGACCCGACGCCGCCGCCCGAGGCCGCGCCCCCGCAGCCCGCCCAGGCCGCCAAGGTCCTCACCGCCGATCCGGTCCCGAACGAGGGCCCCGTCGACCTGACGGACACGTTCGTCACGGGATCGGGCAGCACGTACGCCGGCGGCACGACGTCGTCCGACGGCACGAGCAAGATCGCGGTCTACAACCCGGCGGCGGCGCCGACCGGCGTGCCCGGCGGGACGGGGACGACGCCCGCGCCTCCGGCGCCGCCTCGCCGCGAGGACAAGTCGCGCGCCCCCGGCATCCTCGGATCGACCGACTGGAACGACTGCCCCTTCCCCGGCGAGGCCGACGCGGAGCAGATCGATCAGGCGTTCGTGCTCATCCAGGTGAAGGTGAAGCCGGACGGTTCGCCGGAGAGCGTCACCGTCGTGCAGGATCCCGGGCACGGCTTCGGCCGCGAGGCGCGAAAGTGCGCGATGCGGAAGAAGTACGCGAACGGGCTCGATCCGGACGGCAACGCCGTCGGCGGCACGACGAAGCCCTTCCGCGTGCGCTTCGAGCGCTGAGCGGACGGCGCGCGCGCGCTTCAGAGCGACGAGCGCGACCCGCCGAGGATTGCGGCCGTGATTCGTTCTGGCTATGTCAGGGCGAATGTCGAACCTCGAGCCGCGTGAAGAGCTGGCCAACATCGCCGCTTCGCTCCGCGCGTACCTCGAGTGGCAGGTGGACTGCGGGAGCTCGGGCATCCCGCGGCGTCCTCGGCCGGCGCGGCCCGCGCCGATCGCGCCACTAGCGCTCCTTTCCGGTTTGCGGAGTGTAGTTTCGGGGCGCAGCCCGCGCGCAGGCAGGTGATTCCCACCGGCGAGGATGATCCCGCTCCTTGTGCGGGCGAGGTCTCCCCAACCCCGACACCGCTTTGCGGACTGCGGTCGCAGGGTTTTCGAGTCTGAGCAGGACTCCGCGGCTCTCGGACCTTGTCGTTCTTCTTTCGACCGTCGTTCACCGGCTCCGGCGTTCGATCGGCTCGATTCTGGTTCGGCGGGCCTCCGAAAACTCTTATTTGTGCATGATGCATGTGTTTCTGACCAAGCTCGTGCGACGCACGACCGGCATGCTGCCGTACAGGACCGAAGTTCACGGACGACAACGATGCGGTGACGGCGCACGCCGGACGGCCTCTCGTGGTGGAGACGATGCGGACGCTGGGCGTCAGCCGTCAGCTCGACGAGGAGCTTCGACTCCGGCGGCGGACAGCGGAACGACCGACGCCGAGAAGGCGGAGGTGCCGACCCGTCGCGAGTCGCCTGCGCCGCGATTGAGGTCGTCCTCCGCACCTTCGTCCCCACCCGCGCTCGGCAGTTCGCAAAGCGGTGTCGGGGTTGGGGAGACCTCGCGCCCGCACAAGGAGCCCAGGATCTTCCTCGCCGGTGGGAATCACCTACCCGCGCGCGGGCACGCGCCCGAAACTACCTCCGCAAACCGAAAGAGCCCCAGTGGCGCGTGACTCGCGCGGAAAGGGCCTCGCGATCGGCAACGGGCGACGCGGGCGCGCGAGGGTTTCGACCCCGGCGCCGCCCCGACAGGATGAGTCGCGCGGGGGTCATCCAACACGCAACGCTCCTGTTGTGGATCGGGCGCCCGGCGGAGCATTGCGGCCGCGAATCGTTCTGGCTATGTCAGAGGCGATGTCGAACCGAGCCGCGTGAAGAGCTGGCCAGCATCGCCGCCTCCTCCGCGCGTACCTCTGAGTGGCAGCTCGACTGCGGGAGCTCGGGATCCCCAGGCGTCCGCGCGCGGCGACGGCTGCGGTCCCGCTCCGCAGGTGCTGCAGCGACGCCGAGCGCGGCGAGCGCGGCGACTTCCGCGAAGGACGAGCCGTCGGACCCGTCGCCCGCGGCGCCCCTCGCCGATCGTTCGTGAGCGCAGCACACCGGGCGGCGCCCCCGGCGGCGCCCTCCGCCCGGCCTGCTGCCTCCGATCTACGTTGACCGAGAGCTCCCCGCCCCGCCGAAGCGCAGCGAGAGCGCGACGCCGCCCCGCGCACGATCGCGCCGCCGCGCCCGCTCCCGGTGGTCGCGTCCGACGTCGCGTCGTGCACCAAGTGCAGGCTCCACGAGACCCGCACCAACACGGTGTTCTCGCGCGGCAACCCCGAGGCCAAGCTCTGCTTCATCGGGGAAGCGCCGGGCGCCGACGAGGACGCGCAAGGGATCCCGTTCGTCGGCCGCGCGGGTCAGCTGCTCGACAAGATGATCCACGCGATGGGCCTCGACCCCGACAAGGACGTCTACGTCTGCAACATCATCAAGTGCCGCCCGCCGGGCAACCGACGCCCGGAGCCGGACGAGGTCGCGTCGTGCATCCCGTACTTGCACGAGCAGATCGCGCAGATCGATCCGAAGGTCATCGTCGCGCTCGGCAACACGTCCGTCGGGACGCTCCTCGGGACGAAGCTCGGCATCACCAAGGTGCGCGGCTCGTGGAAGCTCTATCGCGGCAGGATCCCCGTGATGCCGACGTACCACCCGTCGTACCTGCTCCGGTCGAGCCCGCAGCAGGCCGAAGCGAAGCGTCAGGCGTGGGAGGACCTCCAGGCCGTGATGAAGGAGCTCGGGCTCGCGCGGCCCGCGCGCGGCTGAAGGCGGCGACGTCGAGCGCCGCGCGTCGGCCAGCCCGGCGCGCGCCGCGTCCCGCGAGGTCGCCCCGACGAGCCGGCCGCGGACGCGCGCGCTACCGCTCCGGGCGCTCGCGATCGCGATCGGGGACCACCGGCACCTCGCGCGCGGCGAACGTCGCCTCGCGCTCGGCCGCCGCGAAGGCCGCCGTCGCCAGCCGGTTGTACGCGTCGACGCGCGTGTAGACGTGGTTGCCGTGCGCCGAGCAGCTCCCGCCGCGGGAGACGACGCCGACGATCTCGCCGCTGTTGACGTCGATGGCCGGCCCGCCGGAGTCGCCTCGACAGGTCGCGCGATCGACCTCGAACTCACGCGGGCCGAGGACGGCGCCCGTCGCCGCGTTCGCGCTCGGGCCCGTCGCGAGGACGACGCTCTTCGAGCGCGCGACCTTGTGGCCGACGATGTTGAGCGGTCCGCCGCCGAAGCCCACGGGCACGACGACGTCGCCGGTCTCGACCGGCGCGTGGAGGCGCATCGTGAGGACCACCGAGTTCATCACCGGACGATCGAGGACCAGGAACGCGACGTCCGAATCGCAGAGCACCTGCCCCGTCGGGTGCAGCGTGCGCACCGCGCGCGCGACCGGCGGATCGACGTCGGGACGCACGTGGGTGCCCGTGTAGATGGCGATCGCCGAGGGGTCGACGTCCTCGGCGAGGTGATCGCCGTTGTGCGAGCGGCCGCGCGCGTCGCACGAGGGCGTCGCCGTCACCGCGCGCGAGACGCAATGACGGGCGGTGAGAACGAGGTTCGGCGCGACGAGCGCGCCGCTGCACAGCGTGATGTGCGAGGGAGCGTCGGCGAGCGTCGTGGCGATCGCGACGACGCCCGAGGAAGCCTCCTGTTCGACCGCGCGTAACATGCGATCGTCCGGCTGCTGCTGGCGACGTACGCACCCCGCTCCGAGGAGCAGGAGTGCCACGGTGGCAAGCGTTGTCGACCTTGTACTGAGAGCTCGACGAGTTGCGTGCGTCATGTCTGCGGGTGGAACGGCAGGAGGCAGGGTCACGTTCAAGACTGCCTCACACCCATCACTCAGCTTGCACGATCGCCCCGCTCTTCGCGAGCCTGAGACGCACAAAATAGTTCGGTAAAATAGGCCTACACGGTGTGCGGCTCCACACCTCCGCGCAGGGTCGCACAACGCCTCGCTCGAGGTCGGCGTCGCGCGTCGAGCTCGACCGCGCGCACACCCGAGTCGCGGAGCCGAGCAAGTGGGACAGCCGTGACGCGGCGGACGCTCGCGCTGGCGCCCGGTGAGCTCGAGCGTGTCAGTCGCCCGCGCCGAGCTCGTCGCGCAAGCCCTCGAGCTGCGAGTTGAGCTCGGCGCCGACGAGGATCGCGAGGCTCGTCAACCACAGCCAGACGAGGAGGACCGCCACGGCCGCGAGGCTGCCGTAGTAGACCGTGTAGCTCGCGAGGGTGCGCAGGTAGAGGCTGAAGCCCCACGACACCACGAGCCAAAGACCGACGGCGACGACCGCGCCCGGCACGAGGCGCCGGCGCACCTCGCGCGCGTGGGAGACGGCGAACCGGTAGAAGAGGCACAGGCCGCCGACGGCGCCCGCGAGCGAGAGCCCGAGCGTCAGGAGGCGCTCGCCGCCGGTGCGTAGGAGCCTGCGCGCCCGCTTCGGCGTGAGCGTGTGGGCCGACGGGCGCGGCGCGTCGTCGCCGATCTCCGGACCGTCGGCGGGCGCGCCCTCCCCGTCGTCGGTCTCCGGGGCGATGGCCTCGACCACCGCGACCGCCGGGCGTACCTGCGCGAGCGCCTCCCACTCGATGATCCCGAACGCCGCCACGCCGCCCGCCGCGAGCGTCGCGATCACCCAGCCGAGCGCGAAGAGGCGCTGTCGCCACCAGGCGCGGCCGGGCGCGCCGACGACCATCTCGACGGCGTTCATGAGGCCGTGCACTCCGCCCGACGCGACCCAGAGGAAGCCGACGGCCGCGAGCGGGCCGAGGCGATCGGCGCTCGCCAGGTTGCTCACCTCGTTCTTCACCACGGCCTCGGCGGTCGGCGGGAGCGTGTCGAGCAGGATCCCCAGGACCGCGGCCACGCCCTTGCGCTGGGCGACGAGGCCGAGGACGTACCCGGCGAAGACGAGCAGCGGCAGGAGGCTCAGGAAGAAGTGGAACGCCATCGCCGGCGCCGCGCGGAAGACGCCGTGGTAGCGGAGCCCCTGCCCGAGCCGGACGAGGACGCGCAGCACGCGCTGGCGCCGGGGCGCGCTCGCGGGCAAGAGCGGCGCGATGCGCCCGCGCGGATGGAGCACGTCGCTCGAGACGGGAACGACCTGCGAAGGGCGGAGCGACGCGCGGATGGAGTGCGCGAGGCCGAGGGCGCCGCTCGGTCGATCGGGCGGCGCGCCGTCGCGCGAGCTCGGAGGTACGTCGGCCTGCGGCACGCACAAAGGAGAGTCGCTTTCGCCGGCCACGTCAAACGCAGCGCGCCCGCGCGGCCGGGCTCGCGGCGGCGCGGGGCTCACCTGCAGCCAACAGCAGGCTTTGTCTCCGGCGATTCGCGAGTATGGTGTTCGCGGTGAGCGCTCGCTTCCTCGTCCACGCCCTGCTCGTCGTCCCGTTCCTTTGCGTCGTCGCCTGCGGCGACGACGACGACGCGGCGAGCCCGCCCGCGGGGGTCGACGGCGGCGGCGGAGAGGCCGCCGCGCCGGTCTGCGCCGAGGTCCCGGCGCCGGAGAAGCCCGCGGCGTCGTGCGACGTGACGATCGAGTCCCCGCCCATCTCCGGCGCGAACCACGTCCCGGAGGGGACGGCGCTGAGCTACTGCTCGAACCCGCCCTCGAGCGGCGATCACTACCCCGTGTGGGCCGCGTTCCAGCAGTACTCGTCGCCCGTCGAGTGGCCGTACCTCGTCCACAGCATGGAGCACGGCGCGATCGTGCTCCTCTACAACTGCGATGCGCAAGGGTGTCCGGAGATCGTCGACGCCCTCGTCAAGGTCCGCGACGACGCCGCGCCCGATCCGCTCTGCGCCGACGGCACGAAGCGGATCATCATCGCGCCGAGCCCGACGATCCCCACGAAGGTCGCCGCCGCCGCGTGGGGCAAGACCTACCGGGCCGACTGCGTCGACGCCCCCACCCTCGACGCCTTCGTCCGCGACAACTACGCGAAGGGCCCCGAGAACCTCTGCGTCGCAGGGCGTGCGTTCTAACCCGCGAGCGTCGAGCTCGGTTCTTCTTCGGCTTCGGCGAGCGAGACGAGCTTCGCCGGGCCGCGCTTGTCCGGGTCAGCCGACGCGGGGCCCCTTGGGCGGGGGCTCGGGCGCGTAGCCGTCGTCGTACCGCGGAGGCTCGGCCGGCGCGGCCGGCGCGGCGTCCTGCTTCGCCTCGGCGGGCGGTGCGGCCGGCGGCGGCGCCGCCGCGGGGCTCGAGCCCGAGACCTTGCCGACGACCTTCTCGATCTCGCTGCCGATCGACTCGAACGCGCGGCCGACCTCTTTGGCGGCGTCCTTGGCGACGTCCTCGAGCTTGTCGGTGGGCAGCTTCTCGACCGCGCCCTTGGCAGCGCGGAAGAGGAGCCCGAGCCCTTCCTTCAGGTCGTCCACCGGCCTCGGCTTGTCGTCGCTCATGCGCCGATGATGACCACCCGCCGGCGGTCTGTCCACCCTCGCGAGCGCGGCCCTGCGGCCGCCGCCTACGGGCGGTTCGGGGCCGTATTGGCGATGAGGCGGCGGTCCATCTCGCGACGGTTGGGCTCCTCGAGGTGGCGCGGCCGCGGCTTCGGCGCGGGCTTCTCCGCGATCGGGGCGTCGGCGACCTCGAGGTCGCCTTGGCCAGGCGGGATCCACGCCGGATCGCTCGAGGGATCGACGGCCAGCGGCGGCTCCGTCGAGGCGCACCCGGCGCCGACCGTGAGAGCCCCGAGGACGACGGCGAGGACGAGACCGAGTCGCATGCCCACCTTGGTGCACCAAAGGTGCCAGCCGTCGCCTCGACGAACACCTCGAAAAGAGCTGGAGATGCGCGGGGCGCAGCGGAGCGCTCGCGGCCCGGGTGGGGTCGCGCGATCCGCGGATCGCTCGGAGATCACCTCGCCGCCCCCTCCCCGGCGGCCCCGTCGTGAGGGCGGCGCGCCCGCCGATCGGCCGGAGCGACGGCCGCGCGCCCGACGCCGCCCCGCCGATCGGTCCGGAGCGACGGCCGCGCGCCCGCGAGGCCGGACGTCGCTCACGCGCTCTTCACGCGCGCGGCCGACGTCGGCAGGCGCGCGGCCGACGTCGGCGGCGGCGTGTAGAGGCTCACGCGGTCGCGGCCGCCGCGCTTGCTCGCGTACAGCGCCTCGTCGGCGGCCTTGAACAGCTCGTCCCACTTCTCGCCGGCGACCGGGAACGTGGCGACGCCGACGGAGCACGTCACCGAGAGCGGACCGTTCGGCGTGTGGAACACGGTCTTCGACAGCTCGTCGCGGATGCGCTCGCCGAGCAGGAGCGCGCCTTGCTCGTCGGTCTGCTCGCAGAGGACCACGAACTCCTCGCCGCCGAAGCGGGCGACGACGTCGGTCGTGCGCTTCACGCGCTTGAGGATGTCGCCGAGGCCCTTGATCACGAGATCGCCGACGTCGTGGCCGTAGGTGTCGTTGACCTTCTTGAACCAGTCGATGTCGGTCACGAGCACGCTCAGCTTGCGGCCGAAGCGGTGCGCGGCGGCGACCTTCTGCGCGGCGGCGTCGAGCATCGCGCGCTTGTTGAGGAGGCCGGTCATGCCGTCGGTCGTCGCCATGGTCTCGAGCTTGTGGACCATGCGCGCGTTGGAGAGGCTGACCGCGAGGTGGCTCGCGAGGACCTCGAGCGTCGGCCGCACTGTGTCGCCGAAGGCGTGGCGGCGGCGCGCGCCGAGGATGAGCGTCCCGAGCACGCGGTTGTGGTGGAGCAGCGGCAGCACGAGCAGCGACGGCACCGCCGGCCACGCGAGGCGCTTCGTCAGCACCATCTGGTGCGCCGAGTCGTACTCGCCCTTGTACGGGAGCGGGAAGCGGTTGGTGACGACCATCGAGACCAGGCCGGTGTTGTGCTTGAAGCGCTGCCCGACGAGGTCGTCGATCTCGCCGCCGTTGCTCGTCGCCGCGCAGACCTCGTGCATGCGCGTTCCCTCGTCCCAGACCGTGACGGCCGCGAGGTCGAAGCTCGCGATCTCGCGCGCCGCGCGGACGCCGGCCTCGACGACGTCGCGCTCGCTGAGCGCCGCGCCGAGCGCCTGCGCCGCGCGGTAAAGCTTGCCCTGCTCCACCTTCGCGCGCTCGAGCTGGACGAAGACGCGCTCGTTCTGGATCGCGCGGAGGCAGTAGCGCGCGGCCTGCGCGGCGAGGTCGTGCTCGTGCGGGGTGAACGCCTTGCTCTCGACGCGGTCGAGCGCGAGCACGCCGCGGACGACGCCGTCCTCCACCACGGGGATCGCCGCGAGCGCGCGGATCGGGCACGGCCCGGCGTAGTACGGGACCTTGTACGAGGGCCGGAGGTTCTCGAGCAGCACGGCCTCCTTCTTCGCGATCACCGCCGCGCAGACGCCGTCGCCGATCGAGAACGGCGCGTCGTGGATCTCGTCCGACGCGGTCGACAGCTCGCTGATCCGGAGGTGCGTGCCCGAGTCGGTGCGCCACAAGAGGACGGCGGTGTGCAGATCGAGCGAGCGGCGGAGCAGCTCGAGCGCGTAGTGAACCGACTGGTGGATCTCCTCGACGCTCGACCGCGCCAGGCGCTCCTCGGCGTCCTCCTTCTTGGCCGCCGCCTCGCCGGCGCCCAGGAGGCGATAGCTGCGCGCGTCCTCGCGGAGCCGCTCGAGCTCGCGCTCGACGCGCGCGCGCGCCGTCACGCGGATGCGCGCGACCTCCGCCCGGAGCAGGATCAGGTTGAGGAGCGCGAACGCGGTGGCGAAGCCGGCCTGGGTCGCGAGCGCCTCGAGGCTCGCCTCGCCGAGGGTCTTGTAGCGGATGAGCGCGTCGAGGATGACCACCCAGCCGACGACGGCCAGCCCGGCGACGGGGCGGCCGAACGAGGCGACGAGCGCCACGAGGACGTAGGTCGCGGGGGAGAAGCGGCCCGAGAGGGTGCCGTCGAACCGCAGCAGCGCGGCGTCGAGGCCGACCGCGAGGAGCGCGCCGAGCTCGAAGTCGAGCAGGAACGGCGCGTCCCCGGTCAGCCTGAGCTTCGCGCGGAGGCGCTTGCCGAGGAAGACCGCCCAGGCGATCGCCGCGAGGATCGGGAGGGGGCCGATCGGCGCGGCGGCGCCGCCCGCGATGACCCACGCCGCGAGCGCGCAGGTCACGAGCAGGCCGAGGCCCTTGCGAGCGAGGCGGCGAACGAGGAGCGTCGCGCGTACGAGCGAGTCCACTTGTTCCGAACCTTCGGGGAGGTCCCGCGTGCGAACTGCACCGGGCCTCCTCGTCCGCTATCAGCCCCCCGGCGGCGGGGGCAAAGGAACGACGAACTCGGCAACTTGTTTGACAGCCCCGAGCGGCCTCGAGCCCAGCCGGGGGCCCGCGCCCCGCGTCCGCGCGGAGATCCGCCGTCCCAGCGCGCGGAAATCCGCCCGCGCGGCCGCACGACGGGCGTGCATCGGCGGGGCGACGTGCGTAAAACTCCCTCGTGGCGGAAGCGGACGGCGCGGCCCAGGAGCGAGAACCGACGGCCCGGGACGCGGCCCTCGAGGAGACGCGCGGGCTCCGCGGCGCGCCCGTCACCGGCGCGCTCTTGGCCGCCAACGCCGGCGTCTTCGCCGCGCAGGTCTCGCTGGCGGGCCACCTGCGCTTCGCGCTCGGCGGCGCCGATCCGCAGGACCACACGCTCTGGAACGCCATCCTCCGGTGGCTCGGCGGCAACGACTCGACGTTCACCATCGCCGACACGCGGCTTGAGACGCTGGTGACCTCGTGCTTCCTCCACGGGTCGATCCTCCACCTCGGCTTCAACCTGCTCGTCCTGTGGCAGGTCGGCCCGTTCCTCGAGCGCGCCGTCGGGCGCGCGCGCTTCCTCCCGCTCTACCTCGGCTCCGGGATCATGGGCAGCGCCTTCAGCGCGATCGCGGGCCGGCTCTTCGGCGCGTCGCTCAGCATCGGCGCCTCGGGGGCCATCTGCGGGCTCATCGGCGCGATGCTCGTCCTCGGCGCGCGCACGCAGGGGTGGCGCGGGCCGCTCGCGCGGCAGATGGCCGGGTGGCTCGCGTTCCTCTTCGTCCTCGGCCTCGCCAAGAACCTGCAAGGCGGGATGGTCCAGGTCGACAACGCGGCGCACGTCGGCGGCGCGCTCGGCGGCGTCATCATCGCCGCCACGTGGCGGCGCGGGGTCACCTACACGGCGCAGCTCTCGCGGATCGTCGTCGGCGTCTGCGTCGCCGCCGTGATCGTCGCCGGCCTCACGGTCTACGTCCGCAACCGGACCGATCGCTACCTCTTCATGGGCGTGGACGAGCGTCTGAACGCGGCGAGCCGCGCCGCGCGCAGCGGCCAGTGCGACGAGGCCGACCGCGCGATGAAGCGCGCCCAGCGCCTCGACCCGGGCAACGAGCGGCTCCACGATCGCGCGCAGGAGATCAACCGCGAGTGCCTCACGCCGTCCTCGCCGCCGCCGCTCGACTCCGCGCGACCTTGAAGGACGAGCATGGCTCGGGATCATGCTCGGCCATGACGCGACGCGCGCTGGTCCCGTCCCCGCGCGGCGCGCTATGGTCGACGCGTGGACGCGTTCATCCCGTACGGCAGCTACTTCTCCACCCCGTTCGCGAAGTGGCAGGGCTCGCTCGCGAACGTCCCGTCGACCGATCTCCTGGTGCACGCGGCGCGCGCGTTCCTCGACGGGCGAGGTCTCCCGCCCACCGCCTTCGACTACGGCGTGCTCGGCGTCACCGTCCCGCAGCGGCAGGTCTTCTACGGCCTGCCGTGGCTCCTCGGGAGGCTCGGCGCGACGGCGGTGGGCGGCCCCACGATCGCGCAGGCGTGCGCCACGAGCGCGCGCTGCCTCGCCGTGGCCGCGCAGGAGGTCGCGTCCGGAGGGGCCCGGACGACGCTCGTGCTCACGACCGACCGGACCTCGAACGGCCCGCACCTCTACTACCCGAACCCGAAGGGGCCCGGCGGCACGGGCGCCCACGAGGACTGGG
>JAHBWF010000051.1 GCA_019637105.1 Labilithrix sp.
GCCGCCGGGCGAGCACGCCCCCGCGACGTCGAAGCCGCCGCCGAGCGAGGGCGCACCGCCGAGCGAGAACACACCGCCGAGCGAGCGCGCGCCGAGCGAGCGCGCGCCGAGCGAGCACGCGCCGCCGGTCCCGGCCGAGACCCACCAGCCCCGAGAGGAGCACTGAATGGACGCGATCGTCGGAGTCTGGTTGACCTCGCTCCTCGGAGCGGCGGCGTTCTCGGCCGCGGGGTACGTCCTCGGTCAGCGCGGCGTCTCGCTCCCGCTCCTCGGCCTGAACGCGCCCGCGCGGCCGCTCGCGACCCCGTACGCCGCGCCGGCGAACGACGAGACGTCCCCGGCGACGTTGAGCTCTCCGGCGGTGGCGGGCGCGCCGGCGCCCTCGCCGGACACGATCGAGACCCCGCTGGCGATCACGGTGACGCCCGAGGCGAGCGCGACGCCGCTTGCGACACCGGCGACGACGCGAGACGCCGCCGAGGACGACGACGGACGCCCCACGCTCGTCCCCGACACCTTGACCCAAGCCGCCGTCGTCGCCGCGGCGGCCGCGACGATCCCCCCGCCCCGCACGCCGTCGATCCCGATGAGCGAGCTCGCGACGGGGACGGCCGCCGAGCTCCAGGCGGCGCTCGCCAAGGCCGAGGCCGCGGCCGCGCGCGCGCGCGCCGCCGAGGCCGTGAAGGGCGAGCTCGAGCGCCAGATCGAGTCGATCCGCAACGAGCTGCGCAACGAGGTCGTCGCGCGGGCGACCGCGGCGGCGCGGGCCGACGAGCTCGGCGACCGCCTCGCGAACGCCTCGGAGGAGTGCGCGAGCCTGAGGCACAAGGTCTCCGTCCTCGACAAGCAGGCGAGGCAGCTGCGCGAAGCGCTCCAGGGGCGCGTCCGCGCGCTCACGACGAGCGAGTGGCACCGCCGGCGCGACCTCGAGGAGACCGAGGAGATGCGCGTCAAGCTGCGCGACGTCTACGACAAGCTCGAGCGCTCCTCGATGCCACCGGCCTCCTCGGCGAGCCTCTCGCCGCCGGCCGCGAGCGCGCCGCCCGCCGCCGTGTCGTCGCCGGGGACGAGCGACGACGTCGCCAGGCTCCGTGAGGAGATCGCCCGCCTCTCGCTCCAGAACCGCGACCTCCGCGCGCGCGCGCTCGGGAGCCTCCCGCCGCAGCAGCGGTCGCGCCTCGATCTGGAAGACATCGACGTCGACGCCTACCGCGACCTCGTCGAGCGCGTCGGCAACGTCGCCGGCCTGAAGGCCGCCGTCCTCGCCGACGAGCTGGGCTCGCTCCTCGTCGGGTCGGGCGACCTCGCCGAGGGGATGGCGGCGTTCGGCGCGTACATCCGCGACGCGAGCTCGCGGACCGATCGGCTCCTCCCGCTCGAAGGCGTGGAGGAGGTCGGCATCCGCGATCGCCGCGGGACGCTCCTGTCGACCCGCGTCATCTCGCACGCGGCCTCCGAGCTCTGCCTCGTCGTGCTCGGCTCGGCCGACGCGTCGCTGATCGCCGCGAAGAACCTCGTCGAGGCGCACCTCCGGCTGCGCCGGCCCTGAGCCGCCGGCTCGGTCCCGCGCTGCGGCACGCGCGCTGCAGCTGACCCCTCTCGAACCCGTCGCATCTGCGAGAGGAGCGTCAACACCATGACCACGACCAAGTCGCATCGCCGCCTCGACCTCGTCATCTGGATCGCCGTCGTGTGCCTGCTGGCCGGCACGGTCAGCTGCTTCGGCTACGCGGGGATGCAGCTCGCCCCCGACGGCCGTCCGTCACGTCAGGGCGGTGACGCCCCCGCGCTCAAGCTCCGCTCCCCCGTCTCGTTCGAGCGGACGCGCTGACCGAGGCGGCGTATCCGGATCCGGATCCGTACGCCGCGGCGCCGTTCCCCGATCCGCGCCCTTCGCTCCGGGACCGCGCGACCGAGCCCGCGCTCAGTCGAACTCGATGCGCCAGCGGAAGTCGAGGCCGAAGTTGCCGACCGAGCCCGACGAGACGGTGCTGATGTTGTCGTACGACGTCTGCACGCTGAGCGGCCGGCTCAGGCGCCACTCCACGTTGGAGCGGAGCTGGCGGTCCTCGGTCAGGCCCGTCGAGACGTTCGCGCGGACGTTGTCGGTCAGGCGACGTCCCAGCGTGACCTGCGGCTCGGTGCGGCCGGTGCGCGGCGAGTACGCGCTGCCGAAGCGGAAGTCGTCGATCACCGGGATGACCGTCTTCACGGCGCGGTCGGCGCCGCTCACCGTGCCGATCGCCTCGAAGGCCGCGCTCGCGTAGACGGAGCCCGAACGGACCTGGTCGACCTCGGCGCGCGTGAGCCCGATGGTCAGGAGGAAGAAGATGTCCTCGCGGCTGAGCGCCGGATCGCTCGTCATGTCGACGTGGAGGTCCTCCGTGTCGCCGTAGGCGTGCAGCGTGATCCGCCAGAGGCCGCCGCCGCGGCCGCCGCTCGAGATGTTGCCGGAGGTGACGCCCGCGCCGCCGGTGGTGTTCGCCGCGCCGGAGCTCGCGCTCGACACGGTGTTGTTGTAGCGCCGGTACTCCGTCACGCCCGTGATGTCGACGTGGGGCACCACGCGCGTCGGATCGTCGAAGCGGATCGACCCCTTCTGCACCTCGAAGTCGTTGGCGAAGACGCGGAAGCGGCCGCCCGGCATCGTGGCGAGCTCGCCGCGCAGGCCGATGCGCTGGTTCGTCCCCGTGACGTGGATGCCGCGCGGATCGATGGCGAGCTTCGCGTCGACGAGGTTGTTGTGGATCTGGAGCGGCGCGCGCGAGCGGACGTCGACGCCGAACGCGACCGCGTCGGCCGACGGATCGTACGCCTCGACGATCGTGCGCTTGGCGCCGCCCTTGAAGCCGGTGAGATCGAGCGTGACCGGACGCGTGTACTCGAACTGGGTGATCGACACCTCGCCGCCGACGAACGGCAGGCGCCCGTGCGCCGACGGCGCGGCCGGGTTCACCGTGACCTCGAGATCGGCGTCGAGCGTGGCGCGGACGCCGTCGACGGGCGCGACGTAGAGCTGGCGCCCCACGACCGTCGCTCGGGCGACGCCGAGCTGCCCGCCCTTGAGCGGCATGTGGGCCGTCATGGCGACGTCACCGCCGAGGAAGTGACCGACCGCGCGCGTGATCCGCGCCTCCGTCTCGTCGGCCTCGACGTCGACCTCGACGTCGGTGATCCCGCCGGGCAGCCCCTTGACGCCGAACTCCCCGCCCCGCACCTTGAGGCGCCCGTCGAGGTCGGGCTCGGTCGGGCGCCCCGAGACCTTCACCGACCCGGTCAGCGTGCCGACGGCGCGCGTCATCTTCGGGACGACGCCGACGAGGATCCCGAGATCGATCGGCGACAGCGTCGCCTCGAGGCTCAGGTCGCCTCCGCGCGTCACCTTCCGCACCTCACCGCTCACGGCGAACGAGCCCTTGAGCCCGTTCGGCGTCGCGAGATCGAAGGTCACCTTCGGGAAGGAGATCCTGTCGTCCGCGAGCGCGAAGACGGCCTCCTTGTCGCGGAGCTCGATCTTCTGGCCGCCGCGGTTCACCCGCAGCGTCTTCGGCGAGAAGCGGACCTTCGCCCGCGCGAGATCGTCCGTCGCGATGCGGTCGAGCGCGATCTCCCCGGTCAGCTCGCCGCCGAGCGGCGTCGCCGGCGGCGCGGTCGGATCGTCGTTCGCCGTGAGGATCTTCCCGATCGGACCGAGGTCGAAGCGGTCGAGCGCGACCTTGCCCGTGATCACGGGCGCCTTCTGCCGCGTGGCGACGACGTCCTCGAGCCGCACCTGGCCGCCGAAGAGCGCGCCGGAGACTCGGTACTCGCCCTGCGAGGACGTGTCCTTGAGGTACGCCTCCTTGTTGAAGGGCGCGCCGATCGGCGCGCCGCACGGCGTCTTGCCGATCGGCTTGTCCGCCCCGGGCCGCTGGGTCATCGCGACGTGCAGGTCCGAGCCGCCGAACGCCGCCCCCATGACGCGGATCGGCGTGACGTTCACGTCCGCCTCGATGTCGAAGGCGCTGAGCTTCCCGCCGATGCGCGCCACCCCCGACGCGGCGCCCTCGATCTTCTTCGCCGCGGGCCCGAGGAGATCGGTGCGCGCCAGCGGGAAGCCCTGGACGACGAGGCTGCCGCGCATGTCCCCGCCGCGATGGACCGCGAGCGAGCCGAGCACGGAGCCGACCCGCTCGCCGCCGCGCGAGCGCGCGCCGTCGGGGCCGTGGCTCTCCTTCCTCACCTTCGTGAGGGAGAGCGACCGGACGTCGATCTCGGCGCCGTCGATCCCGGCGAGGCGATCGACCCAGCGGTACTCGAAGTCGGCGTGCCCCTCGTCGAACCGCTCGCCGAGCAGGTTCAGGCCGCGCGCGTTCGTCGACGCCGTCACGCTGAGGAAGCCGCCCTTGCAGACGTCCTCCGGCCCGCCGAGCGCCAGGTGGATGCGCGCCGTCGTCTCGAGGTCGCCGTCGATCTCGGCGAAGCGCGGGTCCTCGTCGAGGCGGAACATCGAGAAGAAGTCGCGAACGTTGAGGCCCTTCGACGACACCTGCCCGTCCAGCCGCATGTTCGCCGGCTTATTGAAGTCGAGGCGCCCCGTCGACATCTCGTAGGTGCTCTTGCCCTTCTGCGCCTTCGCGTCGGTGATGTCGACGGTCAGGTTCGAGATCTCCGACACGACGTGGGCCTGCGTCACGTTCCCGAACGGGATGTCACCGATGACGAAGTCCTTGATCGTGGTGTCGCCCACGAGCTTCGGGCTGCCGACGTCGCCGCTGACGGTGACCTTGGGCTCGGCGACGCCGGCCATCACGACCGAGCCGAGCGGCGAGATTTCGCTGAGGTCGATCTTCCCTCCTCCGACCTCGACGCGGAGCTCGTCGTGGTAGCCGATCATGACCGTGACGTTGTTGACGACGCTCTTCGGCGTGGTCACCGTCATGTTCGCGAACTCGAAGCCCTTCGGGCGCACCGCGAGCTTGCCGTTGAGCGCGGCGTCGCGCACGCCGATGACGCGCCCCCGCGCCGGATCTTTGGCGGGTTTGTCGAAGATCGTGAAGTCGTACGTCCTGCCCGTGAGGTCGCCGTCGAGCTTCAGGGGCTCGGCGGTGCCGCGGACGTCGGAGACCCGGACGTCGCGGATGTCCCACGCCACGAACGGACGCGGGTGCACGCGGAAATCGCGGAGGAGCGAGGTGAAGTTCGCGTTCTTGATGTCGACGCTGCCGACCTTGATCGGGATCCCCTTCTCGAATGGGCGCACCTCGACGTCGCGGATCTCGGTGACGCTGTCGGCGATGTCGAGCTTCGTGATCGGCACGGACACGACCCCTCGTCGCACCGCGACCTCGCTGGTCACGGTCTTGGCGAAGTTGAAGCGCGCGACGCGGACGTCGTGCGCCTCGAGGCGCCCGGCGAGGTCCGGGATGGGGGTCTCGGGCGTGTAGCGGAGCTCGACGTCGACGCCGGCCCAGCCCTCGGTGATCGGCGCCCCCGGCCCGGTGCGCCCGACGAGCGGGATCGGGGCGCGCGCCTTGACGTGGCCCTCGAAGTTCGGGACCTCGTCCTTGGACCTCGGGAACGTGACGGCGAAGTGGCCGAGCCCGAGCTCGACGTAGCGGTAGTCGGTCTTCGGCAGATCGCAGCCGAGGTGCGTGTCCGCGGCGGGATCCATGTCGGCGGCGCCGTGCGCCTCGAAGCGACGGACGAGGACGCGCTTGTCCTCGACGCGCGCGCGGCCGTCGACGCGACAGAGCGTGTCGTCGTCGACCGCGATCACGGCGGGCGCGTCGGCCGTGGCCGGCTGGACCGTGCGGACGATCCGCGTCCTCGCCTCGCCCACGCGGAGCGCGATCTCGAACGCGTCGCCGCCCTCCCCGTCGTCGTCGACCGTGACGTCGGCGTCGATCTCGCGCGCCACGACGCGCGTGCCGTCGATCGTGAGGTCCACCTCCGCCTCGCTCGTCGAGACGACGGAGAACGGCGCCCTCGTCTTCTTCTCCGACTTGGGCGTCTCGGGGAGATCGAGCGCGAGGTTCTTCAGCTTGCCGTCCTCGAGGACGACGCGCGCCTTCGGCTGGTCGATCTCGATCTCGTCGATGACGACCTTGCCGGCGAGGAGCCCGAAGATCTTCGGCTTCGCGGTCGCGCGCTTCGCCGTCAAGAACGGCGTCCCCTGGTCGCTCGCCTCGACCCGGATGTCCGCGAGCGAGACGCTGAGCGGCCACACGCGCAGGTCGAGCTCGTAGCGCGCGTCGACCCCGAAGCCCGCGAGGAGCGCGCGCGTCTCGCGGGTCGCGACTCCGCGCGCCCACGACGTCCGCGCGAGCAGACCGACGGCGACGGGCACGAGCCCGCACGTCGCGAAGACGACGCAGAGGACCCGGCACACCAGGCGCACCCAGTCGCGGCGCTTGGTGCGCCGTACGGGAGGCAGCTGGGTGCTCGAGCTTCGCGCTTCCATCGCTGGGGGTCGGGGCCAGCCTCTTCAGATGAAGATGGCCGCCCTGGCGTTTGACGGATCCGGATCCTCGAGCATAGCGGGCCACCCCCTCCGCCCCCAGTTTGCTGCGCGGTTCTGAGCCTTTGCGCAGTATCGACGCGGCCGTGAGGCTGGGCCTCGGGGTGGGGAAGCCCGGCCGATCGTGCTAGCTCAGGGCCCGAGATGCGGCGCCACAGCGAAGGGGTGCTCCCCGGGAGCCAGGTCGTCCCGTCGCTCATCGCCAAGGTCGAGCGGCAGGACCCGGAGCGGGTGATCGCCCTGCTTGAGCCGCTCGTCCTGGAGCGCCGCCGCCGGCGGCTCCTCTCGGTCATCGAGGCGCGGCTCGACAGCGTCCAGGTCGTCTTCGACGCGCCGCACGATCCTCACAACGGCGCCGCGGTGGTGCGGTCCTGCGAGGCCTTCGGCGTCCAGCGGATCAACGTCGTCGAGCGGAAGGAGCCCTTCCTCCTCGCGCCGTCGGTGTCGCGCGGATCGGAGAAGTGGGTGGACCTCCGCCGCTGGCGGCGTTCGGACGAGGCGATCACGGCGCTGCGCGGAGAAGGCTACGAGCTGGTCGGCGCCCACGCCGAGGGCGAGCTCGCGCCGGAGGACCTCGCGTCGATCCCGCGCCTCGCCGTCGTCCTCGGCAACGAGCGCGACGGGATCGCCGAGGACCTCGCGCGGGCCTGCACGCGCAGCGTCCGCGTGCCGATGCGCGGCTTCGTCGAGAGCCTGAACGTCTCCGTGGTGGCGGCGATCCTGCTCGCGTCGGCCACCGCGTCGCGGCCAGGGGACCTGCCCGAGCCGGAGCGGCGGAGGCTCTACGCGCGCGGCCTCTATCTCTCCGTGGACAAGGCCGACGAGGTCCTCGCGCACTCCGACTGACTCGCTCGAGGCGCGCGCGTCCGACGACGCGTCGCGGCGCCGGCGCGCCGCCCGCGCGTGGGCGCTTTACGCGCGCGCGCGCGAGCGGTAGCAGGCTGGGCATGCTCCACGTCATTCCGTCTCACCAGGGCCGTCCGTCCGACGACCCGATCTTCGCGCTCAACAAAGAAGCCGTGGCGCGGAAGGGCAAGGGCGAGGCGGTCGTGAACGGGACCGTGGGCGCGCTGCTCCACGACGACGGCACGCTCGCGATCCTCCCGACCGCGGCCCGCGCGGTCCGCGAGGTGCCGGCCGAGGAGTGGGCGCCGTACGCGCCGATCGCCGGCTCGACCGATTTCCTCGCCGCCGTCGTCGCGGACGTCTTCAAGGACGAGCCCGAGATGCGCGCCTCGGCCGTCGCGGCCGCGACGCCGGGCGGTACGGGCGCGCTCCGCCACGCGATCGCGAACTACCTCGAGCCCGGGCAGTCGCTGCTGACGACGAGCTACTTCTGGGGTCCGTACCAGACGCTCTGCGACGAGGGCGATCGCAAGGTGTCGACGTTCTCGATGTTCGCCGCCGACGGCTCGATGGACGTGGCCGCGCTCGATCGCGCGCTCGCGGCGCACGTCGCCGAGCAGAAGCGCGTCCTTCTCTTCCTCAACGACCCCTGCCACAACCCCACCGGCTACTCGATGCGCGCCGAGGAGTGGCGCGCGGTCGTCGAGCGGCTCCTGGCGCACGCGAGC
Organism: Labilithrix sp.; assembly: GCA_019637105.1. Lineage (GTDB taxonomy): Bacteria > Myxococcota_A > Polyangia > Polyangiales > Polyangiaceae > Labilithrix. Next base: position 8,074 of record JAHBWF010000051.1, read on the forward strand.
GCGGCGCCGATCACGCTCCTCGTCGACATGGCGTACTTCGCCTACAACGCGAACGATCCGCGCGCCTTCTTGAAGGAGCTCCGGCCGCTGCTCGGGAAGGTCGGGCTCGTCTTCGCGTGGAGCGCGTCGAAGACGTACACGCACTACGGCCTCCGCGTCGGCGCGATCATCGCCTGCGTGCCGGACGCCGCGGAGCGCACCGCGACCGAGGCGGCGCTCTCGTACTCGTGCCGCGGCACGTGGTCGAACTGCACGCGCGGCGGCATGCGCGCGATCACCCGGCTGCTCACCGATCCGGGGCTCGCGGCGGCGTGCGATCGGGAGCGCGACGAGCTGAAGGCGCTCCTCGGCGCGCGCGTGGCGGCGTTCAACGAGCTCGCGCCGAGGCGCTCGCTGCGTTACCCGCGCTACGAGGGGGGGTTCTTCGTCACCGTCTTCGCCGACGACGCCCACGAGCGCGCCGGGCGGATGAAGGACAAAGGCGTCTTCGTCGTACCGCAGAAGGGCGCCCTCCGGGTGGCCCTCTGCTCGGTGGCCGCGAAGGACGTCGAGCGCCTCGTCGACGCCCTCGCGCTCTGACCGCCCTCCCCGCTCACGACACGCCGATCGGGGCTCGCCAGCGCCGCATGGGCTCCTTATGCTTGTGGGCGACCATGAAGGCCGTCCGCCTGTACACGACCCGGATCTGCCCCTACTGCATCCGCGCCAAGCTCCTGCTCCAGGGCCGCGGCATCGCGTTCGAGGAGATCGACGTCTCGAGCGATCCGGAGAAACGCGCCTGGCTCGTCGAGACGACGGGACGGCGCACGGTGCCGCAGATCTTCATCGGCGACGAGCCGATCGGCGGCTTCGACGAGCTGCGCGCGCTCGACCTGTCCGGCGAGCTCGACAAGAAGCTCGCGGCCTGATCGCGCTCGCGGACGCCGCAGCGATCGCTTCGATCGGGACCGACGGACGAGCTTGACCACGCCGTCCGCGGCGGGTACCGGCTCGACCATGAGTCTTCGCATGAGCTCTCGCGCGCTCGGCGCCGGCTTCGTCCTCGCGGCGCTCGGCGGGGCGCTCGCCCTCTCCCTCACGAGCAGCGGCTGCTCCGACGACGACGCGCCGGACGCGGGCGACGCCGGCGCCGAGACCCGGGCGCCCGACGCGAACCGCGCTCCGCCCGCCGGCGAGGACGGCGCGGCGCCGAAGCCCTGCCGGCAGGCGTGCGAGGAGGCTCATCCGACGGGCCTCGCGAAGGACGAGGCGATCAACTCGTGCTGGGAGACGTTCTGCGTCGACCCGTGCATCGAGGAGCTGGCCCTCGACGGCGGCGTGGTCGCGGACGGCGCGGCGCCGGACGGCGGGACGTGCCGCGCTCCGGTCATCACGATCTCGCTCGATTGCGATCAGTGCACGAACACCTCGTGCTGCGCCTCGTGGGACGGGTGCTTCGAGGACGCCGAGTGCACGGCGCTGAACGCTTGCTACCAGGAGTGCGCCGACTGAAGCGGCGATCCGCGCGCCGCCGGGCGGGGACGCGCCCGCGACCGAGGGGAGATGACCGCCGGGGACCGTGGTACGTTCGACCTCCTCATGGCCTCCGAGCAGACGATCCATCTCGAGCGGTACGCCCCCGACGCCAAGGCGCTCGTCGCCGGCGCCCAGACCCTCGCCGACGAGCGAAAGCACGTCCAGGTCGAGCCGGTCCACCTGCTCGCGCGCGCGCTCGATCGCGACCGCGGCGTCGCCGAGGTCTTCAAGAAGGCAGGCGCCGATCCGGCGGACGTCGCGGCCGAGGTCGAGGCGCAGCTCCAGAAGCTCGCGAAGGCGGGCGCCGGGCTCGCGTACCTGTCGACGGCGATGCTCCAGCTCCTCGGGCGCGCAGAGAAGGAGGCCGACAAGGGCCAGGTCGGGGTCGAGAACCTGCTCAACGCGCTCTCGCAGGAGATCCGCGGGCCCGCGGCCGTCGTGCTCCAGGCGTTCGCGCTCGGCCCGGGCTCGTTCCGCCCGCACATGGCGGCGCTGAAGAGCGTGCCGCGCGAGATCGTCGGCGCGTCGGGCTCCGGCTCGACGGCGGACGCCGCGCGCTACCTGCACGACCTGACGGCCCGCGCGAGGGAGAGCGGCTTCGACCCCGTGATCGGCCGCGACGTCGAGGTGCGCCGCCTCCTCCAGATCCTCGAGCGCCGCCAGAAGAACCACCCGCTCCTCGTCGGCGAGCCCGGCGTCGGCAAGACGGCGATCGTCGGCGCGCTCGCGATGCGCATCGCCGCCGGCGACGTCCCGCAGAACCTCGCGTCGCTCTCGATCCTCGAGCTCGAGACCGGCCTGCTCGTCGCCGGCGCGAAGCTCCGCGGCGAGATCGAGGACCGGCTCAAGCAGGTGATCGCGTCGATCAAGGGGAAGGACTCGCTCCTGTTCATCTCCGGGCTCGAGTCGCTGCTCGGCCAGGCCGCCGGGGGGAGCGGGATCGGCGACCTCCTGAAGCCGCTGCTCGCGCGCGGAGAGGTGCGCCTGCTCGCGTCGACGACGCCCGAGGGGATCCGCAAGCTCTCCGAGAAGGACCCGAACCTCCTCCGTCGCTTCACCGTGCTCACGATCGATCCGGCGACGCCCGAGCGCGCCGTCGAGATCCTCCGCGGCATCGCCACGCGCTACGAGGCGCACCACAAGGTGCAGATCGGCGACCCCGCGATCACCGCCGCCGTTCGGCTCGCGAAGCGCTACGTCCAGGAGCGAGCGTTGCCCGACAGCGCGATCGATCTCCTCGACGAGGCCGCCGCGCGCAAGCGCGTCGAGATCGACGGCCTCCCGGCGCACATGGACGACGCCATCCGCCGCGTCGCCTCGCTGAAGGCGCAGCTCTCGGGCCTGCAGGACGACGTCGACGCGATGAGCGTCAAGACGCGCGAGCGCATCGAGAAGGAGATCCGCGAGCTCGAGCCCTCGGTCGCCGAGATGCGCACGAAGCTCGAGTCGCGCCGCGGCGCGCTCGCCGCTCAGGCCGCGTTGAAGGAGGAGATGACGAAGCTCCAGACGCAGCTCGAGCAGGCGCGGCAGGAGCAGAACTTCGCCAAGCTCGGCGAGCTCGAGCACGTGCAGATGCCCGACGTCCGCCGGCGCCTCGAGGCCGCCGACGCCGCGGTCGAGCGGGCCGGGCTGAAGGACGGCGTCTCCCGCGTGGTCGCCGAGGAGGACGTGGCGCAGGTGCTCGGCGACTGGACGGGCATCCCCGTCTCCAAGATGCTCGAGGCCGAGAGCGAGAAGCTCCTGAAGATGGAGCAGCGCCTCAGCGAGCGCGTCGTCGGCCAGGACGAAGCGGTGAAGGCGATCTCGAAGGCGGTCCGCCGCGGGCGCGTCGGCCTGCGCGATCCGGGCAAGCCCATCGGGAGCTTCCTCTTCCTCGGTCCGTCCGGCGTCGGCAAGACCGAGCTCGCGAAGGCGCTCGCCGAGTTCCTCTTCGACGACGAGCAGTCGATGACCCGCATCGACATGAGCGAGTTCATGGAGAAGCACATGGCGCAGCGCCTCGTCGGCGCTCCGCCGGGATACGTCGACAGCGAGGAGGGCGGCTTCCTCACCGAGGCCGTGCGCCGGCGGCCGTACAGCGTCCTGCTCTTCGACGAGGTCGAGAAGGCGCACGCCGACGTCTTCAACCTGCTCCTCCAGGTGCTCGACGACGGCCGGCTCACCGACGGCCGCGGCCGCACCGCGGACTTCTCGAACACCGTCGTCATCATGACGAGCAACATCGGCTCGCAGCGCATCCTCGAGACGGAGCCGAAGCTCTTCGAGTCCGACGAGGGCCGCGAGGCGCTCAGGGACGTGCTCCGCGAGGAGCTGAAGAACTTCCTCCGCCCGGAGTTCTTGAACCGCATCGACGACGTCATCATCTTCCGCCCGCTCTCGAAGACCGACCTCCGGGGCATCGTCGACATCCAGCTCCGCAAGGTGGAGAAGCTCGTCGCCGATCGCGAGCTCAAGCTCGAGCTGACCGAGGCGGCGAAGATGCGGCTCGTCGAGCTCGGCTACGAGCCGGCGTTCGGCGCGCGCCCGGTCAAGCGCGCGATCGTCAAGGCCGTGCAGGACCCGCTCGCCGAGGAGCTGCTCACCGGCGGCTACACCAACGGCAGCACCGTGCGCTGCGACGTCGACGGCGAGGGCTTCAAGTTCGTCAAGGCGTGACGCCCGGCACGGCACGGCGCCGCGCCGGCGGCTTCGCGTTCGTCGGAACGTGACGCCCGGCCCCGCGACGACGGCGGTTTCTCGCGTCGTCGAAACGTGACGCACCGCGACGACGCGGCGCCGGCCGTCCCGCGGTGGTAACCTCGTCCTGATGCGATACGCCTTCCTCGTCCTCGCGGCGGCGCCTCTCTTCGCCCTCGCCTGCGGCCGCGTCCTCGAGGACGACGAGGACGACGCGGCCCCGACGGGCGCGGACGCCGGAGAGGGCGGCGCGCCCGCGATCGAAGCCTCCGGCCCCACGCCCGACGCCGCCGACGCCCCGCACGAGAGCAGCGAGGACGACGCGGGCTACGCCGTGCCGTTCTCGATGACGTTCGAGCAAACGCTCGTCGGCCCCGACGGCGCGAACCAGCCGACGACGGCGACGTTCGCGGAGAGGCCCATCATCGATGGCGGCTCCGCGAAGGTCGACACGGCCGCGTCCCCGACCTTGATCACGCGCACCTTCCCGGAGCAAGCGCGGCTCTTCGTCTCGTTCTACGTGCGGTTCGACGGGCCGCTCTCGGGGTCGCTGACCTTCGCGCGCCTCGGGGGCAGCGCCGGCGACACCTTGATCGAGCTCAAGGCATCCGCGACCAATCCGTCTAGGCTGATTCTCTCCGCGCAGGTCCCCGGGGAGACGATCCCGCTCGGCGAAGTCGCAGCGGACAAGCCCTGGCGGTTCGGGCTCCAAGCGATCCGCACCGGCGCTTCGAACCAGCTCGTGGTCGGCGTCGCGATCCTGGCGACCGACTTCGGGGATCCTTACACCACCCAGGTCACCACGAGTCTCCCGAGCAAGATCGAGCTCGGCAGCTTCTACCCCTTACCCTCCACCTCCGTCGCCGTGGTCTTCGACGACGTGCTCGGGCGCACGGACGACTTCGCGCCGCCCACGCTCTGATCGCGCGGCGGCGCGTGAGGATCGGCTGAATAGCGCGGCGAAGCGCGTCGTCTACTCGGAGCATCGCCTTCGCTTCCATCTTTCGTCTTGGTGCGATTCGCTTCACTCCCCCTGATCGTCGGGATCACCCTGACCGCGCGCGCCGCGGCGGCGCAACCCCTCGAGCCGAACCTCTGCATGCCGGACCGCCCGCTCACGCCGGGCTGCCAGTACGCGCCGCCGGGGAGGCCGCCGGTCGTGACCCCGCAAGAGCAGGCGGCGTACCGCGCCCGGGTCGAGGCGGACTACTTCGCGAAGAACGGGCCGTCGGCCTACGACGCCGCGCTCCGGCAGAAGGACGAGGAGCGGCATCGGGCCTGGGTCTCGCGCGCCGAAGCCGCGCGCCCGGCGGACATCCCGGTCCGCTTCCCTCTCGTCGAGCCGAGCGCCGGCTTCCGCATCGGCACCGTCCAGAGGAAGTCGTACGGCCACGCCGGGCCCGAGGTCGGCTTGACCTTCCGGTTCAATCGGTACTTCGCGGTCGACGTCCCGATCGCGCTCATGCAGACGTGGGCGGGCAGCCTCGGACGGTGGGCGACCTTCGCCGCGAGCCCCGCCTTCGTCGCGAGCCTCGCGTCGAAGAGCAGCATCGTCTACGCGCGCGGCGGGCCCGACGTCCTCGTCCCGAGCGGCGCCTCGGGCTTCGCCCCCAACACGATGATCGGCGGGCACCTCGGCTTCGGGCTCGTCGGCTTCGCCGCGTCCCTCCCGAACTACGGCTACGTGGGCCTCGGCTACGAGCTCCGCGCGTCGTTGCGCGGCGGCGTCGGCGGCCCGAGCTCGCTGCTCGACGTCCCTCGACTCGGCGCCGACGGCGTCTTCTTCCTGCGGATCGGCCTGTGAAGCACGGTCGCACGCTCCTCGCGCTGCTCTCGCTCGTTGCCGTGCTCGTGCCGGCGGCGGCGAGCACCGCGCGCGCGCAGACCTGCCCGAACAACGCCCCCGTCTGCGTGGGCACGGACGGCCGCGTCATCATCGCGCCGCCGGCGCCCACGGTGCACGTCGATCCTAACGCCGACGCGCGGGCGCGCGCCGAGGCCGAGGCCCGGGCGCGCGCCGAAGCCGAGGCGCGCCTGCGCGCGCAGCAGGCCGCGCTCCAGGCGGAGGTCGATCGCGTGCTCGCGTGGAAGGCCTACCTGAGCTGGCAGGCTCGGGCGAAGGCCGAGGTCGAGCTCGCGGCGTCGGCGCGGCTCTCGGCGGACGCGCGCGCGAACGCCGAGCGGTCGTGGGATCGCTGGGCGGGCGCGCCGCTCCCTCTGCTCGGCCCGCGGCCGGATCGCTACGTCGCGTTCCCTCGCGCGGAGCTCTCGCCGCTCACGTTCTGCGCCGCCGTCTTCACCGGCCGCGACCTCCCCTCGTACATGGGCGCGTGCCTCCCGTTCCGCTTCCGCTTCGACCGATCGTGGTCGGTGCTCGTCGACGCGTCGTTCCTCTTCGAGCGGTACCGAGACACGCGCTTCCACACCGCAGGGCTCCACCCGGCGCTCGCCTACAGCTTCGCGCACGGCCGCGGCGAGCTCGCCGGCTCGCACGCGTTCGTCCGCGCCGGCTTCGACGGGCAGATCCCGATCGACGGACGCACGGCCACGCCCGACACTTACGTGGGCGCGCACGCGGGGCTCGGCGCGCACGCTCAGCTCGGAGACGTCGTCGGGATCGGGCTCGAGCTCCGCGGTCTGTACCGCGGCGGCACGAGCGGCGCCGACCACGGCGCCGCGCGCGCGCGCTTCGGCGCGGAGGTCCGCGCGCACGTCCTGACGCTGGCGTGGTGAGCCGGGCCGTTCGCTCGACCGGTTCAGGTCCGCCCGCGCGAGCGCGCGGGCTCGCCCGTTCGCGGTCGAGCCGCCTCCGAGCGCGAGCCGCGCCCGCCGCGCCCGGACCTCCGCCGCGACGGGACCTCCGCCGCCCCGTCCTCCCGGGTCGGACCTCCGCCGCGGCCCGGATCTCGGCCGCGCGGCCGATCCCGACCCCGGCGGCGCGCGATGGCGTAGCCGTCGCAAGGGCGAACCCGCGGGCTGCGCGGCGGGACCGGCGCGAGCACGCTCCGCGACGTAGATCGTGACGTCCACTCCACCGACGGCGGCGAAGCCCTTTGCCTCATCGTACGCAAGTTGCCGCGAGCGCGCTCACCGAGGGCACATCCGCTCTGCCCGGCTTGTGGTCCACGCTCCGCGAAGCGGTCCGCGGATCGCAGGAGGACCTCACGACCGTCCCGCTTCGCCGCGCCGTCCTCCTGCTCGCCACTCCGGTCGTGCTCGAGATGTCGATGGAGTCGCTCTTCGCGATCGTCGACATCTTCTACGTCTCGCGGCTGGGCTCGGAGGCGATCGCCACCGTCGGCCTGACCGAGACGATGCTCTCCCCCGTCTACGCGCTCTCCATCGGCCTCTCCGCCGGAGCCACGGCGCTCATCTCCCGTCGAACCGGGGAGAAGGACCCGGAGGGCGCGGCCGTCGCGGCGGGGCAGGTCATCCTCGTCGCGCTCGTCTACGCCGCGGTGATCGGCGCCGCCGGAGCGCTGCTCGCCCCGACCCTCCTGTCGGCGATGGGGGCCAGCGCGAGCGTCCTCGCGTCCGGCGCGACCTACGCGCGCACGATGCTCGGAGGGAGCGTCACGATCTTCCTCCTCTTCGTGTTCAGCGCCATCTTCAGGAGCGCCGGCGACGCCGTCATCGCCATGCGATCGCTCTGGCTGGCGAACGGGCTCAACATCGCCCTCGCGCCGGTGCTCATCTTCGGCGTCGGGCCGATCCCGGCGCACGGCGTCCTCGGCGCGGCCATCGCGACGACGGTGAGCCGCGGCGTCGGCGTCCTCTATCAGGTGAGCGTCCTCTCTCGCGGCCCTCGCCGGCCGCGGCTGCCGTTCGAGCGGCGCCACCTCGGACCGCGGCCGCGCGTGATGGTCCGCCTGGTTCGGCTCGCCTGGACGGCGACGATCCAGGTCCTCGTCGAGACCGTGAGCTGGCTCGGCCTCGTGCGCATCCTCTCCGCGTTCGGGAGCGCCGCCGTCGCGGGTTACACGATCGCGATGCGCGTGACGACGTTCGTCCTGCTCCCGGCGCTCGGCCTCGCGACGTCGGCGGCGACGCTGGTGGGCCAGAACCTCGGCGCGAACGAGCCGGAGCGCGCGCGTCGATCCGTGAGCACGATCGCGCTCTACAACACCCTCTTCCTCCTCGTCATCGGCGCGACCCTGGCCGTCGCGGCGAGGTCCGTGCTCGGCGTCTTCACGAGCGATCCGAGCGTCCTCGCCTACGGCGCGGACTGCCTCCGCATCGTCGCGATCGGCTTCGTGACGTTCGCCTACGGGATGGTGACGATCCAGGCCTTCAACGGCGCGGGCGATCCCATGACGCCGCTGGCCATCAACCTGGGCGCGTTCTGGGGCCTGCGGGTGCCCCTCGCGTACGTGCTCGCGGTGCTCGTGGACCTCGGGCCGCGCGGCGTCTTCCTCGCCATCACCGCGTCCTATTCGGCGCAGGCGATCGCGGGCGGCGTCCTCTTCCGGCGCGGCAGATGGCAGAGGAAGAAGGTGTGACCCCGCTCCCGAGCCACTCGCGCGGACGAGCTCCCCGCGTTCGCCCGAGCTCAGGCGACGCACGGCTCCGCGATCCGCGCGGGCTTCGCTAGTGTCCCGACACGCGGGCGGCGTGCGGCGAGCTCCGCCGACCCGCGAACGCTACCGTCCATGCACCTCGCGCCGCTTGTCTCCGGATGAACGCGACGCCGTCTTCGCGGCTGCCGGCGGCCCGTTCCATCGTCGAGCGAGCGTCGAGCGCCCCTTCGACGAACGCAGAGGCCCTCCGGCGATCGCTCGCGGCGTGCACCGCCGAGGGCCTCGCCGCGGAGGTCGTCGGGGCGTGCTTCGGACCGGCGGTCGTGACCGCGTGGGGGATCGAGCTCGGCGCGAGCCCGCTGCTCCTCGGCGTGCTCTGGGGTCTGCCCCATTTCGGTCAGGTCTTCCAGCTCCCCGCGGCGTGGGTGACGTCGTCGTTCGGGCGGAAGCGCGTCGCCGTCGCGGTGCAGGCGCTCGCGCGCCAGGTCACGCTGCCCATCGCGGCGCTCCCGTTCGTCGACGTCTCGATCGACACGAAGCGCGCGATCCTCGTGGCGTTGTTCGGCCTGTCCTCGCTGTTGTCCGTCATCGGGCACAACGCGTGGCTCGCCTGGATGGGCGATCTCGTGCCGGCGCACACGCGCGGCGCCTACTTCGGACGGCGCACCGCCGTGTGTACGGCGGTCGGCATGATCGCCACGCTCGTCGTCGCGTCTTCGCTCGACACGGGGCGGAGCAACACCCTGCTCGGCCCGGTGCTCGCCGCGGTCCTCGTGGCGCGCTCGATCGCCGGGGCGATGACGACGGCCTTCATGTCGCGACAGCACGATCCTCCGCACGTCGATCGAGCTCCGCGGCTCGCCGACGTGGCGCTGCCGCTCGCCGACCGCGCCTACCGCAGGCTGCTGGCCTACGGCGCGACCTGGGGCGTCGCGACCGGGCTCACGGCGAGCATCTCCGCCGTGCTCACGCTGCGCGCCCTCGGCCTCGGCTTCTCCGGCATCGCGATCTACGCGACGACGGTGGCGCTGCTCCGTGTCGTGACGACCCCGTTGTGGGGGCGAACGCTCGATCGGATCGGAGGCCGCCCGGTGCTCGTCCTGTGCAGCCTCGGGGCGGCGCTGAGCTCGCTCTCGTGGGTCGGCGTGAGCTACGGCCTCCCGTGGCTGATCGGGCTCGACGCGCTGGCGACCGGGCTCTTGCTCGGGGGGCAGGAGCTCGCGTTCTTCACGTTGCCGCTCGCGACGGCGCCGCGCGATCGCCGGCCGTTGTTCGCCGCGGCGAGCCTCACGGTCAGCGGCGTCGCGTACGGGGCGTCGTCGATCCTCGGCGGGTTGCTCGCGGGCTCGATGTCGATCTCCACGCTGCTCTTGCTCTCGACCGCCTGGCGACTGGCCGCGGCGTTCTTCGCGGCGCGCCTCCACCGTTGCCCGCCCGGCCGTAGCGCCGCGTGAGCCGCCTCACCGATCGATCTCTGCCTCCGCGGCGCCGCTGTGACGTGACGCTGGCGCGTGACGTGCACCCGCGACGCGACGAGGCGAATCGATGGCGCGAGGAGACATCGAAGCTGGATCGCTGCGCATCGCGATCGTTTCGACCTGCGCTCTCGCCACGCCGCCGAAGGCCTACGGCGGGACGGAGCTCGTCATCGCCGAGCTCGCGCGGGAGCTGCGAGAGCTCGGTCATCACCCGGTCGTCTTCGCGACCGGCGACTCCACCTGCACCGGCGCCCGCCGGGCGCTGTTCGATCGCGGCGTATGGCCCCCGAACCCCTGGGCCGAGCTTCGTCACGCCTGCGCGGCTTGGAGCCGAATCGCGACGCTCGAGGACGTCGACGTCGTGCACGTGAGCTCCGCGAGCGCGCTCCCGTTCACGAACCTCTTCCCCGTCCCCACCGTGGCGACGATCCACCACGACCGTGACGAATCGCTCCTGGCGCACTACGCCGCGTACCCCGGCGTCGATTTCGTCGCGATCTCGCGGCGTCAGGCCGAGCTCTCGCCGGAGGTCCCGTTCCGCGCGATCGTCCATCACGGGCTGGACGTCGAGCGCTATCCGCTCGGGAGCGGAGGGGACCGCTGCGCCTTCCTCGGGCGCTTCGCCGTCCAGAAGGCGCCGCACCTCGCGATCGACGCGGCGAACCGCACGGGGCTCCCCATCGTCCTGGCCGGCGAGGCCCACCCCGCCGACCAAGGCTACTTCGACCGAGAGGTCGCGCCGCGCCTCGGCGCGAACGTGCGCTGGATCGGGGAAGCCAACCACGAGACGAAGGTCGAGCTCCTCCAGAGCTCGCGGTGCCTCGTCTTCCCCATCCAGTGGGAGGAGCCGTTCGGGCTCGTCATGATCGAGGCCATGCTCGTCGGGACGCCGGTCGTCGCGTTCGCGCGCGGCTCCGCGCCGGAGGTCGTCGACGACGGCGTCACGGGCTTCCTCGTCCACTCGCTCGACGAGCTCGCGCGGAGGCTCCACGACGCCGCGTCCCTCGACCGGAGAGCGTGCCGCGATCGCGCTCGCGCTCGGTGGAGCGCGACGCGGATGAGCCAAGCCTACGTAGCGGTCTACCGCGACGCGATCGATCGCTGGAGCGACGCGTGCCCCGGACACACGTTGCATACGCGAGGCGACAATGGCGCTGCGTTCACCCGACTCCGCCGATGAGGGAGCTCCCCTCGAGCTCACGACCGCCGGCGACATCGAGACGCTGGTCCGCGCGCGGGGGACGAGGTTCATCGTCACGAACAAGAAGGGCGACGTATCCCCGGCCGGCGCGCGTGAGCTCGGGCTCGTCTTCGACGACACGCGCTACCTGTCTCGCTACGAGCTCTCGATCCGACCGCAGAGCCGGGATGGCGAGGGGGAGCCCGCCGAGCCGCGCGAGCTCGCGCTCGTGCACCTCTCGTCGGACTCCTTCGATCTGGCCTGCAACCGCATCGACCTCATGGTCTCCGGCCTCGGCAGCGACGACGCGCTCCTCGACGACCCGCAGAACTTCCTCCACGTGCGGCGGCGCCAGTTCATCGACGAGCATTTCCGCGAGCAGATCGAGGTCGTCAACTACCTGCCTCGCCGCGTCCACGTCGAGATCTCGCTCTCGTTCGCGGCGGACTTCGCCGACGTCTTCGAGATCCGCGGCGCCAAGCGCGCGCGGCGCGGCCGGATGCGCCCGCCCGTCGTCGGCCGCCGCGCGGTGCACCTCGCGTACGACGGGCTCGACGGGACGACGTACGTCGCGCGCCTCGGGTTCTCGCCCACGCCGGCGCGCGTGTCGGGCGACGAGGCCGCGTTCCATTTGACCATCGAGCCCGGGGGAGCCGCGCAGGTGGAGATCGACATCGCCCCCGACACCGCGGTCGCGACCGACGCGGGCAGGTGCGCGCCCTTCGACGCTCGCCTCCGCGCCGCGCGCGAGGACGCGGCGCGGTACTTCGACGCCTGCACGCGCTTCCGATGCGACAACGCGACCATCCAGGACGTCCTCGAGCAGTCGACCAAGGACCTGCGCGCGCTCTCGCTGGCGCTGCGCGGACAGCGCATCGTCGCCGCGGGCATCCCGTGGTTCTGCTGCCCCTTCGGGCGCGACACGCTGCTCACGGCCTACGAAGCGCTGACGCTCGATCCCGAGCTCGCCGCGTCGACCTTGCGGGCGCTCGCGATGTTCCAGGGGACGAGGTTCGACGAGTTCACCGAGGAGGAGCCGGGCAAGATCTTCCACGAGCTCCGCTTCGGCGAGATGACGGCGTGCAAGGAGATCCCGCACTCGCCGTACTACGGGACGATCGACGCGACGCCGCTCTTCGTCGTCGTCGCGCACGCGACGCACAAGGTGACGGGCGACGACGCCCTGCTCGCGGAGCTGATGCCGGCGATCCTCGCGGCGCTTCGGTGGATCGACGCGCGGAGCGCGGAGGGGACCCGCCTCGTCACGTACCGGCAGGAGAGCCCGCGCGGCCTCGAGAACCAGGGCTGGAAGGACTCCCGCGCCGCGCTGTCGTTCCCCGACGGCCGGCGCGCGGAGCCGCCGATCGCGCTCTCCGAAGTGCAAGGCTACTGCGTCGACGCCTACCGCCGTGGCGCGAGCCTGCTCGAGTCCGCGGGGGATCCGGCCGCCGCGGCGATCTACGCCGCGCGCGCGGAGAGGCTGCGCTCCGTCGTCGAGCGCGCGCTGTACATGCCGGACTTCGAGCGCTACGCGTTCGCCGTCGACGGACACGGCGTCCCGCTCCCGACCGTCGTGTCGAACGTCGGTCACCTCCTGTGGTCGCGGCTGCCGAGCCCGGCTCGCGCGAGGTCGGCGGCGGACCTGCTGATCGCGTCCGAGTCCCTCTCCGCGTTCGGCATCCGCACGCTGGCGGCGGGCCAGCCGGTGTACAACCCGCTCAGCTACCACAACGGGACCGTGTGGCCGCACGACAACGCCATCATCGCCAAGGGCTTCGCGAACTACGACCTGATGGACCACGCGTGCGCGGTCTTCGAGGCGCTCGCCTCGGCGATGACGCGGTTCTCCGACCGGCGGCTGCCGGAGCTGTTCTGCGGGATCGCCGAGGAGGACGCCCTCGTCCGCTACCCGGTGGCCTGCAGCCCCCAGGCGTGGGCCGCGGCGGCGCCGTTCTTGCTGCTTCAGTCCGTGCTCGGCATCCACGTCGACGGCGTGCGCCAGCGCATCTTCGTCCGCAACCCGAGGATGCCCGCGTCGATGAGCCGCGTCGAGATCGAGGGCCTGCGGGTGGGGCGCTCGCGCGTCTCGCTGCGGCTCCGTCGCGTCGGCAAGCGCTGCCACGTCGATCGCCTCGACGTCGTGGGCGCGCCGCTCCGCACGATCGTGGAGATCGAATAGCGCCGGCGCGCCCGGCGCGAGGCGCGTCCCCTCAGGGACAGACGGCGGCGATCGCGGCCTCGAGGCGGGCGACGGCGTCGGCGATGACGTCGGCGCCGACGTTGAGCGCCGGGCGGAAGCGGATCGAGCGCTGCCCGCACGCGAGCACGAGCATCCCGTCGGCGAAGCAGCGCTTGATCACGGCGTCGCGCGTCTTGGAGTCGGGCACGTCGATCGCGCACATGAGGCCCTTGCCGCGCGCGTTGTCGACCGAGGACCGACGCGCCTGGATCCCCTCCAGCCCCGCGAGGAGCTCGGCGCCGCGCGCCGCGGCGTTCTCGATGAGCTTCTCCTCGACGATGATCTCGAGGATGCGCGTCGCGCGCACCATGTCCACGAGCCCGCCGCCCCAGGTGGAGTTGATGCGCCCGGGCTTGTGGAAGACGTTGTCCTCGACGTCGTCGATGCGATCGGACACGAGGATGCCGCCGACCTGCATCTTCTTCGCGAAGCAGACGATGTCGGGCTTCACGCCGTGGTGCTGGTAGGCCCACCAGGCGCCGGTCCCGCCGAGCCCCGTCTGGACCTCGTCGTAGATCAGGAGCGCCTCGTGCTCGTCGGCGAGGCGCCGGAGCTCCGAGAAGAAGCTCGGACGGAAGTGGTTGTCGCCGCCCTCGCCCTGGATGGGCTCGAGGATGATCGCCGCGATCTCGTGCGGCGCGCGCGCGAACGCGGCCTCCGCCGCGGCGACCGCCGCGCGCTCGCGCTCCTCGACCTCGGCGACGTTCCCGCCGGTGAGCGGGAAGCGGATCATCGGCGAGGGGATCCGCGGCCAGTCGAACTTCGGGAAGTACGCCGTCTTGTTCGGATCGGTGTTCGTGAGGCTCAGCGTGTAGCCCGAACGACCGTGGAAGGCCCGCTCGAGGTGCAGGATCTGGTATCCGCGCTCGCCACGCCCCGCCGCGAGGTTCTTCCGCACCTTCCAGTCGAACGCGGTCTTGAGCGCGTTCTCGACCGCGAGAGCCCCTCCCTCGACGAAGAAATACTTCGAGAGCTCTGCAGGCGCGGCGGTCCGCGCGAGCGTGTCGACGAACTCGGCGAAGTAGGTGGTGTACTTGTCGGAGTTCGCGACCTTGACGATCGACGTCCTGGCGAGCCGCTCGCGCGTCCGTTCGTCGAGCATGCCGGGGTGGTTGAACCCGAGCGGATTCGACGCGAAAAACGAGTAGAAATCGAGGAGCTCGCGCCCGCTGGTCGCGTCGCGCACGACCGAGCCGCTGCTCTTTTCGAGATCGATGACGAGCGGATACCCGTCGACCAGGATGTGACGCCGGAGGGTCGCGTGGACCTCGGCGCTCGGGATTTGCGATCGCCGGAACATGGCTAGCCTTCTAGCACCAACGGCCGCCGCTCGACAGCCGCCCTTCGCGGGAGCAGCATACGCTCGTCATGGAGATCGACTTCTGGGCGCAGCGCTGGAAGGAAGGCCGCATCGGCTTTCACGAAGGCAAGACGAACGTATTCCTCGGCCGCCACGTCGAGCGCCTCGGTTCACCGCCGCGGCGCGTGCTCGTGCCGCTCTGCGGCAAGACGGAGGACATGGCGTTCCTCGCCTCGCGCGGACACCACGTCGTCGGCGTCGAGGCGGTGGAGGACGCCGTGAAGGCCTTCTTCGCGGAGCACGAGCTCTCTCCGGCGGTCCGCGAGGTCGGCGAGCACATCCGGGCCTACTCGTCCGAGCGCGTCACGCTCTTCGCGGGCGACGTCTTCGCGTGCACCCAGTCGATCGTCGGCGAGGTCGACGCGCTCTACGATCGCGCCGCGCTGGTCGCGCTCTCCAGCGACGTGCGGCCGCGGTACGTCGCGCACCTCCGGACGCTGCTCGCGCCCCGATCGAAGGGGCTGCTCGTCACGTTCGACTACACGTCGTCGTCGTTCGATCCGCCGCCTTATCCCGTGAGCGAGGACGAGATCCGCCGGCTCTACGCCGGCGCGAGCGTGACCGCGATCGACGAAGGGCCCTTCGACGGCCCGCGCTTCCGCGAGGCCGGCGTCACGGCGACGGAGCGCTGCTACGCGATCGAGCTCTGACACCGACTCATCGGCTTCGATCCTCGACGGGGGCGCGGCGCGCTCAAGGGCAGTCGACCGGCTCGACCGCGTACGCGATCACGGCGCCTCCCTTCTCGACCTGGACGTCGTAGCGGCTCCCGGCCTGCGCGGCCCATCCGTCGGGCACGAAGCGCACGGCGGTGAGGCTCCCCATCGTGCGCTCGAGCGGGGAGACCGTGACGGCGCGCGGCTCCCCGGCGGCGCGCACGGTGACGACCGCGCCGTCGAGGTCGAGGCTCGAGCTCTGGATCGTCCAGCCGATCGCGTCGAGCTTCGTCCGGCGGAACACGTCCATCGGGACCGGGCCGGGCGGCGGCCACGCGACCCACGCCGGGAGCGCGGGCTCCGCGGGCGGCTCGGCGGAGGCGTCGTCCCACTCGCGCCCGTCGACGAGCGCGCAGGTGAACCGGCTCGTCGATCCGAAGCCGACGCGGCGGATCTTCTCGCTGAGGAGCCAGCGGCGGTGCACCATCGTCGACTCGTTGCCGGCGTCCTCGATGAACGGATCGACGGCCTGCGGCGCACTCCGGTTCGCGACGAGGCTGACCGCCGAGGCGCGCGCGCCGCGATCGGACCAGCACGACCACTCCGGCGGCGGCGAGTGCGACAGCCGCCGGTTCGCGTGCGCGAGCAGAGCGCAGTCCTGCGCCGGCGCTTCCCAGCGCGTCTCGACGGAGAGCTCGGGGACGCCCGCCAAGAATCGGTAGGCGTTGACCACGCGGAGCGCGCGATCGCGCGCGTGTTCGTCGACGCTGCCCGGGTCGCAGCTCGCCTCGTCGCCGTTCCACGGCGCGGCGGCGAGCTCGGAGTGACCGCACGCCCAGCGGCTGCAGGCGACGTCGCGCGCGTCGTCGCTCGCGGGCGGGACACACTCCATCGAGGCGATGGAGTCGAGGCCGAGCGCGCCCACCTCGAGGTTGCCGCTCTTCGTGCAGGCCGCGCCGAGCGCGAGCGTAGCGCCGAGCGCGACCGTCCAAACGCGCGGCTCGGCCGCGCGGCCCGCGGCCGTTCGCTCCCGCACGGCCACGAGCCGTCGCCGCGCCGCGCGGACGCGGCGCTCCTTCGAGGTGCGCACGTGACACCAGCCTCCCCGTCCGTGCGTCGCGCCGTCGAGTCGGCGTCGCGCGTGGCGCTCTCGCGCACGGCTCGGCGAGCCTCGAGCAAGAAGGAGTCCGGTTCGATCCCGCCGCGGGCAGGCCATGGTCGCGGCGTCGGGGACGGTGCTACCGTGCCCGCATGAGCTCTCTCTCGACTCGAGCGGCGACCGCCGCCTTCCTCGTCCTCACCGCGTGCACCTCGGAGGGCGACGACGACGCGGCGCCGCCGCCCCCCGCCCCGGAGACGCTGTTCGAGGCGCTCCCGGCCGCGTCGCCGAACACGCTCCGCGGCGTGTGGCAGACCACTCAGACGGCGTCGAATGGCACGGTCGAGCTCCGTCTTCGGTTCATGGACCGATACGTCATCGGCGCCGCGAAGTGCGTCGTGACCGGCAGCGACACCGGCGTGATCGCAGGCGGCTCGATCGGCCTCGACACGGCCGCGCTCGACGCAGCGACGGGCACGCTCACCATCGGCTCGCTCGGGTTCGAGAAGCAAGAGGGCAACGTCAAGTGCCAGGGCGGCTTGCCGGCGAACACGTACGACTTCACGATCGTGGACAACACCCTGACGCTCACGGTCGGCGGCGCGCAGCTCAACGCGGCGTTCACCAAGATCGGCGACTGAGACAACCCCCATGCGCGTTCACTTGATCGGAGTCGCCGGCACCGGCATGGGGCAGCTCGCGAAGCTGCTCCGTGACGCGGGGCACGACGTCAGCGGGTCCGACGTCTCGTTCGATCCGCCGATGGGCCCCGCGCTCGAGGCGGCGGGGATCCGCTGCCTCCCGGGCTTTCGCGCGGACCACGTCACCGAGGACCTCGAGCTCGTCGTGGTCGGCAACGCGATCCGCAAGGACAACGTCGAGGCCGTCCGCGCGATCGAGCTCGGCCTCCCGCGCGCGAGCATGTCCGGCGCGCTCCGCGAGCGCTTCCTCGCCGGCAAGCGGCCGCTCGTCGTCGCCGGGACCCACGGCAAGACGACGACGTCGGCCATGTGCGCCTGGATCCTGGAGGTCGCCGGGCTCGAGCCGGGCTTCTTCATCGGCGGCCTCCCGAAGAACTTCGGCGCCGGCGCGCGCGCCGCGAGCGCGAAGCGCAAGATCGTCGGCGCCGCCGCGAAGGCCGCGCCCTTCGTCGTCGAGGGAGACGAGTACGACGCGGTCTACTGGGAGAAGAAGCCCAAGTTCTTCGACTACGTCGCGCCGCCGGGCTCGCCGGCCGAGGACGTGGTCATCGTCACGAGCGTCGAGCACGACCACGTCGACATCTACCCGTCGGCGGAGGTCTACGAGCGGCAGTTCGCCGAGCTCGTGGCGGCGGTCCCCGAGGGCGGCCTCGTCGCGTGCGACGCGCGAGACGCGCGCGCCCGGGCGATCGTCTCGGAGCACGCCCGCGCGCGGACGGCGTTCTACGCGCTCGACGGCGACGACACCGGCGACGTCACGCCGACGTGGCTCGGCGCGATGGTCCCGGCGGACGCCGAGACCGGCGTCCAGCCGTTCGATCTGTACCTCGGCGGCTCCTACGGCGGGCGCTTCGCGCTGAAGGTCCCCGGCGCGCACAACGTCCGCAACGCGATCGGCGCGCTCGCCGCGTGCGCCGAGGGCTTCGGCGTCGACATCGAGAAGGCGCGGCAGGCGCTGACGTCGTTCGAAGGCGTGCGGCGCCGGCAGGACCTCCTCGGGACGCCGGGAGGCGTCTCCGTCTACGACGACTTCGCGCACCACCCGACGGCGGTGGGCGAGACGCTCCGCGCGCTCCGCTCGCGGCACCCCGGCGGCCGCCTCTGGGCGGTGTTCGAGCCGCGCAGCGCCACCGCGTGCCGCAACCTCCACCAGCAGGAGTACGCCTCGGCGTTCCGCGCGGCCGACCGCGTGCTGTTCGCGCCGCTCGGGCGCGCCAACGTCCCCGAGGCCGAGCGGCTCGACGTCGCCGCCGTCGCCCGCGCGATCGGCGAAGGCGCCAGCGCGGCGCCCAGCGTCGACGCGATCGTCGCTATGCTCGTCGAAGAGGCGCGCGCCGGCGACGTCGTCGCGCTCCTCTCGAACGGCGCGTTCGGCGGGATCCACGCGCGCCTCCTCCGCGAGCTCGGTGAGCGCCCGTGACGAGCGCCCCCGACCCGACGACGCCCGACGGCCTCGAGGCCATCCTCGCCGTCACCCGCGAGGCCGCGCGCGAGGCCGCGGCGCTCGTCCTCGGCGGCTTCCGTCACGCCCCCGCCGTCGAGCACAAGGGCGCGGTCGATCTCGTCACGAGCTTCGACCGCGACAGCGAGGACCTCTTGCGCCGGCGCCTCGGGGACGCGTTGCCGTTCGCGATCGTCGGCGAGGAGCAGGGAGGCTCGGCGGACCGCGTCGCGTTCTACGTCGACCCCGTGGACGGCACGACGAACTTCGTCCACGGCCACCCCTTCTGGTGCGTCTCGGTCGGTCTCGTGATCGCGGGGCAGCCCGTGCTCGGCGTGGTCATCTCGCCGCCGCTCGGCGCCGAGTGGTTCGGCTGGGTCGCGGCGTCGGGCGAGCGCCGCGCGCTCCGTCGATCGGCCGAGAACATGATCTCCCGCGCGATCGTCGCCGGCGCCGAGCCGGCGCCGCTCCGGATGGTCGAGGAGGCGTGCGCGGTCAGCGCGACCGCCGTCCTCGAGGACTCGCTCCTCGCGACCGGGTTCCCGTACGATCGCCGCGTCAGCGCCGAGAACAACTTCGACGCGTTCGTCGCCATCAAGCAGCGCTGCCGCGCGGTGCGCCGGTGCGGCTCGGCCGCGCTCGACCTGTGCCTCGTCGCCGACGGCACGTACGAGGGCTACTGGGAGCGCAAGCTGCGCCCGTGGGACATCGCCGCCGGGATCGCGATCGTGCGGGCGGCCGGCGGCCGCGTCACCGACTTCGACGAGGGCACGTCGTACATGGAGACGGGCCACGTCATCGCCACGAACGGAGCCATCCACGACG
Organism: Labilithrix sp.; assembly: GCA_019637105.1. Lineage (GTDB taxonomy): Bacteria > Myxococcota_A > Polyangia > Polyangiales > Polyangiaceae > Labilithrix. Next base: position 27,761 of record JAHBWF010000051.1, read on the forward strand.
CGCTGACGACCGAGCTCGCGCACGTCGTGCCCTCCACTCGGCCGCCGCACGGCGTCTGACCTCCCCGCGCGGCCCGCGGCGCGGCCCGCGCGCGGCGCGTCCGGAGAGGCTCCGTCGTGGGGTCCCTGCGGTCGATGTGCGAAATAAATTTCGCACAAACCCATGGCGAAAACTCTTCACGCGATCCATCGTTTAGGTAAACGCGAACGACAATTCGCACTGACGAGCTTGACAGGTTGGAGGGTCGCATTCGTGAGACGCATCGCTCATCTCTCCGACGTTCACATCCTCGACGCCCGCGCGGGCACGCGACGCGCGCGCTACCGCTTCACCACCAAGCTCGTGAGCATCGGCCAGCGCGCCGTCGATCCTCACGCCCGCAGCCGGAAGCTCGCGCGCGCGCTGCGGGCGGCGAAGGAGCAGGGCGCCGATCACGTCGTGATCTCCGGCGACCTCACCGAGGTGGGTGCAGACGCCGAGTTCGAGCAGTTCGCGGAGGTCCTCCACGACGCGAGGCTCCCGGCCGACAGCGTCACGCTGGTCCCCGGGAACCACGACGCGTACACGAACGGCGACGGCTGGGCGCGGGCGATGCGCGGTCCCTTGGCCGCCTTCGCGGCCTCGAGCGCCGCGGCGCCCGGCAAGGTCGTGGAGCGAGGCGACGTCGTCTTCCTCCCGATCGACACGACGCGGTTCCAGACCATCGCGTGGTCGGGCGGCGTCTTCACGAAGGAGACCGCGGCCGCCGTCGAGCGTCGGATGACCGATCCGGCGTTCCGCGACAAGGCGATGGTGCTCGTGGTCCACCACCCGCCGTTTCATCCGGTGAAGGCGATGAAGTGGATCGACGGGCTGCGCGGCGGCGCGAACGTCCTCGATCTGCTCGCGCGCCACCCGCGGCTCCAGCTGCTCCACGGCCACCTGCACCGGATCTTCAACCACATCCTGGCGACGTCGAGCGCCGTCGGGGCGGCGGTCGGCCTGCGCCCCAAGACGGACGCGTCCGACGCGCCGACCCGCCTGTTCGGCGCGCCGGCGACGTGCGACGGGCCCGATGGAGAAGACGCCGCGCCGGCGCCGAAGCTCCGCTTCTACGACGTCGCCGACGGCGCGCTCCACGCTCTTTGCGGCTGACGGCTCCTCGCGGCCGACGGCTCCTCGCGGCCGACGGCTCCTCGCGGCCGACGGCTCTCTGCGGCCGTGGGCGCCGCGGCGTGCGAGGCTCCGGCGCGCGTGATGCGCGCCGGGCGGACCGGCGACGCCGGAGCCGGCCCGCGAAAAGGCGGGAGGGCGCGCGGGCCGCCCGCGGGCGTCCGACATCGCCACACGGATCGCCCCCCGTCCGGCGAGATACGGGGCGAAAACGGGCGCCGAGTTCCGCTAGTCTTCGTCCAATGGCGATTTTCGCGATCGGCGACGTCCACGGGTGCGCCGACGAGCTGGAGGAGCTGCTCGGAATGCTCCCGCTCGACGACGGCTCGACCGTCGTGATGCTCGGCGACTACATCGATCGCGGACCCTACTCGCGGCGCGTGCTCGAGACGTTGATCGAGTGGAAATCGAAGCACAATATCGTGACCCTCTCGGGCAACCACGAGGAGATGCTCCGCGAGTTCCTCGACGGATCGAACCCGCAGCGCGTGGCGCGCTTCATCCTCAACGGCGGCTCGAGCACGCTCGCCGACTTCGCCGACGACCACGGCGAGTGGGTCATCCCGAGCGCGCACGTGAGGTTCCTCGAGGAGCTGAAGCTCTGGCACGAGACCGACGAGCACTTCTTCGTCCACGCGGGCGTGCCCGACATCTCCCTCAAGGAGCTGGATCCCGTCCGCGACCGCGACGAGCTGCTCTGGATCCGCCGCGCGTTCATCAGCAGCACGCGGCGCTGGGAGAAGCGCATCGTCCACGGTCACACGCCGGTGAACGCCGTCGAGGTCAGCGCCTCGCGCATCAACGTCGACACGGCGTGCGCCTACGGCGGCTTCCTCACCGCCATCGAGCTGCCGAGCCACCGCATCTACAGCGTCCCGCGCAAGACCGGCCTCCGCCCGGCGTTCCTCCGCGACAAGGCCTCGCGCCGCGCGGCGGTCCGCTTCCTCGGCTCGGTCCCGGTGAAGATCCACCACGAGCGCCACGGCGAGCTCAAGCTCGAGACCTTGAACTACAGCGAGATCGGCATGCTCCTCTGGTCGCCCGAAGAGGCCGACCGCACGAAGCAGCTCCTCGAGCAGGGCGAGGCCGTCAAGGGCACGGTCGGCGACGGCTGGCAGGTCCCGTTCAGCGCCCGCGTGGTCCACTCGCGCAAGCAAAGCGACGGCTGGCAATACGGCCTCGCGGTCGATCTCGAGGGCTGACGGGGCCCCGCTCGACGCGCCCGCCCGACGACGCGCCGCGCGCCGGCGGGGAGCCCACGCCTCCTTCGTACGCCCGCGTCGCGGGCGCGCGGGCGCGCCGCGGCGCGTCAGCGGGTGAGCTTCGTCGCCGAGAGGAGCGCGACGAGCATGTCGGCCTGCTCCTGGGTGGCGAAGTCGTGCGTGTCGCGGGCGAGCAGCTGCATCGAGCGCGCGTGGAGCTCGGCGATCTTCCGGAGCCCGCCCGCGCGCGAGACGTCGTCGCCGACGAAGGCGCGGTCGAGGCGGCGCAGCGTCGCCATCGCCGACGCGTACGCGATGACGTCGCCGTGGCGCGACTTGGCGATGCGCTCGATGTCGTCGTCGTAGACGCACGGCACCTCGGCCGTGAACTCGCGCGGGCCGCCCCAGGACAGGTCGTCGACGTGCGCGGTGACGGTGAACGTGAACTCCTCCCCGGGCACCCACGCCGGCACGCTGACGCGGAGCATCTCGGTCCGCGCCTCGCCCGCGCGGACGTTGCCGAGCACGAGGTCGCCGGCGTCGAGCCGCCAGCGGGCCTCTCCGCCGGACGCCTCGAGGACGTGCGAAGGCGCCGGCGTCCCCTGGAACGTGAGCCGGACGCTCCGGAAGGTCGTCACGCCGGCGGCGGGGATCGCCGCGCGCACGGCGTCCGCGCGCTCGGCGCGGTCCTCCTCGCCCTCGCCGGTGGTCGACACGCTCGCGACCTGGACGCCCCGCTGCGCGAGGCGCGCGACCTCGGCGATCTCGTCGGGCGCGAGCGCGCGATCGGTGAGCAAGAGCACCCGCTGCGTGACCTTGCCCGTCGCGACGGCCTTGCGGGCCGCCGCGAGCGCGGCCGGCACGTCGCGACGGGCCGCGCCTGCGCGCGCGCGGAAGTGGGTCCGCAACGCGGCGCCGATCATCGAGCGGTGCGAGGCGGGCATCGGCGGCACGACGGTGCGCGCCCCGCGGACGTCGAGGATCGCGACGCGATCGCGCCCGGCCAGCTGATCGAGCGCGACGTCGACGAGCGCGGCGGTGTCCGGGCCTTCGCCGTCGATCACGATCGCGACGTTCTCGCCCCAGCGCGCCGCGCCCTCCGCGGCCGGCGCGATCACGTCGACGCGCATCAGGACCTCGCCGCCCCACGACGGCACGCGCGTGTCGCTCGGGCGGAGGACGATGGCGAGCCCCGAGGTCGCCAGCACGTGCGGGCGGCTCGTCTCGGTGAAGCGACCGTCGCGCGGGAGGATGAACCCGATCGGCGCGCGCCACGGCTCGTCGGGATCGCGCGAGACGACGCGCGAGGGGACGTCGTCGCGATCGTGGAACTCGAGCCCGTTCGCCGTCATCACCGAGGCGCCGCGCGCGCCGGTCTCGGGGAAGTAGAACGTGCCGTCCTTGGCGAGGTAGGGGCGCTCGCAGCCGCCGATCGTCAGCGCCGAAGCGACCACGGCGAACGTGAGGGCCAGCGAGCGAGCCACGCCCTCATTATACGCGCGCGGCGCGCGCAGGCTGCCGCGCGCCGCGAAAAGGAGTGGGACCCGCTCACACGCGTTGCACGACGCCACGGGGCGTCACGCGACGATTACAGCGGCGGCTCGCCGTCAGTCGAGCAGCGCGAGGAGCTCCTCGCGCGTGATGGCGGCCGCCCCGCCGGCGTCGCCGAGGGCGACGTCCGCGAGCGCGCGCTTCTTCTCCTGGAGCGCGAGGATCCGCTCCTCGACGGTGTCGCGCGCGACCATGCGGTAGACGATCACCGGCCGCTCCTGGCCGAAGCGGTGCGCCCGATCCGCGGCCTGGTCCTCCGCGGCCGGGTTCCACCACGGATCGAGGAGGAAGACGTGGTCGGCGGCCGTGAGGTTCAAGCCCGTCCCTCCCGCCTTCAGCGAGGCGAGCAGGACCGGCGGCCCGCTCGGGTCCTGGAACTCGCTCACGACGGCGCCGCGGTCCTTCGTCGCGCCGTCGAGCCGCGTGTAGCGCACGCCGGCCGCCTCGAGGTGGGGCTCGACGAGATCGAGCAGGCTGGTCCACTGCGAGAAGACGAGCGCCTTGTGCCCGTCCGCCGCGGCCTCCTCGAGCGCGCCGAGGAGCCGCTCGATCTTCGACGAGCTCTCCGCCCTCTGGCCCGGCACGAGCGCCGGATGGCACGCCGCCTGGCGCAGCCGGAGCAGCGCCTCGAGCGCCGCGAGGACGCCCGCGCCCTCCGCGAGCTTGCTCGCCAGCTCCTTCCGCGCGGCGGCGCGGACGGCGTCGTAGACGACGCGCTCGGTCTCCTCGAGCTCGACGTGCAGGACCGAGTCGGTGCGGGGCGGCAGCTCCGGCAAGACGTCGCGCTTCATCCGGCGAAGGACCACGGGGCGGATCTTCGCGCGGAGGCGCTCGGCCGCGGCGCGGTCGCCCGCCGCGATCGGCGACGAGTAACGCTCCGAGAAGCTGGTCCGCCCGCCGAGGAGCCCGGGGTTCGCGAAATGCATCACGCTCCACAGCTCCTCGAGGCGGTTCTCGACGGGGGTGCCGCTGAGCGCGAGGCGGAACGGCGCGCGCAGATCGAAGGCCGCGCGCGCCGTCTGGCTCGACTCGTTCTTGATGGCCTGCGCCTCGTCGAGGACGACGGTGTCCCACGCCTCCGCCGCGAGCTTGTCGGCGTCGAGGCGGAGGACCGCGTACGTCGTCAGCGTGACCGCGGCGCGCGGGTCGAGCGCGCGCTTCGGTCCGTGGTAGACGGCGACCGAGAGGCCGGGGCGGAAGCGCGCGATCTCCTCGTGCCAGTTGTAGACCACGCTCTTCGGACAGACGACGAGCGCGCGCGCCGGCGCGGCGGGCAGGGCGCAGATCGTCTGCAGCGTCTTGCCGAGGCCCATGTCGTCGGCGAGGACGCCTCCGAGGCCCGCGCTACGGAGGAACGCGAGCCAGTCGACCCCGCGCGTCTGGTAGTCGCGCAGGGTCGCGCGGAGGTCCGCCGGCAACGGCGCCCGCGGGATGCCGTCGAAGCCGTCGATCAAGGGGGCGAGCTCGTCGACGACGACCGGGCGCGGGACGTCGAGCGCGTCCGAGAGCGCGGCGAGGTCGACGAGCGACGCGCGCGGAAGCTTCTTCGTGTCGGGATCGCGCGCGGCGAGGAGATCGGCGACGCGGGCGCCGTGCTTCGCGAGCCAGCCCGCCGGCAACGGCGCCCACCCGCCTCCCTCGAGCGGGACGATGTCGAGCCCGTCGCGCCACGCGCGGAGCACGAGCGACGGCTCGGCGGCCTTCTTCTCGCTCGGCGCCGCGCCGGCGTCGTCCTCGTGCTCGAAGACGACGTCGAAGCGCCCCTGGTCGTCGACGACGATCCGCGGCGCGAGCGGGCGCCCCTCGAAGACCGCCGCGTGCTCGTGCTCGCCGACGAGGTCCTGGAACGCCCGGAGCCGCGCCGCGAAGCGCGTCGCCTCCGCGCCGTCGAAGTGCACGCGCCGACCGACCACGAGGTCGAGCTCGGAGCGCAGCCGCTGGAGGAGCGCGCGCTCCTGATCGAGCTTGCGGACGGGCACGCCGCCGCCGAGGGAGATCACCGCGTCGCCGTCGACGCGCGCGATCGGCGGATCGCCGTACACGAGGAGCGGCAGCACGCTCAGCGTGTGCCCCTGGTGGGAGAGGTCCATCTCGAGGCGCGGCCGCGCGTGCACCGTCTTCTTCGCCAGGCGCTTGGCGCGGACCGTGACCTCGATCTTCTTCTCGAGCTCGGGCAGGACGCGCGTGACGAGCTCCGTCTCCTCGTTCCGCGAGAACGTGCGCACCAGCGGCAAGCGCTCGAGGCGCTCGCCCGTCGTCGCGGTCTCTCCGAGAGGCCGGAGGACGCCGCCCGCCATCGCGACGCCGAGCCCGACGATCGACGTGACGGCGGGATCGGCCTCGACGCGGAGGACGAACGCGCCGTGGGGGGCGTCCTCGACGACGGCGCGCGGCTTCACGCGCTCCGACGACGTCTTGACGGGCGCGCCGTCGAGCGTGACGTCGGCGCACCCCGAGAGCGCGTCGAAGAGATCGCTCATCCGCTCGAGCGGGAGCACGTCGCGCGAGGTGCTGGCCACGACGCGGTCGATGCGCACGTCGTCGTGCGTGGGGGCGAGCTCGGGCGTCTTGAGGCGCACGGAGTCGGCGACGACCGAGCCCTTGAGCGGCTCCTCGCGGCCCTCCCCGCGGACGAGCACGCGGGCGAGCGTCAGGCGACCGTCGCGCGCGCCGAGGCGGTAGCCGACGTGCGCCGACGGCGCCGGCGCGCTCCCCGCGCTCGCGGCGTCGAGCGGCGCGCCGATCGACGGCGCCTGCGTCATGGCGATGGCCGAGGCGGCGACGTGCGCGCACGGATCGACCTTGCCGCCGCAGTCGCACGACCACTCCTCGTCGTCGAAGTACAGCGTGACCGTGGGCGCGACCGGGTGGCTGGCGGCGCGGACGCGGAACGTCGCCTCGCCCTTCGCCTCGCCCACGCGGGTCACGGCGCCCTCGCGCGCGAGCTTCACCCCCTGCGACCAGATCGCCGGGAGGCAGGCCTTGCGCACGGCGTCGAGCATGGGCGCTTCCTAATACCCGGACATACCCGGACACCGAAAATTCGACCGGTTCGTTCCGAACGCCACGCCCCGCGAGGGGGTGGAACGGACCTCCCCTCCCCACGGCCTCGTGTCCAGGAGCTTCGTTTTCGTGGCCGCGCCTCGGCCCATCGAAACGGATGGGGACGAGCTGACATGCGCGCGCGTCGCGCCCTGCATTAACCCATGAAACTGTTCATAAATTATTGAGCCCAACCAAGGTCACCCACATGTAGGTATCGGGGGCCCGTCGGGGGTCACCGGCAAAAAGAGGAGCGGTGAGTCTCGCAACACGCGACTGGTCGCCGCAGTGGTAACTTGATCGAATGGGGTGGTTTCTGATCGTGGACGACAACGAGCTCGTCAGGCGCGCGCTCACGTGTGTGCTCGGTCGGTACGGGGAGTGTCGGACGGCCGGATCGGCGCACGAAGGAGAGCGGCTCCTCGCGAGCGGGATCGACTGGGACGGCTTCGTGATCGACGTCAAGCTCGGCGACGGATCGGGGCTCGACGTCCTCGCGACGGCGAGGCGCTCGTACGCGCAGACGCCCGCGGTCGTGCTCTCCGGAGACCTCGACCGCGAGGCGGTGAACCGCGCCGCGATCCTCGACGCGAGGTTCGTCTGCAAGCCGTGCGGGACCGAAGAGCTCGCGCCGTTCCTCGCGGACGTGCTCACGCGCACGACCGGCGACCGAATCTACGCCGCGAGCGAGCGCGCGCGCCACCGCTGGGGCTTGTCCCCCCGCGAGACCGAGATCGTCGAGGCCACCCTCCGCGGCCGCGCGCGCGAGGAGTACGTCGAGGAGGCGGGCATGTCGGTCAACACCTTCAAGACGCACGTGCGGAACCTGCTCGGCAAGGCCGACTACGAGAACCTCTCGAGCCTCGCGATCGATCTCTTGATCCACCACGTCTGAAGGTTGTCCGCTCCTCGGCGGCGGCCGCGAGACCGGCGTCCCGCCCGAAGGCGTCCGCGCTCCGGCGCGGCCGCGAGACCGGCGCTCCCGCCCGAAGGCGTCCGCGCTCCGGGCGCGGCCGCGAGACCGGCGCTCCCGCCCGAAGGCGTCAGCTCTTCGGCGGCGGCTGCGAGACCGGCGCGCCCATCTCGCGGAGCGCGGTGAGACAGTCGTCGGCGATGAGCCGGTTGCCCGCGGCCCGCGCGAGGTCGCGGAGCTTCTGGTACTCGAGCCGCGACGCGTCCTCGTCGCCGCGCTGGCGGTGGAGCTGCGCGAGGAGGTGACGCCCGCCGAGGACGTCCCAGGTGAAGTCGTTCGCCTCGGCGTAGCGGATCCCCTGGACCAGGACCTTCTCGGCTTCGGCGTCGCCCGCGTGCGCGTCGAGGAAGGCGAGGAACATGCGGTTGTGGCTCGCGAGGCGGTCGTAGCCGAGCTCGTCGCAGAGCGCGACCGACTGCTTGAGCGCGCCGTACGCGCGCGGGTAGTCCTCGAGCACGATGAGGACGTCGCCGAGGTTGTGCAGGTTGATCGCGAGCTCGTACTGCAGCCCGAGCTCGCGCGCGGCGTCGATCGCCTTCTCGGTGTCGAGCGCCGCCGCGCGGAAGTCGCGCGCGAAGTAGTCGATCAGCGCGCGGAGCTTGTGGCGCTCGCAGATCGCGACCGGATCGTCCGGGACGATCGCGCAGGCGCGCTCGAAGTGTCGCATCGCGACCGCGTGATCGCCCATCGCGGCGCTCGCCTGCACGAGGCTCACGAGGATCTTGTGCTCCTCCGCCTTGCGCTCCGGCGAGTCCGCCGCGCTGGTGACGATCGACTGCATGCGCTCGAGCAGGGCGTGCGATCTCTTGAAGTCTCCCTGCCGACCGGCGAGCTCCGCGGAGGCGACGAGCGCCGTCTTCACGAGCTCGGGGCGGTTCCGCGCGATCGCCTCGGCCGACGAGAGCTGCGCGCGCGCCGCGTCGAGCATGTGGAGCGCGCCGAGGATGCGCCCGGCGTCGATGCGCACCCGGACGCGCCGCTCGTCCCCCTCCTCGGTGAGCGCCTCCGACGTCGCGTCGATCCGAGCGATGACGCTCTCGCAGATCTCCATCGCCTCGGGGAGCGCGCCCGCGAACCGGACCGCCTTGGCGAGGCCCGCGAACCAGCGGAGGACGTCGTCCGTGGCGCGCGCGGCGAGATCGCCGAGCTCGATCGCGCGGGCGTAGTCGCGCGTCGCTGCGTCGAACTGGCCGGCCTCGAGGCGGCGCTCGGCGCTCCGCGAGAACCAAAGCCCGGCGCTGTCGCGCTCGCCGGCGGCGTAGAGGTGCGTCGCGATGCGCCCGGCGTGCTCGGCGGGGTGCGCGGGGCTCTTGCCCTGAGCGCCGAGAGCGTTCTCGAGGGCGAGCCCGGCCGCGGCGTGCATCTCTCTGGCCGCCTCGGCGGTGAGCGCGTCGACGACGACCTCGCGCACGATCGGCGAGTGGAAGCGGAGCTCGATCGGCCCGGTCTGCACGAGGAGCCCGCGCTCCTTCAGCGCCGCGAGCGACTTCTCGAGCGTCACCATCGGCGAGTCGGTCATCTGCCCGAGGACCGACGCGTTGATCGGATCGCCGAGCACCGCCGCGCTCTGGAGGATGGCGCGGTCGCGCGACTCGAGCCGCGCGATCCGCGAGGCGACGAGGCCGCGGAGCGTCTTCGGCAGCGAGAGCTCCTGCCCGACGAGCTTCATGCTGACGACGCTGCCGTCGGCGACGGTGACCGCGCGCGCCTCCACGAGCGCCTTCAGCACCTCCTCGATCATCTGCGGATGCCCGCCGGCGCGCTCGCGCACGAAGCGCATCAGCTCGTTCGGCACGCGCGTGACGTCGAGCCGTAGGCCGACGAGGCGCTCGACCTCCTCGGGCTTGAGGTCCGTGAGGTCGAGCCCCGCGTGGACGCCGAGGCGCTCGAGCGGATGGCTGAACCCGGCGCGCGCCGAGAAGACGACGAGGAAGCGCGACGACGGGATGCGCGCGAGGACGGTCTCGAGCAGCGCGAAGCTGTCGGCGTCCATCGAGTGCGCCGCGTCCCACGCGAGCGCGTGGGGACGGTCCTCGCAGAGCCGCTGGATCATGCGGGTGAACGCGTTCGCGAGCAGGCCCTTCGCGTTGCCCGAGACCGAGGGGCGCGACGGGCGAGGCTCGCTGGGGCGATCGACGCGCGCGGCCGCCTCCTGGCCCCACGACGACGCGCCGAGCGCCGCCAGCACGGCGAAGACCTCGTCGTCCTGCAGCCCGAGCGCGCGGAGGCGCGGCTCGACCTGACGAATGCGGAGCTCCGAGTCACCCTCGGCGACGCCGCACAACGTCTGCAGCATGCTCCCGATCCCGGAGAGCGGCAGATCGGTGCCGCGCGGCAGGCAGGTCGCGAGGTACCAGCCGACGTTGTAGCCGCCCTTCTGGAGACGACGCTCGACCTCGTAGAGGAGGCGCGACTTCCCGACGCCGTGATCGCCCCGGACCGTGAGGACGCTCGCGGTGCGCCGCGTCGCGTTCGCCAGCATCTCGCCGACGACGCGGAGCTCGTCGCGCCGCCCGACGAACCGCCCGAAGGCCTCGCTCGAACCGCGGACCTCCTTCACGAGGAGCGTCGTCGTCGCGCTCACGCCCGGGCGCGACTCGGCGAGCGTGTCGAAGACGAAGAGGTTCCGCACCTGGCGCATCGCCGCGGCGCTGATCGCGCACATGCCCTCGCGGACGCGCGCGAGATCGCGCGCCGTAGCCACGAGGCTCGCGAGACGCTCGTCGTCGGTCGGGTCTCCGTCGCTCGTGACGTGGATGCGCCCGACGTGGAGGCCGGCGCTCGGCTGCCGCGCGCCGGCGAGCGAGCGGAGGACGACCAGCGCGCAGCGCGTGGCGACCTCGGTGTCCCGGCCGTCGGGCTCGGCGACGCCGAAGAGCGCCGTGATGTGCTCGGGCTCGCGCGAGACGATGCGGCCGCCGTAGCGCGTGATCGCGTCCGCGGCGCGCTCGCCGAGCGTCCCGCCCTCGCCCTGAGGCGGGACGCTCGTGCCGCGCGGCGCGGGCAGCTCGATGGCGAGCGCGGTGACCTCACGGCGCTCGCCGAGCTCCGCGGCGCGCCCGACGTCGACGACCGGGACGCCGACCTCGACCTTCGTGATCGACGGGAACTCGCGGCGCGCGGCCGGCACCTCGACCGGCGTCCGCTCCTGCGACGGCGCGCCCTCGGCGTCGAGGACGACGTACGGCCCGGTCTCGTCGGGCATCCGGAAGCCGGCGAGGAAATCGGCCAGATCGTGCGCGCTGAAGCGCCGCCCGCTCGTGCCGTCGCCGCGCGGCTTGGGGGCGCCGCGCGAGTAGAGGAACGCGAGGAGCGCCTCGTACATGCGTCCGGCGTCGGCGAAGCGCGCGTCCACGTCGAGCGCCATCGCGCCCTTGAGCAGCGCCACGAGCTCCGGCGGCACGTCCGGCCGGAGGAGCTCGACGGGCGGGCACTCGCACGCCTGCACGCGGCGCAGCGTCTCGAACGACGTCGGCGCCGTGAACGGGTTGACCCCCGCGAGCATCTCGTAGAGGACGGCGCCGAGCGAGAAGAGGTCGCTCCGCGCGTCGACGGCCTCGCCCGCCGCGTGCTCCGGGCTCATGTAACCGAACTTGCCCTGGAGCCGGTGGTTGCGCGTGTCCTCCATGCCGGAGGGCTCGAGCACGCCGCGCGCCTTGGCGATGCCGAAGTCGGTGACCTTCACCTCGCCCTCGAGCGAGATGAGGATGTTCTGCGGCGAGACGTCGAGGTGGACGATGTTGAGCGGCTGGTTCTGCTCGTCGCGCCGCCGATGCGCGTGGTCGAGGCCCTTGGCGACCTCGGCGGCGACGTAGACCGCCATCTCGACCGGGACCTCCACCTGCGCGCGCCGGCACCGGGCGAGGAGCGTCGCGAGGTCGAGCCCGTTCACGTACTCCATCGCCATGTAGTAGGCGTCCGGAGTGGGCATGCCGCCGCTCACCGAGCCCGGCGCGATGCCGAGGTCGAAGACCTGGACGATGTTCGCGTGCGACAGGCGAACGGCGAGCTTCGCCTCGTGGATGAACATCTCGACGAACTCGTCGGACTGCGCGAGCTCGGGGAGGATCCGCTTGATGACGACGACCTTCTCGAAGCCCTCGACGCCGTAGCTCTTGGCCTTGAAGACCTCGGCCATGCCGCCTTGGCCGAGCCTCTCGAGGAGGCGGTAGCGCCCGAACGTCGTGTTCACGGAAGGGGTGAAGCTAGCACCAAATCGCGGCCCGCCGCAGCGGCGGCGGACGAGTCGGAGCCGCGGCCTCGAGGCCTCGACGCGCCCCGCGGTGACGTCCGGGAGACTCACCCTCTTCGGCTCGGGTCGCGCGGCTCGGATCGCTCGGCTCGGGCCGCTCGGCTCGGCTTCGCGCTCGCCCGCGACGCGCCGGGATCCGGGCAGATCCGGCGGCACGGGCGCCCGGCGTTCGCCCCCGACCCCATGGTCCGTCGCCCGGCGCGCGCGGTCGGGCGCGGGCGCCGGCTCACTTCAGGTAGATCGGGTTCGTGAAGGCCATCGGCTGGATCGGCATGAACGGGAGCGCGTCGTCCATCAGGCGCTCTCCGCGGACGATCGCGATCACCCAGCGCGCGTTCGCGGGCGGCCGGAGCGCCAGCTCGGCCTCGAAGCGGAGCGTGCGCGCCTCGGCCTCGTCGAGAGCGCCCGAGCCCTTCTTCATGTCGGTCGGCCGCGGGGCGACCGCGCTCTTGAAGAGCGACACCGTGGGGGACGGCGGGCCGCCGGCGGACTCCGCCGGCGCGATCGGGACGCCGGCGATGACCTCGACCGACGTGACGTCGATCCACGGGGCGGCGCGGACGCGGATCCTCCCCCCGAGCGGGACGCCGCTCGGCAGCTCGTCGCCCGGCCTCGCCGCGCGCCCGGACTCGGTGAGCTCCAGCTCGAGGATCGGGCCGCTCGAGACGAAGCTCCGCCCCTTCTTCAGCGCGGCCACGACCTCCCGGGTGTCGATCGGGAGCCCGGTGTCGCCGGCCGCGCGCGGGTCGAGCAGCGCGTAGGTGCGCGGGTAGCCCGCCCACTGGTACTGGATGCGGTGGGAGTCGCTCGACCCCGTCGCGGCGATCCGCTTGCCGAAGTTGAGGAGCGCAAACCAGTCTTCCATCACCCGCTCGGTCAGCTCGCGCTTCGACAGCTCGTAGCCGTTGTAGACCTCGATCGTGTCGAAGGCCGCGATGGCCGGCGCGCGCGCGCTCTTCGGGTCCAGGTTGATGATGCTGAAGTGGCCGATGTTCTGCGCCATCCGCGGGTGGTTCACCTGCACGACGCGCGACGGGTCGCTCCTCCGCGCGGCCGCGACGAGGGCGTTCACGGTGGTCCCTTTGTAGGGCGGGACGCCGGCGCCGACGGTGTACGGGAAGACGCCGAAGTGCCCGAACCGCGGGTTGTACGTGGTGACCTCGACGCCGGGCACGTGCGCGAGCTGTTTGCCGATGCGCAGGACCTCGAGCGCCGGCGCGTAGTCGCCGACCATGTTGTGCTCCGTCGGGACGGCGAAATCGACGCCCGCCGAGACGAGCGAGAGCACGCGGTCCTCGGGCGTGACGGGGCTGTCGAAGCTCGGGCGCGCGTGCACGTGGACGTCGCAGCCGACCATCCCCGGCGTGGGCACGACGTGCCGGGGAGAGAGCTCGATCGCCTTCAGGTGCCCGCTCGTGATGTCGACGACCTGCGAGTCGATGCTCCACTCGATCCCCTTCGTCGCCGCGACGCGGTAGCGGCCCGCCGGGAGCGGCGTCTGCACCTCCCCCTCGAGGATGTCCATCAGCGGCCCCGCCCCCGACGCGCGGTAGTCCGGGCCGAAGCTCGGATCGATCGTCCCGTCGATCCCCTTGACGATGAGGCGCGCGATGAGCGGCTGACCGGTGTCGCCGTCGGTCACCTTCACGTGGAGCTCGCCGCCCGCGGAGACGTCGAGCTTCAGGTCCCACGGCGTCCCGGGGACGAAGCGCACCGGCGCGCTCGTGTGCACGGCCTCGAGCGCGGCGAACCACTGGCGCGCGATCGTCGGGGCCTCGATCGTGAAGCGACCGTCCGGGTCGGCGAGCGCGCGGATGCGCGGGTGCCCGTCCTCGTCGAGCGCGATCACGTGCGCGCGCTCGCGCGTCCCCGTCACGACGCCCGTGACCTTCGCGACGTTCATCCGCGAGAGCTGGTAGAGCCGGCCCCACAGCGCCTGGCTCGACGCGCCGACGAGGATCGCGATGTCGAGGCGCGCCGGTCTCCCCGCGGCCGCGCCCTTCGCGCGCTCGGGCGCCTGCTCCGTGCGCGCGGACACGACGAGGCGCGGTCGAGCGCCGGGCTGGCTCGTGTCCGGCTCGAGCTCGGTGATCGAGAGCGGCCCCTGCCCGGACAAGAGCGCGAACGGGTGGATCTCGTCGTCGAGCACGACCGATCGCGCCTGCATGTTCGCGACGTCGCCGATCTCGCCGACGCCGGGGACGTACACGGTGCGGCCCTCGGGCGCGAGGCCGAAGCGCAGCGCGTAGGTGTGGTCCGAGCTCCCCGCCTCGTGCGTCACGCCGAGGCTCGCCGTCAGGAGATCGGTGGCCGGATCCATCCGGAGCTCGAGCGTCCCCGTCGCGCGCTCGTCGCCGAGCTCGATCGGGAACTCGCCGATGAGGGTCGACTTGTCCTTGACGTGGACGTCGGCGCGGCGCATCGCGAGGGGCCGCTCGATCCCGTCGACGACGAGCGACATCTCGACGTCGAGACGGCTCCGCTCGTCGCGGGTCACGACCTCCAGGCGGCCGGCGGTCGGGGAGAGCGTGTAGAGCGCCGCGGCGCCGCTCAGCGCCGTGACGTCGACCGTGCGCGCCACCACGGCGAGGGTGCGCCGCCCGCGCTGCGCCCCGAACGAGAGCGCGAGCGCGACGAGCGCCGCGACGATGGCGACGCCGAAGAGGTCCCGGCGGGGTGTCGCTTCCCTCTGCACGTGTACGTGGAGATGAGACCAGAAACGGGCCCGCGGCGCATCCCTTCGCCCGCCGTCGACGGGCCCCCGGCGCGAGGCCCCCGGCTGGCGCTCCGGCGAGGGCGCTGGAGTCCGCGACCGCTCGACGCGTAGACTGTCCGGATTCCACGAATCACGCCGAGGGGAACATGCCGATCTACTATCACGTGACGAAGCTGAGCAACGTGCGCTCCATCTCGATCCACGGCATCAAGGTCTCGACCGGCGTGACCGCCGGCGGCATGAGCTCCGACTCGAACGAGGCGTACAAGTACAGCGAGCAGGACCGCGACCTCGTCTACCTCTGGACCGACGTCGACCACTCGGACAAGTTCAAGAAGGAGGGGCTCGAGTACGCGCTCATCGAGGTCGACGTCGACCTCCCCTTCGACACGGAGCACATCGGCGTGACGGCGTTCTCCAAGCGCGACGGGAAGATCAAAGGCGTCTCGGAGCTCAGCACGCTCGTGAGCGACGCGAAGATCCCGCTCAAGTTCCTCTTCTATTACAAGAGCGAAGAAGCCTACAAGAAGGGCGAGCGGACGCCGCTGGCCGAGTGGGGTCGGTTCGACATGAAGTCGGACAAGCGCGACGAGTCGATCTGGGAAGGGCGAACCTGAGAGGGCGCCGGCAGGGATCACCAGGAAGGCGCCCCGGCGCCCCCGCACGGTCAGCCCGCGCGGACGGCGGCGCGGCGAACGCCGGAGAGCGTCGCCGCGCGGCCCGCCGCGTCGATCGTCAGCGAGACCGTGAGCGACGCCGCGCCCCCGAGCTCGCGCTCGAGCCCCTCGCCCCACTCGACGAGGACGATCGCGCCCTCGGCGCGCCGCTCGTCGAGGCCGAGGCGCCGGACGTCGTTCACCGTCTTCGCGCGATCGCCCTCGTCGCGCAGCCGGTAGAGATCGACGTGGAGGAGCGCGCCGCCCGGCGCCTCGTACTCCTGCACGAGCGTGAACGTCGGGCTCGCGATCGCGACGTCGACCGGCACGCCGCGCGCGCGCGCGATCGCCCGCGCCAGGAACGTCTTGCCGGCGCCGAGATCGCCCGAGAGGAGGACGAGGTCGCCGGGCTCGAGCGCCTTCGCGATCCTCGCGCCGAGGCGCGTCGTGTCGCGGCGGGTGGCGAGGCGGACGACGTCGAGCTCGGTCACGTGGGGATCCTCGGGCGGCACCGCGATGCGACGGGGAGTCGGACGGACGAGAGCGACCTCTCGTCCTCTAGAAGCGCACGACGGCGCGCGCCGTCCCGCCGCCGAGCAGGAGCGTCCCCGCGCCGCCGAGCGCCGCGGACAGATCGCCCGCGATCTCGGCCTGCACGTTCTCGGTGATGCCGTACGCGAGGAAGAGCGCGCCGTGGGTCAAGAAGCG
This sequence comes from Labilithrix sp., assembly GCA_019637105.1. GTDB lineage: Bacteria > Myxococcota_A > Polyangia > Polyangiales > Polyangiaceae > Labilithrix. Next base: position 44,013 of record JAHBWF010000051.1, read on the forward strand.
CGTGACCTTGTCGGCGCCGAGCGCCACGTGCGCCCCGACGAGGAGCTCCGGGCCGACGAACAGCCGCGCCCCGCGGAGCGGCGCGAAGGCGTACCGCGCGCCGGCGGACAGCTCGAGCGCGCGCGGGCCGATGACCTGGCTCGTGAGGTTTCCCTTGAGCTCCAGGCCGGGCGCGCTCTCGGCGAGCGCGTAGCCGATCGCGACGCCGATCGGCATCGCCCACGACGGCCCGCGCGCGTTGTCGGGTCGCGCCATCGCGTTCGTCACGCCGACGGACGCGCCGATCGCGACGGGGTGACCCGCGCCGTAGACGGGGCGCGGAGCGGGCGGCGCCTCGGGCTCCGCTCGCGCGGGCGGCGGCGCGGGAGCGGGCGGCGCCTTCGGCTTCGGCTTCGGCCGGCGCACGCCGGTGCGCGACCAAGGGATGTCCGCGTCGGCGATCCCCTCCGGACGGAGGAGGAGCGCGAGCATCTCGGCGATGTCGTCGACCGCGTCCTCGGGGAGCATCTCGCGCGAGAGCGACTCGAGCCGGCCGGTGGCGAGCTGGTAGGCCTCGAGCTCGACGCGGTAGGTGGTGAAGCCCGGCTCCTCGCTGCCGTCCGGGAGCGTCGCGGGCGGGTGATCGCGGCGCTCGACGCGCGCGGTCAGCGTCCAGTCGGCCGAGACGGCGCGGCCCGCGGCCTGGTACTCCTGGGTCGTGTCCGCGACGCCGTCCCTCACCGCGGCCTCGGCGGAGACCATCTCGTCGTCGGTCGCGAAGGTGTGCCCCTTCTTCACGACCGCGTCGCGCGTCCACCGGCGCGCCTCGTCGAGCTCGGGCCGCGGGACGTTGTTCGGCGAGGTGAACGGCAAGATCGCGATCTTGTCCGCCCACGCGGGGAGGCTGAACGCGAAGGTGGCCACGAGGGCCGCGGAAGCAAGGAAGAGTCGCCTCATCGAGACGCCGCG
>JAHBWF010000052.1 GCA_019637105.1 Labilithrix sp.
GCTCGAGCGCCTCGTGCTCACGGGAGCGGCGCACCCCGACGACGAGCCGGCGGCGCGTCGCGTCGCGGAGGTCCTCGCGCGCGCGCGGTCGGCGCGGACGCGGGCCGAGCGTGTCCGCGGGGCGCGGGCGTTGTTCCACGATCTCGGCTTCGCGTCGCGGGCGGGCAGGGGAGCGCTCGCGACGTTCGCGCGCGACGAGGCGCCGGCCGGCGTCGATCGGCTCGAGCGCCTCGCGATCGCGCGGGACGTCCGCGCCTGGGACGTGATGGAGGCCGCGCTCGACGCGTACGAGACGACGGCGCTCCGCGACCCGTCCGCCCGCTCCCGGCCGCTCGACGCGGAGGTCTTCCGGCTCGAGCTCACGGAGCTGCTCGACGCCGCGGCCCAGCTCCCCGGCGCGGGCCGCGCGGGCGCGGTCCGGATCGCGCGCCTCGCCGATCTGCCCGGCGACGAGCTCGACCTGCTCGTGGTCCTCGACGCGAACGACGGCGCGCTCCCGCGCGACGTCCGGCCGATCTCGCTGGTGTCGGAGGCGCTCGAGGGGGCGGTCGCGCGCGCGGCCCGGGACGCGTTCGTCCCGCTCTCGGCGAGCGAGCTCGCCGCGCGCGATCTGGCGGCGCTCGCGGCGGGCGCCGCCGAGAGCGCGGCGATCGTCCTCGTCACGACCGCCGAGGACGGCGGGGACGCTCCCGCCACTCCGTCGCGCGTGTTCACCGCGCTGGCGCGCGCCGGGATCGCCGTCGAGGAGGCGCCGCGGACGGCGCCGGGGCCGACCCCGCTCGCGGCCGGCGCGCTCCAGACGCTCGGCGAGATCGAGCGGCGCGTCGCTCGCGAGCGCGCGCGCGAGGGGTTCTTCCTCGATCCGGCGCGGCCCCCGTCGGCGATCGTCGGCGATCTCTCCCTCGGCTCGAGCCGCGGCGAGGCGATCGCGCGCGTCGTCTCCGCCGAGACGGGCAGCTCGCGCGAGCGCGCCCTCGCGGTCACGTCGATCGAGCGCTTCGCGCAGTGCGCGTTCAAGGGCTACGCGCACGTCGTGCTCGCCGCGCGCGAGGGCGAAGAGCAGCGCGAGCTCCCCGACGCGCGCGAGGAGGGCAACCTCGGGCACACGGCGCTGGCGGCCGCCTTCACGGCGACGAAGGACGAGTGGCCGCGCCGACCGCGGGACGCGGGGAGGATCGTCGAGGAGGGGCTGGCGGCCGCGGACGCGGCGCTCTCCGCGTCCGCCGGGCACGCCCCGCTCCGCGCGATCGTGCGGCTGCGGGTGCGCGAGTCGGTGCGCGCGGTCCTCACGCGCGCGCTCGCCGAGGACGAGTGGGACTTCTCGCTCGCCGAGCAGGCGTTCGGGAGCGGCAAGCCGTGGCCGCCCTTCCACGTGACGGACGGTGGAGGGGATGTCTGGCTCCGCGGCTCGATCGATCGCGTCGACCGCGCCCACGCGCGCGCCGCGGTCCGCGTCATCGACTACAAGCGCAGCAAGAGCACCGTGCGCGACGCGTCGACGCTCCTCGGAGAGACGGCGCTCCAGGTGCCGATCTACGCGCTCGTCGCCGGCCGGCGGCTCGAGGCGCCGGCCACCGGCGCCTACGTCCCGATCCAGCCGCGCGATCTCGCGACCGAGACGAAGGCGAACACGCGCGCCGAGGAGCGCGTCGCCGAGCTCTCGACGCGCGAGGCCGCCGGCGCGCCGTCCGAGATCGAGCGTCGGGTCCTCGCGATCGCCGCCGGCGCGCGCGCGGGCCGCCTCGCGCCGCTCCCGGCGCGTGAGGCCGAGTGCGCGCACTGCGGCGTGAGCGGCGGGTGCCGGAAGCCGCGCTTCGCGATGGCCCCCGCGGACGACGGCGACGAGAAGGACGCGCCGTGAGCGCGTCGCAGCTCTACGCGATGCCGCGGAACCTCGTCCTCGCGGCGAGCGCCGGCACGGGCAAGACCCACGCGCTCGTCGGCGTCGTGGTGCACCTGCTCGTGGGCGGCAGGGCGGGGGGCGCCGTCGATCCCGCGCGGATCGTGGCGACGACCTTCAGCCGCAAGGCCGCGTCCGAGATCCGCGCGCGCGTCGCCGCCGAGGTCGAGCGGCTCACCGCCGAGCCCGCGTCGTCGGTGTACGCCGCCGGGCTCCGCGAGGCCCTCGGAGGATCGGTGAGCGACGCCGAGCTCGCGAAGCGGGCGACGAAGGCCCACGCGCGTCTCCCGCAGGCGCGCTTCGGCACGCTGCACAGCTTCGCCACGGGCATCGTACAGAGGTACGCCGTCGAGCTCGGGCTCGGCCCCGGCTTCGAGCTCGCGACGGAGGCCGACGCGCGCGCGCGGATCGACGACGCGATCGCGCGCGCGCTCGAGCGCCGGCTCGCCGACAGCCCGGAGGCGCTGCGCGCCCTCGCCGAGGCCGCGGGCGGGATCGATCGGCTCGTGTCCTCGCTCCGGCGGGTGCTCGGAGCGCTCGAGGAGGACGGACGGTCCGCGCGCGACCTCGAGCTCGATCCCCGCGACACCGCGATCGTCGAGGGGCAGATGCAGGAGCTCTTGACCCACGCCCGCGCGATCGCGGGGCAGCCGCAGGCGGAGCACCTCGCGCGCGAGCTCGCCTCGGCCTGGGACTCGGGCGACGAGGCGCGCGTCGAGGCGGCCGCGGCGCAGCTCACCGCGCTCCCCGCGCGAGGGAAGAAGACGCCCGAGCTCGAGGCGTTCTTCGTCTTCCGGAGCGAGCTCACCGGCGCGCGCAACGACGAGAAGGGACGACGGCTCGCGCGCGCGTGGCGGGCGCGGCACGCGTTCACGCGCTACGCGTCGATCGTCCGCGACGTCGTGGCCGAGGCGGAGTCCGAGATCGAGCGCTCGGGGCGGGAGCGCGCGACGCTCGGCTTCGGCGAGGTCCTGCGCGCGGCGCGCGAGCTCCTCCGCGATCGCCCCGACGTCTCCGCCGAGGTGAGCGCCGGCATCGACGCGCTCCTGGTCGACGAGTTCCAGGACACGTCGCGCGTGCAGCGCGACCTCTTGCAGCTCCTCTGGGCGCGACCCGACGCGCGGCCGGCCGCCGGGGAGATCCCGCCGCTCTCGGCGATGCGACCGGCCGGCCTCCTCGTCGTCGGCGATCGCAAGCAGTCGATCTACGGCTTCCGCGGCGCGGACGTCGGCGTCTTCGCGGAGCTCGCCGTGGGCCTCGCGGGCGCGCCGGCGCGCGAGGCGCTCGGGATCCCGGCGGGCGTGACGTGGGAGCCGAAGGAGCCGCTCGCCGATTTCCACGCCCTCCGCCACAACCGCCGGAGCGTGCCGTCGATCCTCGCGTTCGCGAACGCGTTCAGCGCGCGCCGCTTCCAGCCGGGCGATCCGCCGCCGGAGCTGTTCGAGATCGAGTACGTGCCGGCGACGGAGGACCTCCTGGTGCCGCCGGAGCGCGACGCGACGCCGCCGAGCGCGCCCGCGACGACGTGGCTCCGCGTGTCGCCCAAGGGCTCCTCGTCGACGCGCCTCGAGGAGGCGCTCGTGATCGCGTCGAAGCTCACGGAGCTCGCCGCCGGCGGGGCCGCGAGGTACCGCGACGTCGCGGTGCTCGCGACGACGAACGGGATGCTCGACGCGGTCGCGTTCGCGCTCGCCCAGGCGGACGTCCCGTACGTCGTCGCCGGCAAGAGCTTCTTCCGCGCGCGTGAGATCGGCGATCTGGCGGCGATGCTCGCGTTCTTGCTCGAGCCGACCGACCGGCTCGCGATGCTCGAGGTGCTCCGCGGGCCGTGGGCGAGCGTGCACGACGAGACGCTGCTCGGGCTCGTGGAGCCGGGGAAGGGGCTCGTGCCTCCGTCGTCGTGGAGCGAGCCGCCGTCGCCGGAGCTCGTTCACGCCGAGGACCGCCCCGCGCTCGGGGCGATCGCGTCGCTCGTCGCGTCGATCGGGCGCTGCTCCGGGCGGCTCGGCGCCGGCGCGATCCTGCGCGAGGCGATCGTCACGTGCGGGCTCGAGGAGGTGCTCGGCGCGATGCCGCGCGGGCAGCAGCGCGTCGCGAACGTCCAGAAGCTCCTCGCGATGGCGGATCGCCACCCCGACGCGCGCGCCTTCCGCGCGTGGCTCGACGACGCCAAGGAGCAAGAGGTCGCCGAGTCCGAGGCGGCGACGTTCTCGGACGACGACGACGCGGTCCGCCTGCTCACGATCCACGCGAGCAAGGGCCTCGACTTCCCGATCGTCTTCGTCCCGGAGATCGGCGCGTCGCTCCCGCGCACGGAGCGCGGCGTCGCGCGCGTCGCGCTCGGCGCGGCCGACGCGCCGAACCTCCTCTCGGTGCGGATCGCCGACGATCAGGGCCTGGTCCTCGATCCTCCGTCCTACACGCGCGCTCACGCCGTCGCGCGACGACGCGAGCGGGCCGAGCGCCAGCGGCTCGCCTACGTCGCGGTGACCCGCGCGGCGGAGCGGATGTTCCTCGTGGGGGGCCGCGCGCGCGACGCCGCGCTCGATCCGGGCGCCTCGACGCTCGCCGTCGTCGAGGCGCTCGCCGCCGAGCGCCCCGACCTCTTGGCGGTCGAGGACGTCGGCGTGCCGGAGCCGAAGAAGCCCGCCGGCGAGGCCGTGGTCCCGGCGCTCGACCCCGGCGCGCCCGCGCGCGCGCGGACGATCCCGGACTGGCGCGTGCTCCCGATCGCGCCCACGGCGCTCGCCGACTTCGAGCACTGCCCGCGCCGCTTCGAGCTGGTTCACCTCCTCGGCCTCCCCGAGCACGTCCGCGGGCGGCGCGGCCGATCCGAGCCGGAGGCGCGGGGCGCTCCGGAGGCGGGGGGCGGCCCCGGCGTGCCCGAAGCGGCGGGGGCGGAGGCCGGCGAGCCGGGCTCCTCGGAGCGCCGCGGGCCGAGGCGGGCTCACGTCCTCCTGGGGAGCGCGCAGGCCGGCACCGTCGCGCACGCCGTCCTCGAGCGCCTGCCGCTCGCGACCTTCCTCGAGCCGGCGCGCGCCGCGTCGGACGTCGCGCGCGCGCTCGAGGGCGCCGGGATCCCGGAGGACCACCCGCAGCACGCGGCGATCGCCGGGCGCGCGCGGCGCTTCCTCGAGAGCGGGTACGCCCGTGAGATCGCCGAGCGCGGCGCGACGATCGCGCGCGAGGTCGCCTTCGTGCTCCCGATCGAGGACGACGCGGGCCGCGCGGTGTCGCTCCGGGGGAGCATGGATCTCGTCGTCGAGTGGCCCGACGGCGCGATCGACGTCGTCGACTACAAGAGCGCGCGGAGCGGCGACACCGACAGCTACGCGTTCCAGCTCGACGTCTACGCGCTCGCCGCGCGCGCCCGCTCCCCGCGCGCCGCGCGGCTCCGCGCGGGCCTCGCGTTCCTCGGCGGCGGCGCGGGCGAGCCGGTCTGGCGCGAGCTCCCGAGCGAGCGCGAGGTGCGCGCTCGGATCGCCGGGCTCGGCGCGGAGCTGATGCGCGCGCGCTGGACGGACGCGTTCCCGCGCGTCGCGATCGAGCGCTGCGAGTCGATCTACTGCGGCTTCATCGGCCGCTGCCACCCGCGCCGCGACGGCTGAGGCGCGCCGCCGGGGGACGGCGTCGGCCTTCGAACGGAGCGGCGTCGCGCGGTCAGGTGGACGCTTCTTCGCGGGACCTCACGGGTTGATGAGGGCGCGGCGTGCTCCGGATCGCGTCGACGGCCGCGTCCGCGTCTTCTTCCCGGCCCCCCATCACCAAGATCGCGTGGTGAGCCAGGCCGATCGCGAGCTCCTTCTCGCCGACGAGCGCGAGCCCGACGCCGTGGCTCTCGAGGTAGGCGCGCTCGCTCTCGCTGTGCGTGCGAACCACCGTGGCGATCGAGCGGTTGGCGGCGTAGGCGTTCTCGATGATCGTCCTCGCGTGGAAAGGATCGGGGACCGTGACGATGATCATCGACGCGTGGGCGACGCCGGCCTCGTCGAGGACGTCGCGTCGTGTGGCGTCGCCGTAGAGCAGCGGCGGACGGCGCTGCTTGCGCGCGTCCTCGACCCGCCCGCGGTTCTCCTCCACGACGACGAACGGGATCTTCTGCCGCTCGAGCGCGGTGCTCACCGCCCCGCCGACCCGACCGAAGCCGACGAGGATCACGTGATCGCGGAGCTTCGCGCGGTCGACGCTCGGCGACAGCTCGCCGGCGGGGCGGGCGGGGCGCTCGAGCAGCTCGACGAGCCGGGGGCGCGCCATGATCCACCGGCCCGCCCAATCGGAGAAGCGGAAGGCCACGGGGTTGAGGCTGATCGAGAGGAGCGCCGCCGCCACGATCAGGCTCTGCCCTTCGGGCGGCAAGAGGCCGTGCGTCCGCGCGAGGGCGGCGAGGATGAACGAGAACTCGCCGATCTGCGCGAGGCTCGCGGAGATGGTGAGCGCCGTGCGCACCGGGTACCGGAAGACGAGGACGATCACCAGCGCCGCGACGGCCTTGCCGACGATGACGATCAACACGACGGTCAGCACCTCGATCGGGTGCCGGAGCAGGATCGTGGGGTCGAAGAGCATCCCCACGGCTACGAAGAAGAGGACGGCGAACGCGTCCTGGAGCGGGAGGGAGTCCCGCGCCGCCGCGTGGCTGAGCGGCGAGCCGTTGACGACCATCCCCGCGAAGAACGCGCCGAGGGCGAAGGAGACGCCGAACAGGGCGGCGGCGCCGGCGGCGATGCCCAAGGCGACCGCGAGCACCGCGAGCGTGAAGAGCTCGCGCGATCCGGTGTTCGCCACGCGTTGCAAGAGCCAGGGCACCGCCCGCCGGCCCACGAGGAAGGTGAGGGCCACGAACGCGCCGACCTTGGCGAACGTCAACCCCAGCGCCAAGAGGATCGTCCGGGCCGTGCTCGTGCCGTCGGCGGCCTCCGCGCCTTCGGCGGCGCTCCCCCCGAGCAGCCCGCTGAGCGCGGGGAGCAAGACGAGGACCACGACCGTCGCGAGGTCCTCCACGATGAGCCAGCCCACGGCGATCCTCCCGTCGACCGAGTCGACCATCCGCCGGTCCTCGAGGGCCCGCAGGAGCACGACGGTGCTCGCGACCGAGAGGCAGAGGCCGAACACGATCCCGGAGCCGAGGCTCCAGCCCCAGAGCCGCGTGGCGGCGGCGCCCAGGACGGTGGCGACGGCGATCTGCACGACGGCGCCGGGGAGCGCGATACGACGGACCGACAGGAGATCGGCGACGGAGAAGTGGATGCCGACGCCGAACATGAGGAGGATGACGCCGATCTCCGCCAGCTGGCCCGCGAGCCCCGCGTCGCCGACGAAGCCCGGAGTGAAGGGGCCGATCGCGACGCCCGCCAGCAGGTAGCCGACGAGCGGCGGCAGCCGCAGCCGCGTGGCTACGAGGCCGAGGAACAACGCCAGAGCGATACCCACGCCGATCGTCGCGATGAGCGCTGTTTCATGCGACACGGTCCGTCCTCCAACGACGAGGCATCCGTTTACCATATCGCGGCGCGCGCGGCCGAGGGGACAGGACGACGGCCCGACCACCCGGCCCCGGAGCGCACCTCGCAACCCCGGGATCGAGAGGATCTAGCGCGAGCGCTACGTGTCCGACGCGGCGTCGTCGTCCGCGCTCGCGTCGACCGACGCGTCGTCGTCGTCGTCCGCGCTCGCGTCGACCGACGCGTCCGCCGGGTCGCACGAGACGTCCGCGACGAGGGCGCTTCCGTCCTCGGCGGCGGCCGCGCCGCACGCGTCCCCCGCGAGGAGGATCTCCCCGTTGCCCCGATCGCCCCACCGCCAGCCGCTCGCGCCGGAGGGGTCGTAGGGGACGGAGACGCCGTCGAGCGTCACGACGATCGTGCCGTCGGCGCTCGGCACCGACGACGTGAGGTACGTGCACGCGCTGACCTGATCGCGGATCGTCACGATCGCCAGCTCGAGCTCGGCCTCCGAGGCGGCGGCGTAGTAACGGCGAGCTCCCGTCGTCTTCGGTCGTCCTCCGGCGACGGCCATGGCGTCGAGCACGTCCGACATGAGCGCGTTGTCGGCGTCCTGGATCCCGACCACGTACGTCGGGATGCCCTGCGCGAGGTGGGCGCCGATCCGCTCGACGGTGCGCGCGTCGTCGAGGCACCGCTGGGGGCGCGACGCGCAGCTCCCGGAGATGCAGCGGCAGGTCGTCCCGGCGAGGTCCGCGTTGCAGGCCGGGGCGCCGTCCGTGGCCAGGACGAGCGCCCGCGCGCGGCTCGCGGCGCGCGTCCCGAGCAGCGCCGTCGCCGCCGCGTCGAGCGCCGGCGCGGTGGGCGTCGATCCGCTCGGCCCGTTCGCGCGGACGAGCGAGACGAGCGAGGCGACGTTGCCCGGGCCGGGGAGCAGGTCGGGGGCGGACGGGGCCGTGCAGCTCGAGCGTCCGCTCGTCGGGAAGACGAGCGCCCCGATCTCCATCGTCGTGTCCACCGGGGGCAACGTCGCCTCGAGCGCGCGCGTCAGCACGCTCCAGCGGGACCGACCGTCGCTCGTTCGACGTGACATCGACGTCGATCGGTCGAGGACGAACATCACCGCGGGGACGGCGCGCGAGAGGTCGAACCGACCCGGGGTGCAGCCCACCGCGGGCTCGACCTCGGCGTCGGTCGCGTCGGGCGACGCGCTCGGCGAGCCCGCGAGGTCGACCTCCAGCCCGGTCCTGGCCCCGCACGCGGCGCCGACGCCCGTCGCCGCGAGGAAGAAGGCGGCCCGTAACCGGACGTGGAGAGGTCGGCGGTCGCGGGCCACGCTTGTCTACTGTGCGCGTGGCCGGGGGGATCGATCACCTTCGCTCGTCGATTTTTCGCGCCGGCTCGATCTCGCGCGCCGCGTGTCGGTCTCGCTCCGAGGAGCGGCGGCCGGCGCTCCGCGGCCCGAGGGGCCGGGCTCTGCCCGGCGGGAGGCGCGCCGACGGCCCGCGCCCGCCCGCGCCCGTTGCGCTCCTTACCCCCGGTGCTACGACGTGGCGCGGCGATGGGCGCGGCGGCCAGGATCCTGTCATCGGCGCTCGTCGCCTCGCTCGCGTTCGCGTGCGACTCTTCGGTGCGCGTCGGTGAGCTCCGACCCGAGGCGCCGCCGCCGGGGCCGCTCGTGCCCGACGCCGAGGTCGAGGACGCCGGCGCGCGCAAGGCGAGCTGGCGGCTCCACGCGCCGATCGCGCCTTGCACGATCTACGCGATGGCCGAGGTCCGCGCCGACGACCTCTACGTCGGGTGCAACGGCGGGCGGATCTACCGCTTCGACGGCGTGCGCGCCGAGCTCGCGCTCCAGGTCGAGGACACGAGCTTCTTCTCGCTCCTCTGGGTCGCCCCCGACGGGCAGGTCTGGGCGGGCGCGCAGTCGGCCTACGCGGCCGACGCGACGACGCAGCTCCACCACTTCGACGGCAAGCGCTGGTCGAAGCTCGGAGACGCGTCCAGGCGGTTCACCTCGATCGCGGGGGTGGGATCGGACGTGTGGTTCGCCACCGAGCGCGAGATCCTCCACCTCGACGGCGGCGACCTCGTGCCGTCCTTCACCGCGACGAAGGGCGCGCTCCGCGCGTGCTCGTTCTCGGCTCCGGACGCGGGGTACTGCGTCGGGACCGCGGGGCTCGCGGTCGCGTGGGACGGCGCGACGTGGACCGACGTCGCGGGCGCGCCGTGGTCCGCGTCCGCGGAGGTGTTCGGCGTCGAGGTCGACGCGCTCGCCGAGAAGACGACGTTCTTCTACGGCGAGCCGCTCGATCATCCGAACGGCGATCACTCCTGCCGCGCCGCGCGGCTGTCGGGGGAGACGTTCAGCGCCGGTCAGGCGAACCGGCCGTGCTTCCCCGACTCTCGGATCGCGCGGAAGCGCACCGGCAAGGTCTTCGTCGGCGGACGCTCCTTCATGCTGCTCGCCCCGAACGCGAGCTACGGCGGCGCGCTCGTGTTCGATCTCGACGCCGACACCGTGGGGCAGCTCTGCGGACCGGTGCTCGCGTTCTCGACGGGCCTCGCCAACACGCGCGCCGGCGGGCTCTACGGCCTGCTCGCGACGCTCGTGGGCGCGGGCGGCAACCAGATCGCGCTCGACGCCGCGAGCGGCTCGAGCCTCGACTTCACGGACCTCTCGGTCGCGCCCGACGGTACGGCCTGGGCGCGCGTCGAGGACCGGACCGCGTGCGGCTCGGTCAGCGATCGGCTCGTGCGGTTCGAGGACGGGACCTTCCGCCCCGTCGCCGCCCCGCAAGGCGCGCTCTCCGGCCGAGGCCTCGCGGCGATCGCGGCGGACCGCGCGTACACGATCGATCTGGCGACCGACCGGCTGCTCGTCCACGCGGCGGGAGGGTGGCGCGAGGGACCCGAGCTCGAGGAGCCGTGGTCGCTCTTCGCGTCGAAGGTCGACGACGTCTGGATCGGCGGCGTCAGGGAGAGCTTCGGGCACTACGACGGCGAGGCGTTCAGGTCGATCGAGCCTCCGGGGCGCAGGCGTCAGGTCGAGCAGATCCTCGCGGTGGGGGACGAGGTGTGGATGGTGCAGCAGGGCGTCGTCGCCGACGACACCGACGAGCACGTCGTCCGCTACGTGAACGGCGCGCGCACCGAGTGGAACATCGGCCTCCAGCGCTCGCGGGTCGGCCTCGCGGCGCTCGACGCGTCGCGGGTCTACCGCAGCGGCTCGCCCGCGCAGGTGTGGGATGGTGCGCGCTGGAGGTCGCTCGGCTTCGACGCGTCCGGCGTCTGGATCCGGTCGCCGAAGGAGGTCTACTTCACCGATCGCGGCGACATCTGGCGATGGGACGGTCGCCGCCGCGAGCTCGCGTACCGCGGCTTCATCCCGATCACGGCGATCGCGGGCGCGCAGGATCGCGGCTTCGCCGTCGGGCCCGGCGGGCTCACGATCGAGCTCGCCGAGTGGCCGAGCGAGCAGCGCTGAGACGTGTTCGAGATCGCGAGCGTCCCTCGGCGGACGGAGCCCAGCCGCGTCGGCCGGTGGCCGCGGGAAGACGACGAGGCGCGGCGCGCTCGGGCGCGTCTCGAGCGCGCTCACTCCGCGAGAGGCTCGACGCGCGCGCGCAGCATGCTGTCGGGGTACTTCGCGAGGAAGGCCTTGGCGCGCTGTCGCGCGCCCGCGGCGTCGCCACGCTCGCGCAGCACCTGGATGCGGAGGTAGTCGCGCTCCTCGGCGTGGCGCGTTCGCGGGAACTGCCGCTCGTGCTCGGCGAGCGCCGCCGCGGCGGCGTCCGCGTCGTGGCGGACGAGGGCGCTCCGCGCGCGCTCGAGGAGGCTCTGCTCGCGGTCGAACGCGTCTCCCGCGGGGACCGGCGCCGGCGCCGGGGGAGCGCTCGCCGCAATCGACGCGCTCGGGGCGGGCGCCGGGGGCTCGTCGTCCGAGGACGCCGGCGGGGGCGTCGTCGAGGGCGCGCCGGTGACCGGGGCGGGCGCGGACGCGACGGGGGCCGACGTCTCCGCCCGCGGCGCGGTCGACCGGCCGATCGCGGAAGCTGCCGCTGGCTGGTTAACGCCACGACGCGCCGGCGTCACCTGCGCGGCGCGCGCCTGCGCGAGCCCGCCCTGGCGCGGCGCGGGCCGCGGGGCGCGGGGTGACGCCCCGGCGGGCGCGTACTATGCGGCGCCGAGGAGCGCCCTGAGCCCTTCTCGATCCGCCGTCAGACGCGGGCGGCACCGCGACGTCGTCGTCGTGCGCGAGGAGGCCCTCGACGAGATCGTCCTTTCACGCCCTTCCGAGCTTGCGCCGCCTGCAGGAACTTTGGCGGGCGCGGTTGAGCCGCGAGTACGCGGTGTTCACCGGGATCTGGAGCGCCGCCGCGATGTCGGGGACGCTGAGGCCCTCGTAGTAGCTCAAGATCAACACGGCGCGCCGGCTCGGCTCCACCTTCGACAGCGCCTGGCGCGCGAGATCGCGCGTCTCGTTTCGTTCGATCGCACCTCGGCCCCGGGGGTCGAGTCGGGGCTCGTGATCCTCGACGGGACCTCGCGCCGCCGGTGCGCCACCTCGACAGGGCGGTCCTGATTGCGTAGTGGACGCCGAAGAGCCAATGGTATTCGAGCGGCCGCGAAGGCTGATCTGGAAGCCTGCCGAGGATGGCGACGCCCAAGAAGACCCCTGCAACGTATCCGGTAGCTCGGCGCCGTGGATGCCGAGGCAGCGCACGAGACGAACAAAGAGAGCTTCAAGCTCGAAGATCTCGCGGAAGGTCGGCAGGGGCGCCGTCGCCGTCGCGCGGTTCACGGCAGGCTGAGCGCGACGGCGCCCGCCAAACACGACCGGCGCCGTCCAGACGCGTCGCTCCCCGACGTCGAAGCCGGCGCGCGTCGCGGCGAAGAGCAGATCGAGCGACGCGCGCGCGAAGAGCAGGTCGTCGACGACGAAGACCCGCGACAGCACGCCGACGCCGCCGGCCGCGTAGAGCTGACCGGCGAGCCGCGACGAGACCACGCCGTCGCCGACGGCCTCGCCGGAGACGCTCCCGACGGCGGCGACGACACACCCCGCGAGCACGACCCATCCATAACACGGGGCGAGCCGGCCGTGGACGAGGCGCGTCCGGACGGCGACGTCGCCTTCGGACGAGGCGGGGAGGAACAGCCGCCCCGCGAGCTCGACGCGCAGCCGCGCGAGGTCGACGCCGAAGGTACTGCCTCCGACGCTCGGGGCCGGCGTCTCCGCGCCGAGCGCGCCGGCCCCGCCGACCGCGACGTAACGAGGTGCGGCGCGCGCGGTGGGGCCGGAGGCGCCGGCGCCGGGCGCCGGAGGGGACGGCGGCGGCGCCGTCGGAGGCGGCGGCGAGGGTCGTGGCGCAGGCTCCGGCGGGGCGAGGTCCTCGAGCAGCACGGCGATCGTGAAGACGACCGATCCCACGAGCGGTTCGCACGTCGCCCCGGCGCGCGCGAGGGAGCGGCCGCCGATCCGCTCGCCCGAGGCGTCGAAGAGCGCGATCTCCGCGGTCCACGCGCGCGCGCCGTCGCGCGCGAACGCGACCTCGAGGCGACCGCGCGCCGTCGAGCTCGACGTGAACGGATCGCGCCCCAGGCGCTCCGCGACCTTCGCCCGGAGCACCTCCGCGCCTGCGCACGAGCGGGCGGCGGCGCTCGCGCTCGACGCGAGCACGAAGCGCGCGCGCTCGCCCGGATCGTCCTCGCCGCCCGCGTCGGCGCTCGCCCGCCGCGAGCACGCGACGAGGAGAACGACGACCAAGACGACGAGCGCCCGCCTCACGTCATCGGCATAGCACGGTCCGAGAGGCGGTCATGGTCGCGATCGCGCGCCGTGCACGTCCGTCTCGCGCCCGCTCGGGCGAGCGCTCGAAGCCCCGTCTCGCGCGCCCTCTCGGTCGAGCGCTCGGAGCGCCGGCCCGTCGCGCCGAGCTCGGAGCCGCGCCCTTCGCTCCCAGCATCCGCGGAAGGAGCTGCGCCTCAATTCAGGAACGCTTCGAGGCAGCCCGCTTTGTTCTCGCACTTGACGCCGCTGCTCTTCGAGCAGGACGTGAACGCTTCGCGCTTGGTCGCGCTCGCGCTCGTGCACCTGTCGCGACACTCGCCGTGCAGCTCGACGGGGGCGCAGTCGAAGAAATTGATCGAGTCACACTCGTCGAAGCACGCGGCGATCCGATCGGCCTCGTCGTCGTCGTCGTCGTCCTCGTCGACCACCACGCCGCTCGACTCGCCGCCGCAGGTCGAGACGATCTCGCCACACGCCGTGTTGTTCACGCAGTCGATCTGGTACTGGTAGCCCTTCGTCGAGCACTCCGCGTTGCACTGCGCCTTCGCGCCGACCGGGATGAGGCTGCAGCTCACGAGCTTGTCGCACGCCGTCTCGCAGGTCGCCGCGCTGGCGCCGCCGCCCCCGGCCTGGCCGCGCTCCTCCGGCTGGATCGACGTTCGACACGCCGGATCGCAGATCGAGCTCTCCGCGCACCCGATGAAGACCTCGATCTGCGACGCGCTCGCCGAGTCGCAATCGGCGTAGCAGGCGGCCTGCGCGGCCGCCGAGCTGCACTTGAAGAACTTCATCTTGTCGCACGCGTTCTTGCAGCGGCCCGTCTCGGCCGCGGGGGCGCCGGACCCCGGCTCCGACGACGTGACGGTGCAGCCGCCGACGACGAGGGCGGCGAAGAAGTAGAAGAATCCGTGGCGTAGTTGCATCGAAGAAGCCTCCGGACGAGATTCCGGAGCCGCGGCGACATCCGTCCCACTTTTTTTCGCCGACCCTCCGGGCTCCTCCTCTCGTCGGGCGCCGGCTCGTCGGGCGTCGGCTCCTCCTCTCGGCTCGTCGGGCGCTGTCTCGTCGGGCGTCGGAAAACGCGCGTCGCCGGGCGCGGGTCGAGGCGAGG
This sequence comes from Labilithrix sp., assembly GCA_019637105.1. Taxonomy (GTDB): domain Bacteria; phylum Myxococcota_A; class Polyangia; order Polyangiales; family Polyangiaceae; genus Labilithrix. The sequence goes on from JAHBWF010000052.1 coordinate 14,247, forward strand.
CAGGCGCAGCGTGAGGTCCTCGCCGGCCTCGCCGCTCTCCGTCACGGTGCTGACCCGCGCGGCGCCGCCGGCGGCTCCACCTTCGTCGCGCTCGCGAGGCTCAACGCGCGGCCTCGGATCGGCGGTCCGCCGCGGCGCGCCGCGCGCGCCTCCACCCCGGCGGCGGACGCGTCGTCGCGCCCGCCGCCTTCGCGCGCGCCCGCGGTCTCGGTCGCGAGCGTCGGGACGCACGCGAAGCCGCCGCGCGCGACGACGACGTGGTCGAGCAACGTGACGCCGGCGACCCGCGCGGCCGCCGCGAGGTCGGCCGTGAGTCGGGCGTCCTCCCGGCTCGGGGTCGGATCGCCGCTCGGGTGGTTGTGGACGAGCACGAACGCGCTCGCGTCGGCGCGGAGGGCGGCGCGGATCGGATCGGCCGCGCGGACGGCGGCGCCGTGGAGCCCGCCGCGGGCCACGCAGCGCGCGGCGCGGAGGTGGCCGCGCCCGTCGAGCGCGAGCATCCACAGCTCCTCGTGGGCGAGCGCGCCGATGCGCGGCTGGGCCCACGCGGCCACCGCGGCCGCCGACGTGAGCTTCTCCGGCGGTCGGGCGCGCGCCCGCTCGAGGCGGCGTCCGAGCTCGAACGCCGCCGCGACCGCGCGAGCCTTGCTCATCGCCGCGCGGCCGGGGAGCGCGGCGCGGCGTCGATCGAGCGCGTCGAGGTCCCTGCCCTCGAGGTGCGCCGCGATCTCGAACGCCTCCGAGCGCGCGAGCGCTTCGATGCCGCCCGCGCGCTCGAGGAGATCGCGCATCGGCTCGGGCGTCCGGAGCACCATCGCGAGGAGCTCGGCGATCGATCGTGCCGTGATGTCCGTCTCGTCCACGGGAAGGCCGACAGCAACCGCCGTGCCCTCCGCCCCCCGCGCGATCTCGCGCGGTTGTCGCGCGTCACGGCCGGCCCGGGCCAGCCCGCGCCGGCCCGAGGGCCAGCCCCGCGCCGGCCCGACTCACTTGCAGACGCCGAACGTCGTGTCCTGGAAGACCGAGCCGGTCGTGCACGTCTGCGTGGGCCCGCAGTCCATGCCCTCGACGCGGCACAGCTTGTAGCAGCGCCGGTCGCCCGGGCTGCCGAGGCAGGTCAGGCCGCGGTCGCAGTGGTCCTCGTTGCAGAGCGCGCCGGCCTTGGCGTTGCCGGTCGGGACGCAGCCGGTGTCGCCCTTGTCGTTGACGACGGCGCACGTCTCCTTGTCCCCGCACTCGTCCTCGCGGAGGAGCTTGCACGTCTTGATCGGCATGCAGACGGGCGCGATGTGCTGCGCGAGGCTCGGATCGACCAGCTTGCCGATGTCGCAGAACGTCGGGCCGCCGTTCTGCGACGACTGGCTCGCGCACGAGCCCGCGCAGCAGTAGCGGCGGCAGACGGCGCTCTTCTCTCCCTCGACGCAGTCGAAGCCGGGGGCGCAGTCCGACCCGCGCGAGCACGACACGCCGTCGACGCCGCGCGGATCGGCGGCGTCGCACTTCGGCACGACCGCTCCGTTCTCCTTCGCGATCCGGCAGCCCAGGGCGTCGTCGTCGTCGTCCGTTCCGTCGTGGGGGGGCGTCGCGCAGGCGACCGCGCCGGCGGCGCGCGTGTACGTCCCGTCGTCGTCCGGCGAGCAGGTGCCCGTGACGACGCCGCAGAGGCCGCGGTGCGCCTCCTTGTCCGTGGAGCCCGCGTCGCTCGGGTTGAACGTGGTGTTCCCCGCGCCGGGGGCGCTGTCCTCGTCCCCGGCCTCGCCCGCGGTGAACGAGCTCGCCCTCTCCGCGCTGCGCCCGCACGCGCCGAGCACGAGCCCGCCGGAGAGCACGAGCGGGGAGAAGCGACGAGCGAAGTGAAGGAGGGTGCTACGCAAGAGGTTGCCGAGTCGCTGCTCGAACCCGCGCGGTGCGCGCGGGAAAAACGACGTCCGAGAGGAGGAAGCGTACGCCGACGAGGGCCGTCACGTAAGGATCCACGCGCCGTGCCCGCGCGAGCCTGCCCCCTCGGCGGCGCGGAGCTCGGACTCCATCCGACACGGGATCGCCAGAAATGGCCCAAATTATCGAGGAGAACGAGCGCCGACGGCGGGGAGGCCGCGCCGGGGAGCGGGCGCCGCAGGCGCGAGACCATGACACGGATGTCAGGCCTAGCGGGCCTCGATGTCTCTCGAGACCGCGTTGCCCGCCGCGTCGAACGCGCGCACCACGACGATGTGCGACCCCGGAGGGACGACGGCGGACACGTCGCTGTCGACGCTCTCGTCGGTCGTGTCGAACACCCCGTCGGCGGGCGCGAGCGGGCGCCACTCGGGCTTGCCGTCGATCGCGATCTCCACGCGAGCGATCGGGGAGGTCCCGTCGACGACGCGCGCCCGCAGGCGGCGCCCCGCGAGCGTGAGCGAGTCGATGCGCGGGGGCGTGTTGTCGACGAGGACGGTGTCGGACTCGAGCGCGTGCTTGAGGACCTGGTCCGGCGGGTTCGCCGGCTCGTCGCTCGCCTCGACGCGCACCCGGTACTTGCCCTCCGGGAGCGCGGCGGTCTCCCAGTCGAGTTCGGCCTTGGTGTGGACCTCGTCCGCCTTGATCGCGTCGCGCCACTGGGTCTGCCCCTCGCGCTTGAACGCGACGCGGTAGCGGAGCGGATCGGCGTCGGGGTTGTCGACCTTCCACGTGACCTTCACGACCGAGTCGCGCTTCGGCGGCTCGCCGCCGCTCGCGGGGACCTCCTTCACGGGCTCCTTCGTCGGACCCGCCTTGGTCGTGGCGCTCACCTCGGTGATGACCGGCCGGACGTTGTCGGTGACGAACGGGATCGTCACCTCGGAGAGGGTCGCGTTCGGATCGCGCGAGAAGCGCGCGCGGACCTGGACGTAGCGGGCGGTCGCGTTGATCGGGCCCGCCGTCGTGAGGGGGTTGCTCCACCCGCTCCAGGTCGCGTCCGGGACGCCGGTGCCGCCGGTGCGGAACGAGAGCTCGACCGCGCCCGTCGCGCGCCACGACAGCGTGCCGAAGCGGGCGCGCAGCGTCGCGTCGAGGACCTTGCTCGTCCAGACGGCGTCGGGGCCGCCGCGGCCGAGGATGCGGCGGAGCACCGGCGGATCGCTCGTCGCGACGAACCCCTTGCCGCCGCTCACGTGCAGCGCGCCGACCTGGCGCTCGTCGGTGTCGGCGGCGATCGCGACGGCGTGGGCGTCGTCGACCGTGTAGACGCGCCCCTCGGCGCCGGTGCCGACGTAGGGTGTGCCCTTCTCGTCGAGCGCGAGCGACATGTAGTGCGTGTCGTCGTGCTTCATCATCCGCTCCATGCGCCCCTGCGCGTCGAAGCGGTGGAGCTGCCCCTTGCCGGGCTTGCCCTTCGGCGCCGCGCTCGGGCCCGCGGGGATGCGCCCGGCGGCGGCCGAGCGCTTCGGCGGCTCGGGCGGCTCGCCGTACTCGTTCGAGATCACCCACACCACGTTGCCCTTGCCGACGGCGATGGCCTTGACCTCCTCGCCGGGCATGTCGCCGAGGACGGTCGCGCGGCCCGGGCCGGTGATCTTGTAGAGCTGCCCCTTGCCGCTCGAGCCTGCGTAGAGATCGCCGTTGTCGGCCAGGGCGAGCGAGACCAGGTGCGCCTCGGTGCTCCGGAAGTACACCGAGCTCGAGCCGTTGGGCTCGACGCGGAACACCTTGCCCTCGGGCCCGGTCGCGGCGAAGAGGCCGGTGCCGTTCTTGTCGAGGACGAGCGCCCAGACATGGCTCGCGTCGGGCAGCGTCGCGAAGACGTCGGCCTTGCCCTGCGAAAGCTTGAAGACCTTCCCGTCCGGGATCGTCGCGGCGTAGATCGTCCCGTTCTTGGCCTGGACGATCGACGTCACCGCGAGCGCGCCGGTGTCGGCGAAGAGCGTGATCGCGTCGCCGGTCGCCTTGTAGACCTTCCCGCTGGGGCTCGTGCCGATCAGGGTCGAGCCGTCGGAGAGCGGCGTCGCGGCGAAGACCGTGGTCGCGTCGGGGACGGGGGCGCTGCCGAGCGTGAACCCGGCGCGCACCGTGCCGTCGGAGCTCACCGAGACGCCCTTGAGGTCGCCGCCGGTCATCTTCTCCAGCGAGTCGAGGACGAAGGTGCGGGTGCCGACGGCGCCGGCGTCGCCGGCGAAGGAGAGCGGCGCGAGCGCGAGCCCGGCGACGAGCGTGGAGCGAGCGAAGGAGAGGAGCGAGGAAGGACCGATCCGGCGGATCGCGTGCATGATGAGATCCTATATCAACTCGAGCGAGTGGGCCTGTTCGTGGCGGTCGCGCGCGCGCCGCGGCGCGCGATCCGAAAGCTTGGCCCGCCGTCAGCGGACGATCGGGCGGACCTTGACCTTCGCGCGGTCGGAGCCTTCGACGTAGCGATCGAGCAGGGCGACCGTGCGCGTGTACGACGGGAACGCGTCCGGCGCGACGTCGGTGCTCGAGGGCCGGAGCGCGTCGAGCGCGAACGCGGGCAGCCGGTCGGCGACGTGGCCCTTGTAGGCGACGCCCTGCGCGCGGGCGCGGAACTGGAGCACGAGGCTCCGCGGCGTCACGCTCTGGCGCGCCGAGTTCGACAGGAGATCGGCGAGGCTCTGCGGCGCCGCGAGGTCCGGCACCACCTGGTAGCCGGGGACGACCTCGAGCTCGACGTCGCGGCCCGCGAGCTCGGCGGGCATCTGGATCTCGAGGACCTTCGTCGTCTCGGGCCCGGCGTAGGGCACGAGGTGCACGCGCACGCGCGCGGACTGTCCGGCGTCGACGACCGGGTCGAGCACGTCGAGGCCGCGCAGCTTCCAGAGGTCGCGCGTGTAGTCGACGAAGAGGGTGGTCTCGAGCTTCTCGACGTGGGTGAGCTCCCACGGGTTGTTCAGCACCTCGCCGACGGCGCGCGCGATCTTCGAGTGCGCGAGCTCGCCGGCGTCGGGCATCCCGCCGGTGGCGACGCCGAAGTCCTCGAGCTCGATCGTCCCGTGCCCGCGGACGGTCAGCTTCGACTTCAGCTTCCACGTCACGTCGCGGCGCTCGGAGACGGACGCGTCGATGATCGAACCGAGCACGGAGGCGACCAGCCCGGAGCTCATGAAGCGCTCCTCGGCGATCTCGACGTTCCAGCTCTTCTTCGGGATCCCCTCGGCGCCGCGGATCTCGGCGACGAGCGGGAACACGGGGGCGCTCTTGGTCTCGTCGACGACGATGGCGCTCTGCCGGTCCTGCACGAGCGCGCCGAGCGCGCGGGCGGACTCGCCGATCTTCGACGAGTGCTGGTCGCTGGCGAAGATCCAGTGGACGCGCCCGATCGCGGTCGGGAGCGCGGTGACGCCGGCCTCCATCATCGGGTGGCCGAAGCCGCAGAGCTTCGTCCCCTCGACGTGCGTGACCGTCCCGAGGCCCATGAACGACACGTCGCCGCGCGCCATCTGCACGCCGACGCCGCCGCCGTCGACGTAGTGCTTCGGCGCGCTCGGATCGTCCTTCCCCCCGCCGCCCGAGCCGGCCTGAACGGGCTCGAGGCCCATCGGCGCGAACAGCTTCCGCACGAGCGCGATCGAACGATCGCTCATCCCGGCGAGCATGAGCGGCGTGGCGGTCGGGACGACCGGGCGCGCCGGATCGAGCCCGGCGGAGAGGCGCGTCGCGACCTGGTTCGCGTGGGCCTCGACGTCGTACGTGCCGGGGGCCCCGTCGAACGCCGTCGTCCCGCTGCCGGGGGCCCCGTTCGCGGCGCGCTTCGGCGCGGCGCCCTTCGCCCCGCCGGGGAGCGGCGCGCCTCCCTCGAGCGGCCAGAAGCCCGGGGGGATGGGCCGGCGCATCTCCGTGAGCATCGGCGCGATCGGCGTGACGCCCGCCACCGGCTCGACCTGGAACGACGCCCAGCTGTAGGCGTAGGCGCCGGCGAGGCGGCCGTCGAGGTAGATCGGGCTGCCGCTCATGCCGCGCACGTTCTTCGTCACGTTGAGGCGCGGGTGCGGCGTCTTGACGAGGATCAGCTCCTGCGAGGGGCGGAAGTTCTTGAGGACGCCGACGACCTCGACGTCGAAGCGCTCGGGCTCCGTCCCCTTGAAGACGGTGAGGCCGTAGCCCTTCATGCCGTCCTTGATCTCGTCGACCGAGATCGTCCGGGGCTTCGCGTCGCCGCGGGCGAGGGGGATCGTCAGCCCGAGCCCGGCGAAGAGGCCAACGGACACCGCCGCGATCGACAGAAACTCTTTGCGCACGAGACAAGTCTCGCGCGCCCGGAGACCGGCGTAAAGGTTTGGGGGTGAGCGCGACCTTTCCGTGCTCGCGGATCGCGGCCGCCCCGCCGCGGCCTCGCGCTGCGTGGCGCGCTACTCGCTCGGGAGGCACGAGTAGAGCTGCTGCCACTCGTCGAGGCGGGGGGAGGTCGTCGACTGCGGATGGAACGTCATGAAGACGCGCAGCCACGCCTTCGACGCCGTCCCGGCCTCGTCGCGGAGGCGCTTCGACACCGGGGCCGGCGCCGGCGGCGCGCCCTCGGTGTAGGACGCCCACCCGGGCGGTCCCGGGGCGGGGCTGTTCGCCGGGGTCGCGGAGCCGATCGCGACCGTCGCGGGCGCGGGATCGGGCGCCGCGGGGAGCGCCGCCTGGGTGTCGGCCGTGCCGGCGCGGAAGTCGATCGAGGTGTTGATCGGCGCGACGGCCCTCCAGCGGAAGAGCTGCCAGACGCCCTTCTCCCCGGGCGGACACACGGCCTCGAAATCGCGGACGACGACGTTGTCCTGCGGGAAGCTGCACGCCGAGCGCGCGCGCTCGAAGCCGCGGAGCGTGAGCCGGTAGTTGCTCTCCGACGTCCGACGTTCGGCCTGGAAGACGGCGATCTCGTAGGTCCCGCCCACGGTGAGCCCGAGCGCGGTCGCCCGGGCGGCGTTCAACGTGACGCTCCCGCTCGCGGCGGCGTGCACGCCGCCGATGTCGACGGCGAGCCGCCCGTTGATGAACACGAAGACGTCGTCGTCACCGAGGAACTCGAGGACCTCGCCGCCGCGGTAGGTGAACGGGTAGCGGAGCTCGCTCGTGAAGTGGAAGTTCCGTCCCCACGTGCCGTAGTTGCCGTATCCCCTGCCGTTGAGCGGGAAGAACGCGTTCGAGCTGAAGACGTACGAGTCGTCGGGCTGCTTCGTCAGCGTGAGCGTGTCGTAGATGATCCGGCTGTTCGACGAGTCGTGGTACCACTCGTAGAAGGACGCCGCGTTCGTCACCATCCCGCGGGTCGCGAGGAACACCGGCTTGCCGTCGGCGCCGAGGTTGTTCTGCACGATGCCCGTCGTGACGCCGCAGCAGAACTTCTCGAAGTCCGGGTTGGTGCTCGGCGTGAAGTCCCGATAGATGATGGGGACGTTGATGCTCGGCGGGAGCGCCGAGGTCTCGACCACGCACGACGCGCCGGTCTCGATCGTGCACGTCGAGGAGCACCCGTCGCCGTCGCGGAGGTTGCCGTCGTCGCACTGCTCGGACGGGAACTTCAAGCCGTCGCCGCAGACCGCGACGCAGGTGCCGCCCGGGCACACCGCCTCGAGCTGGCACGTCGGCGAGCAGCCGTCGTACGGGCGGAGGTTGCCGTCGTCGCACTGCTCGGCGCCCTCGCGCGTGCCGTTCCCGCAGGTCGTCGTCGTGCAGGGCGCGCCGGGGACGGGGCACTGGTAGCCCATCTCGAGCACGCAGGAGTTCGAGCAGCCGTCGCCGCTCGTCGTGTTGCCGTCGTCGCACTCTTCGGCGCCGCGGAGGACGCCGTCGCCGCAGCCGGCGACGATGAGGCCGCCGTCCCGGACGGTGAAGCCCGGCCCGGCGTCGAACCCGACGGGCGTGTCGCTCGTCACGTGGCAGTAGGGGCCGCACGGGCTCACGCCGCCGTCGAGCGTCCGGCAGGCGACCGGGGTGCCGAGGGCCTGGAGCTGGACGCCCGACGGCGAGCTCGAGAGCGAGACCGAGCGGGAGACCACCGACCGCTCGCCGTCCGGGGCGCACGCGCCCCACGTGCCCGTCGCGCACGTCCGAACGCCCTGGGCGCAGTAGACGAAGTGCTCGTCGCCTTTGACTTCGAAGCCGCACGGGGCCTCGGCCCCGACCGTGCACGCGCAGCCCTCTTGCGGGTGAGCGCACGCGCTCGCGCCCGGAGCGTCGCCGTCGCCCGAGGCCTGGAGGTCGGGTCGAGCCTCGTCGCAAGCGACGGCGGCGACGGCGACGGCCGCGGCCATCACGACGGCCGCGGCGATCTTGGAGCGAGCGCGCTGGACTTGACGATCGAGCTTCAGCATCCGACGACTCTCCTCGGCGTTCCGGGGAGGCGAGGTGCCCCCGGGCGTGCGGAGCACGCGGTTCGAAAGGGAAGGGCTCCCGAGGAGCGCGCGTGGGCCGAGCCGTGACGCGAGCGCGTCATCGCCGGATCTCGTCGGCGCACGCGACGACCTCCTGGGCGCAGGTGCCGCTCGCGATCTTGTCGTCGAGGCAAGCCTTGAACGTCGCGCGCCCGGCGGCGCCGAGACCGTTCGCGAGCATCACGCAGCCTTGCTCGCTGATCCCGCTCATCGGGCCGCCGGCGTCCGGGTCGCACGCGCTCACCAGCGCCTTGCAGTACGCGGACGACGTCGGCTCGGAGCACGCGCGCGCGACCGCCTGGTCGACGCAAGGGATCATGTCGAACGGGGACTCGCACGACGGCAGCGCGGCGGCGCAGCGCGCCGCGTACTGGGCGACGCCCGGCCTGTAGTGAGAGACGACGCGCGCGCACGCCTCGGAGCACGGGCCCGTCTCCGGGCAGTCGATCGCCTTCGTGCCCGCGTCGTCGGGCTCGAGATCGTCACCGAGGCACGCCGCGTCGCCGGCGTCGGGGGGCGCGTCGGGCGCGCCGGCGTCTTCGGCGCCCGCGTCGTCCGAAGCGTCGTCCGACGCGCCCGATCCCGGCGGACCGGTGTCCGTCCCGCCGCCGCCAAAGTCGGCGCCGGGCGGCTTGCTCGTCGAGCACGCGGCCGTCGCGCCGGCGAGCGCCAGGAGCGCGCCGGCGAGCACCGCTGCCAAGCGATCATTCCAGTTCGTCACGCCCGCCGCACCGGAGCATAGGAGGTCCAAATTCTCGCGTCAAACCAGGGCGATTTGCGCATCTCGACGCACCTGGTCGCGCATCGGTGCCGCCTGTTGCCCTCGCCCGGCAGCCGGCGATCGCCGCGAGGCCGTCGGCGCTCGACGCGGGCGCGCTCGTCGGCGACCGCGTCCAGGTCAGAGCTGGCTCACGCGGCGCATCAACGTGGCGATGAGGTCCGACTGCGGGTTCTTCGCGCGCTCGACGTCGAGGCCCGCCTGGAAGGCGGCGCTCGCGGCCTTCTCGTCGCCGAGGAAGGCGTACGTGACGCCGAGGAGCTCCTGGTCGCCCGGATCGGGCTCGTCGGCGCGCTCGACGAGCGCCTTGAGCCGGGTGAGCGCGGCCCTGTGAGCGGACGCGACGGCGTCCTTGTCCGGCGGATGCGTCTTGGCGAGGACCATCAGCTTGAGCGCTTGCCGCTGCTCGTCCGGGCGGTAGTCGGCGAACGCGTCGCTCGCGAAGAGGCTCGCGTACTCCTGGTAGGCCTCGACGGCGCGGCCGTTCTTCGACAGCGTCATGATCTTCTTCAGCGCCGCGAGGAGCGCCTCGTTGCGGGGCTGCCCCTCGCGCTTCTCGACGATGCCCTTCGTCGACTCCGGGATCGCGTCGAGCAGGGCGTCGGACGACATCTCGACCTCCTCGACGACCTCGACCTGGGGAGCGTCGGACACAGCGCGCCTCGCCGGGGGCGGCGGCGGCGTGGACGCGGGCGGGTTCTTCGGCGGCGGCACCGCGGTCGGCGGCTTGAGCGTGCGATTGCCCAGGCTCGGCGGCGGCGTGCTCTTGAGCGTCTTCACGGACGGCGCCTTCGGGGCGACGGGCGCGAGCGGCTTCGGGATCGGCGGCGGAGGCGCCGACGGCGGGAGCTCCGAGCGCACCGGCGGGCGGTCGCTCGGCGGCGCGGACGGCTTCGCCTTCTCGACGGCGTCGAGGCCGAGCGGCGCGAACAGCGCGCGCGACTCGGCGGGGAGCACCGCGAGCTTGTCGCGCAGCGTCGCCTTCGCGACGAAGATCTCCTCGCGGCGATCGTTCGAGAGGAGCCGCCGGATCACGAGCTCGTTGGGCGTGAGCGAGCGCGCGGAGATCTCCTGGCAGATCGGGGCCATCACGGCGACCAGCCGCTCGACGAAGTCGACGAACGTCGGGAGCGCGCGGAACTCGGCGCCGTCGAAGGTCGCCGCGACGTTCGGGCGTCGCTCGAGCCCGTCGAGGCTCTCGCGGAGCTTCTGCGCGAGCTCGACGACGAGCGGCACGTCCTCGACCTGCAGGTCGAAGGAGCCGACGGACTGATCGTCCGCGGGGCCGACGCGCTGCGCCTTGGTGACCGCGCCCTCGTCGGGATCGACCTCGAAGTCGAAGCCGACGCCCGACGTCGGCTCGGTCCGGAGCTCGACGCGCACCGTGGCGTTGTCGTCGACGAGCTGCGTCACGACGTAGCGCTCGATGCGCAGCGGGCGGACCTTGACCTCCTTGCTGATCCACCCCGCGAGCTGCGGGGCGCGGATCTCGAGGTGCGGCAGGAGCCGCTCGACGCGCATCGGCGACGACCAGGCGTGGGAGTCCGGTACGCCGACCTCGAGCGTCCACGCGAGCGCGGGCTCCGCCTTGCCCTCGAGCGTCGCGTCGTAGCGTCCCGAGTCGAGGAGGCCGAGGCGCAGCACCGTCGACGCGTCCGGCGGGTCGTGAGGAGCCAAGAGCTCGCCGAGCGCCTTCACGCACGCGTCGCGCCCCGCGGCCTCCTCGGCCTCGATCCGCGCGATCGCCTCGGAGAGGTCGTGGCGGATCCCGTCGACGCTCACGCGGTGGGCGTCGACGATGAGGCTGGCGAGGCGCTCGCCGCACAGCGCGGTCGGCGAGCCGGGCTCTCCCTTGTCGCCTTCGTGGACGGCGCGCGAGACCGACGTGACGAAGCGCTCGAGCCGGGCGCTCTCGGCGTCGCTCTGCTCGCCGAGCGCGCGTATGCGGACGCGACCTTCCTTCATCCGCGCGTCCGCCTGGAGCACGAAGACCGAGAAATCGATCGCGTCGCGAAGGAACTCGAGGAAGTTGGACTTCAGCGTCGACGTCGTGGAGTCGCCGTAGAGGTAGTTCATGCCGGGAGCCTTCGACGAGCATCGTACGCGATGCCGGCGCGCGCGTCCGCGTCAGTCGTACGGGTTCGGCGGCATCGCCACCGTCGGGTCGGGATCGGGCTTCGGCGCGCTGCTCCGGGGCCGCGGCTTCGGCCTCGGCGTCATCGCGACGTCGATCTCGCCCGCGGACGAGGGCTTCACGTCGACGATCGCGTCTTCGTGTCCGTCGGCGGTGACGAGCACGCTGACGACGCCGGCGTCCGGGCGCGGCACGCTCGTGACGCCCTCGGGCAGCGCGCGCCCGTCGACCGACAGGCGCGCGCCCGCGGGGACGAGGAGCGTCACGGTGTCGGGGGCCGCGGGCGGCTCGTCGGGAGCGACGGCGAGGGCCGCGTCGGACGTCGAGCCCACGTCGGTCGCGGCGGGCGCGGCGTCGGCCTCGGCGAGCGAAGACGCGATCGTGGTCGCGGTCGCGTCGAGCGTCGCCATCTCTGCGGCGGCGCGCCGCTCCCTCCGCGCGTTCCGCACGTAGAGCAGGACGCCGAGGCCGAGCACCACGCCGACGAGCACCGCGAAGAACGCGCCGAGCAGGCCGACGCCGTTCGATCTCGCCGTGCGAGGGGTCGGCGTGCGGCGATCGATCTCCATGGCGCCGCCGCTCTCGACGCGCAGGTGCGGGCCCGACGCGGCGGCGGGCGCCGCCGGCTGCGTGATCGTCAGGACGCTCACGCGCGCGCCGAGCTCCTGCCCGCAGCGCTCCTGGAGCAGCGCCGAGATCTGCGGGGCGCCGATCGGCGGTCCGCTGGTCGCGAGCCACGCTTCGAGCGCCTGCTTGAGCGCGAGCGCCGTCGCGTACCGCGCGCCGGGCTCGGTGGAGAGCGCGCGCACGAGGATCGCCTCGAGGTCTCGCGGGTAGCCGCGCACGATCTCGCTCGGCGGGGCGAAGCTCCCCATGACGATCGCCGCCATGACCTGCGGATCGTGCTCGCCTTGAAAGGGCCGCTCGCCGGTGGTCGCCTCGTAGAGGACCGAGCCGAGCGCGAAGATGTCGCTCCGACGATCGACGCCGCCGCCGACGAGCTGCTCGGGCGACATGTACGCGAGCTTGCCCTTGACCTGCCCGGCGATCGTCATGTGGCTCTTGCCGATCGCCTTGGCGACGCCGAAGTCGGTCACCTTCACGCGGCCGTCGAGCGTGAGGAGGACGTTGTGCGGGGACACGTCGCGGTGCACGACCGCGAGCGGTCGGCCGTCGTCGCCGACGAGCTCGTGCGCCGCGTGGAGCCCCGCGCACGTCTCCGCCAGGATCTTCACCGCGTGCCGGATCGGGAGCGCGACGCGGGGGGCGTCGTCGTGGTCCTCGGCGCCGGGGCGCAGCATGCGCACCATCGAGCTCCCGTCGACCCACTCCATGACGAGCGTGAGGACGCCGTCGAGATCGACGAGCTCGAAGGTGCGCGCCACGTTCTCGTGGCGGATGCGCGAGGCGATCCGCGCCTCGTCGAAGAACATCTCGCGGAAGGCGGCGTTCTCCGCGAGGTGGGGCAGGAGCATCTTCAAAGCGAAGACGGCGCCCGCGCCGCGATGTCGGGCGGCCCAGACATGGGCCATCCCACCGGAGCCGACGGGCACGAGCAACTCGTAGGGCCCGAGGATCCGGCCCGGTTGCAGATCGAAGTCGTCGGACAGACCGTGCACCAGCTCGCGCAGTATAGAGGACTTCCGCAACGCGGTGCGTCCAACACCACGCGAAAAATGTGCTTCGGGCACCCTCGCGGCGCGCGCTCTTCTCCATACCTCGCGCTACCTCGCGGCACAGCGCGCGGGAGCGCCGGCGCGCTCACCGCGCGCCGGTCGTCGGGACGGAGTAGCCGCCGGGCGCCTCGGGGGCGCACGTGCTGCAGAGGGCGCGCGCCATCGAGCGTTCACGTCGCGCGAGCTCGTCGTCGTTGCCCGACGGATCGTGGAGCCAGCGCGACAGCCGCGTCTCGCCGTCGCGCGGCGAGCCGTAGTACGCGGTGGGCTGGTCGGCCGCGGCGATGTGTTGGAACGGGAGCGACGTCTCGGCGACGCGCTCGCCGCCGTGGCAGCCGTTGCAGGTCGCCATGCCGAGCGCCGCGCGCAGCCGCGGATCGAGGCTCCGCGAGGACCAGCGGAAGGACGAGCTGGCGATCGGCGCGGCGCCCGCCTGGAAGCCGCCGGGCAGCACGTAGGAGCCGTCGAGGATGCGCGCCTCGTTCTCCTCCGCCCACGAGTCGAGCGACGCGCTGCGATCGAGCTCGATCCGCGGCGTCGTCGCCATCGGGATCTGGGCGAGCCGCCTGCCGCCGTGCGCGTCGGTCTGGAGCGCGAACTCGCGCATCTCCCACGGGAGCGCGTCGGGCTCGCCGAGCGCGATCTCGTTGGTGCGCACGAGCCACGAGCCGGCGGGCGAGCCCTTCGTCACCTCCTCGGTCAGCGCGGCGAGCGCGTCGTTGTACTCGGGGCCGAACGGCTTCGACGCCAGGGCGTGCCAGGCGTCGATCCACTCGCGCGCGGTCCGCGTCGCCGGGTAGGGGATCTCGACGATGATCGTCATCGGGATGGCCTGATCGGTGATCGGATCGGTCGCGGAGTAGACGAAGCGGAGCTCGCCGGCGGAGCCGCCGCAGGCGTCGGCGCGCTGGCGGAGGTCGGGCCGGTTGACGACGGCGATCAGCCGGAACGGCGCGCCGGCGAGCTCGCCGCCCGAGCTCGCCAGCCACGGCTCGACGAGGACCGGGCCGACCCCGGGCCGCGGCGTGACCGGCGCGCGATCGGGGCCCACCGAGGTCACCGTCCTCCACTGGTCGAGCCACGCGTGCGCGAACGCCCGCGCGCCGTCGCGGTCTCCGGCGAGGTCCTCGAGGCGGGCGCGGAAGCTCCAGGGCGCGTCGTCGACGTCGTTCCGGGCGCGGCGATCCATGAGGACGCTGCGATGGATGACGAGCAGCTCCTTCCAGCGATCCACGACGGCCGCGCACGAGTCCGCGCCGGCGCCGCCGGCCTCGCAGGTCTCGCCCGCGCGCCCGCACGCCGGCGCGGTCGCGCCGCCCTCGGCCGGGAGGCGCGCGTCGTCGTAGCGGTGATCGACGACCTTCCACTCGCAGGCGGCGAGCGCGGACACGAGGGCGAGGGCGGCGAGGGAGCGCGGCGTGAGCGACATCAGGGACCTCCGTGAAGACGTGAAGTGAAGAGACGGACGGATCACGCCGCGCGGGCGCGCGGGCGCGACCGAACGACGACGACGGGACGAAGGAGAGCGAGCGACGTCGGAGAGGGCTACTCGAGCGATCGGAGCAGGCGAGCCGCCTCGTCGCGGCGGTAGCCGCCGTACTCGCCGCCGGCGAACGGTCGAAGGGCGGCGGCCGCCTCGTCGCGTCGCCCGAGGCGGACGAGCGCGAGGGCTCGGTTGTAGCGGGCCTCGAGCGCGAAGCGCCCGCTCGGTCCGGCGGCCGCGAGGTAGCGATCCCAGGCCGCGAGCGCGGCGGCGGGATCGCGCCGGACGAAGTGCGCGTCGTGCGCGTCGCGGTAGAGGGCGTCGGCGTCCGCGCCGGCCGGCGGCCGCTTCGGGCTCGTCGCGGCGGACGGCGCCGGCGCCGGCGTCGCGTCGTCGGCGGACGGCGCGGCCGCGTCGGGCGTCGCGTCGTCGGCGGACGGCGCGTCGTCGGCGGACGGCTCCGGGATCTCAGGCGTCGCGGTCGTCGCGCGCGCCGGCGCCCGCGGAGGATCGTCCGTCGGCGCCTCGCCGGCGGCCCGCTCGGCCTCGTCGTGCGCGCGCGCACCCACCCACTGCGCGAGCCGGCCCGAGGCGCTCGCCCACGCCGCGAAGACGACGAACGACGCGGCCAGAGGCGTCACGATCCAGCGCGCGTAGGCCCGCCGGCGCGCCGACGACGTCCGGCGCCCGCGCGTGGATCGCTCGACGCGCGCGAGCGTCGTCGCGGCCACGCCCGCCTCCGCGTCGAGCTCCGGATCGGGCTCGGTCGCGTCGCGCAACGCGCGCGTCGCGCGGGCGAGGAGCTCGTCGCCGCTCACGTGCGATCTCCTGATTTCGCCGCGGCGTCCGTCGCGCCGCGCGGCGTCCGGTGCAGGCGCTCGAGCTCCGAGCGCAGCTTCTTCTTGGCGAGGAGCACGCGCGCGCGGATCGTCCCGTCGTTCTCGTCGAGCATCGAGGCGACCTCGACGCTCGTGCGCTCCTCGACCTCGCACAGCACGAACGCGACGCGCTGATCGACCGGCAAGGCGTCGAGCGCGCGCGTGAGGAGCGCGGCGAGCTCGGCGCGCTCGGCGGTCTCGTCGGGGCGCGCCGGCTCGGTCTTCGGCTCGAGCGCGAGCCGCGTCTCCGCGGCGCGGCGGCGGAGGGCGGCGCGCACGTGACGCTGCGCCTGCCGCGCCGCGATCGCGACGAGCCAGGTGCGCAGGCTGCACTGGCCTTCGAAGCGGCGCATCGAGTCGGGGAGCGCGACGAAGACCTCGTGGACGAGGTCCTCCGCGATCATGGCGTCGCCGACGAGCCGCTGCGCGAACGCGCGCACGTGACCGTGGTGAGCGCGGTACGCGTCGACCACCGCCGTCGTCTCGCGCCGTGCGAGCCGCTGCTCGAGCGAGCTCGCGCCCTCGGCCTCGGGGAAGCGGGACGTGCGGGACAAGGCGGAGGACAAGAGCATCACAGCTCGACCCCCGCCACAAACTCCGGTCCGACGCGCAGGACGGCCTCGTCCCCGTCGCGCAGGACGCGCGCCTGGAGCAGCACGCTCGCGCCGGCGAAGAGGCCGAAGTGCTCGACGAAGCGCCAGCCGAAGATCGCGCGGACGCGCGGCTGAACGAGGTGCTCGTGGTACGTGTCGACGAGGCCCGAGGGCAGGCGCTGCGCGCTCCGCTCCGGCGCGTAGAGGAACGCGAAGGAGAGATCGGTGTCGACGTACGGTCCGAGGCGGTCGCCCCGGAGGGGGATGTGCCCGCCGATCGTGAAGCCCGCGCCGGCGAAGTCGCGATCGTACGCGCGGTGGTAGTGCGCGGACGGCATCGTGTAGGTGTGCTTCGTCGCGAGCTTGATCCCGAGGTTCGCGTAGGTCGCGGTCGACGTCCACGCCTGCGGGTGCACCCCGCCCGACTTGCTCACGCTCGCGAGCCCGATCGGCACGCCGTCGACGTCGTCGGCGACGTTGACGAGGCCGATCATCGCCCCGCTCACGTTGCGTCCGACGTTGATGACGCCGATCTGCGCCCCGGCGACGTCGCCGGCGACGTTGAGGCTCGCGAGCTGGAGGCCGGTCATCCTCCCCGAGGTCGTGTTGAGGCCGAGCGCGGTCTGGACGCCCGTGACGTCGCCGCCCGCGCGGTTCACCGCCAGCGCCGTCTGCCAGCCCTCGAGCCCCGCGCCGGCCACGTTGACGGCCGAGGCGAGCTGGAGCCCGCCGACCTGGCCCGTCGCGACGTTCGCGAGGGTCGCGAGCTGGATGCCGTTCACGTCGCCGGTGCCGCGCCCTCCGGCGCGCGCGACGACGTTGACGCCGCCGAGCTGGAAGCCGTCGAGCTGACCGACGCGTCCGTGGAGGAGGTTCAGGTCGAAGCGCGTGCGCGCCCACGGCCGCGCCATGTTCGTGGCGAGGGGGTAGAAGAGGCCGGCCGTGACGTCGTCCTGGTCCTTCGACGCGCGCGTCTCGCGCGGGGCGGGGGCGGACGCCTCGGGCGGAGGCGGCGCGGGCCGAGGCGGCGCGGGCGTCGCCTCGTCGTTCGCGGCGGGGAGCGGCGGCGGAGCGTAGAGCTCGTCGGCCTCGTCGCGCGCGAGGTTGCCGGCGAGCATGGCCGCGTCGCGCACGACGCCGTCCACGTCGGGCGGCGCCGAGACGACGCGGCTCACCGTTCCGCGCTTCGGCCCGTCCCACGTGACCGCGAGCTCGCGGCTCGACCGGCGGTAGGTGACCGTCACGACGCCGCCCGCCGGCGCCTCTCGGCCCGTGTCCTCCGGTCCGGAGAGCGCCACGGGCCTGCCGAGCTCGTCGGCGAGGCGATCGCGCAGGCGTTCGCGCGGGAGCTCGTCGCCGAGGACCCGCAGGAGGACGGCGCCGTCGTCGGCGCGTGCCGCCCGCGCTCCGCCGAGCAGCGCGGCGACGAAGAAGAAGAGGAGGAGAAAGGTCCTCGCCGAGGCGACGAGGCGCAAAGGAAGCATCACGTCTCTTCGTACCCGCGGGCGCGCGCTTCGTTAACGCGCGGGCTCGGATTCTTCTCGCGTCGTGCGAACGAGGGCCGGAGCGGCGCCCGTCCGCGCGCCGTCCTCGCGCGTGGGAGCCCCGGCCCCGTCGGTCCACCCCGCGATTCTGAAATCGCGTCGAGGCGCGGGGGCCGGGCGCCCGGGAGGGCCTCGTCGCGCTGACGACGGCGTCGCTTTCGCGTATGATTCCGGGCACGTGATCGGCGGCGGTAACACATCTGTCGAGCGCTATGAGCTCCTCGGCGAGCTCGCGACCGGCGGAATGGCCACGGTGTACTTCGGTCGCCAGCGAGGCGCGCTCGGCTTCGCGCGGACCGTCGCGATCAAGAGCATGCACCCGCAGCTCGCGAAGGATCCGAGCTTCCGCGCGATGTTCGTCGACGAGGCGCACCTCACGGCGCGGATCCGCCACCCCAACGTGGTGCCGACGCTCGACATCGTCCAGTCGGAGACGAAGCTCCTCATCGTGATGGAGTACGTCGAGGGGGTCTCGCTCTCGGTGCTCCTCCGCGCGGCGAAGGAGCGCGGCGTGAAGCTGCCCGTCCAGGTCATCGCGACGATCGCCCGTGACCTCCTCGACGGGCTCCACGCCGCGCACGAGCTCGTCGACGAGCACGGCCGACCGCTCGGGGTGGTGCACCGCGACGTCTCCCCGCAGAACGTCCTCGTCGGCGTCGACGGCATCGCGCGGGTCGTGGACTTCGGCGTCGCGAAGGCGACGGGGCGGAGCTACCAGACGCAGACCGGCGAGATCCGCGGCAAGGTCGGCTACATGGCGCCGGAGCAGATGTTCGGCGAGGGGGTCGACCGCAGGACCGACATCTACGCGGCGGGCGTGGTGCTCTGGGAGGCGCTCGTCGGCGATCGCCTCTTCAACGCGCCGACCGACGCGGCGCTCGTCCTCCTCGTCACGCGCGGGATGACCGTGGCGCCGAGCCTCGCGCGCGGCGAGCGTCTGCCGGAGGGCCTCGACGCGCTCGTGTCGCGCGCGCTCGCGCAGGAGCCGACCGCGCGCTTCGCGACGGCGGCCGAGATGGCCGCGCTTGTCGCGTCCGTCGCGCCGGCCGCGTCGCGCGAGGAGGTCGGCCGGCTCGTGCGCGAGCTGGCCCCGGCCGAGCTCGCGCTGCGCGCCTCGTACCTCCGCCAGTCCACGCCCGAGCTGGAGGCCGCGTCGCTCGAGCCCGAGGCGAAGGCGGTGCTCGACGTGCTCACGCGCGCGACGTCGACCCGGGCGACGATGTCGCGCGATCTGCCGGCGTCGCCGCACACCGTGGTGATGCCGGAGCAGGCGCGGAGGCCGTTCGTCCCGGTGCTGCTGCCGATCCTCGCGGGGATGGCGGTGCTGTCGATCGTCTTCTTGATCTCGACGATCCGGTTCGTCTCTCGCGGGCGGGCGGCCGCGACCGACGGCGAGCTCCGCTCCGCCGCGAGCGGCGCGCTCGCCTCGGCGTCCGCCGCGCCTCCCACGGCCGCGGCTCCCGCGGGGTCCGCCGACGAGGCCGCGGTCGCCGCGGCCGCGGCGGACGCCGGTGACGCGCCGAGGCCGGTCGCGGCGGCGTCGGCGAAGAAGTCCGCGAGCAAGGGGAGCGCGAGCGCCGCGAGGCCCGACTGCACCTTGCCCTACACGACCGACCGCGAAGGCCACCGGCACTACAAGGCGGAGTGCCTCCGGTGAGCGCGGCCGCTCGGGCGGCGGGGTTCGCGCTCTGCCTCGCCGCGTCGTCGCCGGCGTTCGCCGCGCCGTCGGCGACGCCCGCCGCGAGGCCCGACACGAAGGCGTGCATCGCGGCGTTCGACCAGGGCCAGCGCGCCCGCAGCGACCTCCAGCTGCGGCGCGCGCAGGCCGAGCTGCTCGTCTGCACGCAGGAGAGCTGTCCGGCGGTCCTGCGCGCGGACTGCGCCGGGGTCCTGCGATCGGTGCAGGCCGCGGTGCCGACGATCGTCCTCGCGGCCGACGACGGCGA
The DNA here is from genome assembly GCA_019637105.1 of Labilithrix sp. GTDB lineage: Bacteria > Myxococcota_A > Polyangia > Polyangiales > Polyangiaceae > Labilithrix. Next base: position 33,606 of record JAHBWF010000052.1, read on the forward strand.
GGGGCGCGACGTCGCCGACGCGACCGTGCAGGTGGGCTCGGAGCTCGTCGCCCGCGCGCTCGACGGGCGCGCGCTCGAGTTCGATCCCGGGCCCTACGACTTCGTCTTCGAGCGTCCCGGCGATCCGCCGGTCACGGTGCGCGTCGTCCTCCGTGAGGGCGAGAAGAACCGCGTCGTGCGTGCCTCGTTCGCGAGGGCGAGGGTCGCGGCGCCGTCCGCGCCTCCCGCGCCCGCGTCGCCGGCGGGCGCCGCGAGGCCGGCGGTCGGCTACGTCGTCCCGGCGGGCCTCGCCGCGCTCGGCGTCGCGGCGTTCGCGGTCGCCGGCGTGTCGCGCCTGTCCTTCGACTCGGAGGTCGACGACATGCGCGCGCGCTGCGCGCCGGAGTGCACGCAGGCGGAGCGCGCCGACCTGTCGTCGACGCTGGTCACCGCGAACGTCGCGCTCGGCGTCGGCGTCGGCGCGGCGGTCCTCGCGGTCGCCTCGTGGTTTCTCCTCGAGCCGCGACCGACGAAGCGCGCGGCGAGCCTCACGCGGTGGGCGTGGTAATGTCGGCGCGCTCGATGGACGCCCGCCGCGCGAACCGCCACGCGTCCGGGCGCGCCCGCGTCGCGCTCGGCCTGCTCACCGGCCCGATCCTCGCGCTCCTCCTGGCGATGGCGTGCGGCCCGGGCGACCTCGCCGATTTGACGCGCGGCGCGCCGGACGCCGGCGCGAGCGAGGTGGCGGCCGCCGTCGACGCGGGCGCGTGCGTCCGCGCGGGTCCGCCGGAGCGGCCCGACGGCGGTGACGGACCGTCCGTCGCCGACCTCGTCTTCGCCGTCGACGCGCTCAGGATCGACACCGGGGACTTCGACGCCGGGCTCCCGAAGCCCGAGGGCGTCGATCTCGACGGCACGTGCAGCTGCCTCGAGCCGCCGTCGTGCGTGGCCCCGCCCGACGCCGCGCCGGCGTGCGACGGCCCGGGGGGCCGCGACAACGTCTCCGGGCCGCTCCTCGGCACGCTCGCGCTGCTGCTCCCCGCGCTCGAGCCGACGTTCCTCACGCAGCGGATCCGTCAGGGCGTCTACGGCGTCCTCCTCTCCGTCCAGAAGTGGAACGGCGAGCCGAACGATCCGGACGTCGTCGTGAGCCTGCGGATGTCGGTCGGGGTCCAGCCGACGGGCGACGACGGCGGCGCCCCGCGCTTCGACGGCAACGACGTCTGGGACATCGATCCGGCCTCCATCGTCGCCGGGGACTCGCTCGTCGGACAGGACTGCGACGCGATCGGCTGCATCGGGCTCGGCAGCGACGTCCGCGCGTACGTCCGCGACGGCGTGCTCGTCGCGCGCTTCGAGCAGCTCCCGTTCACGGTCAGCGTCGGCGCCGGTCGCCTCGTCCTCCCGTTCGTCGGCACCGTGCTGACGGCGCGGATCACCCGGGACGGCGGCGTCCATCGGATCGCGGGCGAGCTCGCCGGACGCTGGCGGACCGCCGACATCCTCGCCGGCTCGGCCGCCATCCGTGAGCCGCTGACGGGCTCGTCGCTCTGCGAGAACGCCGAGACCTACGGGTACTTCAAGCGGAGCGTCTGCAGCTCGGCCGATCTCGCGGCGAACCCCGCCGACGATCGGACCGGCGCCCCCTGCACGGCGTTGAGCGAGGCGGTGGCCTTCAGCGGCAGCCCCGCGAAGCTCGGCAAGGTCCGCGAGCTCGTCCAGGAGCCGGTCGACTGCCCGGGGTTCCAGGACACGTGTCCCTGACCGCGTCGCGCGCGAGGGGCGCGGCGCCGACGTGCTCGCCCCGGGCGCCGCGATCTACCTCCGCGGCGCTTCGACGAGCCGCTTCACCGCCGGCGTGATCCGCGTGAAGAACTCGCGCGGGGGATCCGGCTGCCGCTCGACGCCGATGACGACGTGGGTGGGCTCGCCGGTCTCCTCGTCGACGAGGAAGAGCGGTCCGCCCGAGTCGCCGCCGGACGAGTAGTACTGGCTCACGAGCCCCGTCGTGTAGCCGAGCGGCGCGCCGCTCTTCACCGCGAGCTCCTTGCTCTTCACGAGCGGCGCGTCTCGGCTCTCGGCGCTTCGCCCGACGGCGACCGCGCGGAGGGTCGTCTCCTCGTCGAGCTCGCCGACGTCCTCGACCGTCGCGTAGGTCTCGAGGCGGATCGGCGTCTCGAGATCGAGCGTCGCGGCGTCTTCCTTCCAGACTTCGGCGATGTAGCTCCGCGAGCTCGTCACCGAGCCGGCCTTCCGCGCCTTGCTCTCCTGCGGTCGCCCGTCGGCCCCCGGCGCGTGCGGCGCGCGCACGAGGAACGTCGCTCCTCCCATGCAGTGCGCCGCCGTGAGCACGCGCGTCGGCGACACGAGGACGCCGGTGCAGTAGTCCTGGGCGCGGTTGTCGACGAGGACTTGGACGACCTCGGGCAGATCGGTCGGAGGGCCGTCCTGCTGCTCCCCGATGACGGCGCTCTCGGAGGCCGCGGCGTCGTCGTCGGGGGGAGCCGGCGTCGCGCAGCCGACGGCGAAGAGGGCCGCCGCCAGCGCGAGCCTGCCGCGTTTCGGGGTGACATGTGCCCACATGGGCGGACCTGAAACCACAATTCGTGCCGGTCGCGATTCCAATACTTTCCAGGGGTTGCGTGTCCGTTCGAGACGGATTCTCACCACCTGGGTGGATCCAAGGTCCTCCTGCACGACAAACCCTTGGAGGTCGCTCCGCAGGAGCAGTAACTAGGCGCCATGAAGCGACTCACCTCCCTCTCCGCTCCTCTCCTCTCGCTCGTCGTCTTCGCTTGCGGCGGGAGCCCGCCGGCCGAGAGCCCGGCGCCGCCTCCCGAGACGGCCCCCCTGTCGACGGCCGCGCCCGCGCCCGCCGAGGCCAAGGCCGAGCCGACGCCGGAGGAGAAGAAGAAGGCGGAGGCCCTCGCGGAGCTCGAGAAGGACCGCGCGACGATGAAGGCCGAGCACGAGGCCGCGCTCGCGCGCTGGACGCCCGAGCTCAAGAAGGAGGCGCAGGCGCTCGCCGACAAGTCGTTCGCCACCGGCAAGGACGCGATCAAGGCGGCGGCCGCGAGCAAGGCGCGCAAGCCCGGCAACGCCGACCGCGACAAGTACCGCCACCCGGTCGAGACGCTCGAGTTCTTCGGCCTGAAGCCGACGATGACGGTGCTCGAGTACGGCCCGGGCGAGGGTTGGTACACCGAGCTGCTCGCGCCGGCGCTCGCGAAGAAGGGCAAGCTGCTCGTCACGAACGGCGACCCGAACGGCCCGGTCGAGGAGCGGAGCACCTTCTACGCGGAGCGCGTGAAGCTGTTCCTCGAGAGCTCGCCCGAGCTCTACGGGAAGGTCGAGACGGTGACGATCGACAGCAAGGCGCCGAAGATCGCCGGCAAGGACGGCCAGCTCGACATGGCGATCGTGATGCGCAGCCTCCACGGGATGGTCAACGCGGGCAAGCTCGACGAGTGGCTCGCCGCGATCCACACGAGCCTCAAGCCGAACGGCGTCCTCGGCATCGAGCAGCACCGCGCGAACGCCGACGCGAAGGTCGAGGAGTCCGCGAAGAAGGGCTACCTCCCCGAGAAATGGGTCATCGAGCGCGTCGAGGCCGCGGGCTTCAAGCTCGCCGGAAAGTCCGAGATCAACGCGAACCCGAAGGACACGAAGGACTACGCCGACGGCGTCTGGGCGCTGCCGCCGACGCTCAAGGGCGCCGACAAGGACAAGGAGCGGCTCACCGCCATCGGCGAGAGCGACCGGATGACGCTCAAGTTCACCAAGGTCGCCGCCAAGGCCGCGCCCGCGGCGGGCGCGAAGCCGGCCGCGCCGCCGGCGCCGGCGGCCGAGAAGAAGTAGTCCGCGCGGAGTGGACACCCTCGCGGCTTCCTGAGAGAGTCGCGAGGGTGTGCGGCGAAGCGCATCGCTCGCGACGAGGTCGAAGCCTGACCGAAGGAAGAAGGCCACCGATGATCATGAACCGAACCGTCGCCTGCTTGCTCCTCGCCGCCTCCGTCCTCGTCGCGTGCGACGAAAAGAAGGACGAAAAGAAGGAGGAGAGCGCCTCGGCGAGCGCGGCGCCCGCCGCGACGCCGCCGCCGCCGGAGCCGTCCGCCGCGCCCGCTCCCCCCGAGACCGCCCCGGCGCCGAGCGCGTCGTCGGACTCGTCGATGATCACGGGCGACGCCAAGGACGTCGTCTTGACCGTCAAGGATCCGAAGAAGGAAGGCGAGAAGACGATCCAGGCCGCGCCGGGCGGCAGCGTCACCGTCTTCCTCCCGGACTACCCCGGCACGGTCTGGTCGATCGAGAGCAACGACAAGGCCCTCGGCAAGGCGAAGGAGGAGGTCATCCCCGGCTTCGCGCCCGGCACGAACGGCCATCAGTTCAAGTGGACGACCGCCGGCCCGTCGTTCAAGGCGGGGCAGAAGCACAAGGTGCACTTCGTGAACAAGAAGGCCGGCGACAAGGCCGCGAAGCCGACCGAGTCGTTCACGCTCACGATCGAGATCGCCTGACGCTCGAGCTCGACGGTCGAGGCGCGCGATCGCGGCCGTCGGGCGCGGGGTCGGGCTCGCCCATCAGGAGACGGTTCTTCGGCGTGATCGCCGCGGGGACGAGCTGGGTGTGGACGGCGTAGCCCTCGGCCGCGAGGCGGCGCGCGCGCGTGGCGTCGATGGCGAGCGAGACGTCGACCCAGCCCTCGAGCGCGCCGGCGTCGCACGTGTCTCCGTCGTGGCAGCAGGGGAGCACGGCGACGCGCGCGCGCGCGGCGACCGCGCGCGCGAGGACGACGTCGGTGAGCGCGCCGCACGCGTGCGTCGACACGACGACGTCGCCCGCGTGGAGCTCGACGTCCTCGACGGGGCGCTCGGCGTACCGTACCCGGCCCGCGAGCCGCGGCCAGGCGCGCGCCATCGCGGCGGAGAGCTGCGCCGCGCTCGGCGGCAAGCGCCGGTCGGCGCAGACGGCCTCGGCCGACGTGTCGTCGAGGAGCAGCATCAGGTGCGCGACCAACCCGTGACCGCACGCGAGGTCGACCACGCGCCCGCCGCGGAACCGCCGCCGCGTCCGCCGCGCGACCTCCCAAGACTCGTAGAGCTCCTTGCGCGGGAGGCAGCTCGCCTCGCAGAGCACGCGAGCGACGCGATCGAAGAGCGTGTCGCCGGTGAAGTGGCGCGCCGTCGCCGGCTTGAGCCGAACGCGGCTCGAGGGATCGAACGTCACGCGCGCCTCCCGCTCGCGCCGCGCGCGCCCGGCGGCTCCCGAGGCGCGCCTTCTTCCTCGAGGACGGGCGCGGCGCGATCATGCTCGAGCTTCACGCCGGCGATCCTACCTCCTCTCGAGGACGAGCGCGGCGCGTGTCGAGGTGTGGCAACACGCTCGTCGCGCGCGGCGTCAACTGGCCTAAGCTCCATCGTATGGGACAGCTCGTCGACGGACAGTGGGAGGTAGGTTGGTACGACCCCGACAAGCGCGGGGCGTTCAACCGGCCCGCGGCGCAGTTTCGCTCGAAGATCGGCGAGGGCGACCTCGCCGCCGAGCCCGGGCGCTACCACCTCTACGTCTCGTACGCCTGCCCGTGGGCGCACCGCGCGCTCATCGTGCGCGCGGTGCGCGGCCTCGAGGACGCGATCGGCGTCACCGTCGTCGACCCGAAGATGAGCGACGACGGATGGTCGTTCGGCGGCGACGGCGAGCGCGATCCGCTCTTCGACGCGAAGCTCCTGCGCGAGGTCTACCTGCGCGCGGCGCCCCGCTACACGGGCCGCGTCACCGTCCCGGTCCTTTGGGACAAGAAGACGAGCACCATCGTCTGCAACGAGTCGCGCGAGGTGATGCGCATGCTCGGCGATCCCTTCGACGGGCTCGCGAGGGCGGGCTCGTCCCTCGCGCCGCCCTCGCTGCGGAGCGAGATCGACGCGACGCTCGACGCGATCTACGAGCCGTACAACAACGGCGTCTACCGCGCGGGCTTCGCGACGAAGCAGAGCGCCTACGAGGCGGCGTGCGCCGACGTCTTCGCCCTGCTCGACCGTCAGGAGGAGGTCCTGGCGAAGCAGCGCTACCTGTGCGGCGACGTCTTCACGGAGGCCGACGTCGCGTTCTTCACGACGTCGCTCCGCTTCGATCTCGTCTACTACAGCCACTTCAAGGTGAACGTCCGCCGCCTCCAGGATTACCCGAACGTGTGGGGCTTCGTCCGCGACGTCTACCAGATGCCGGCGGTGAAGCCGACGTGCGACCTCGATCACATCAAGGTCCACTACTACTGGAGCCAGACGACGGTGAACCCCCACCGCGTCGTCCCGCTCGGGCCGACGATCGACTACGACGCTCCCCACGATCGAGCCGCGCGCTTCGGCGCTCGGTGACCGTCCGGCGTGCGCGCCGCTCGGCGTCGAGTCGCGGAACGCCTCACTCGAGGGCGCCGGCGCGCGCGTCGGCGCGTAAAACACGCGCCATTTTCACGCGTCGCCCGCGGAACGCGGCTTGCTGCCGGTACCGGCAGGAGAATGCGTTCATGAAGAAGACTCTTACGCTCGTGCCGTTTCGCTTCGTCGGTCGCCTCGCCCTCGCGGCGTCGCTCGTGCTCCCCGCCGCGGTCGTCGCCGCGTGCGGCGACGACAACGTCGACTCGTCCAACGGGAAGGCGATCAGCGACCTCGACATCGGCGGAGACATCACCGTCGACAAGGGGCAGACGAAGCAGCTCAGCGCGACGGTGAAGTACGCCGACGGTACGTCGAGCGTCGTGACCACCAGCTCGGACCTGGTCTGGAACATCGGCGACACCGACGTCGCCACGGTGAAGGACGGCCTCGTCACCGGCGTCGAGATCGGGACGACGAACGTGAAGGCGACCTACCAGGGCAAGGAGAGCGCCACGCACGTCATCATCGTGAAGTGACGCGCCGTCGCTCGACGGACGCCGCGGCGAGCCGGGTACGACGCGCGCTCGCCTCGGCGCGCGTCGCGCCCGGCGCGCGCGTGGGACGCCCGTGCGGCCCGACGTCCGCCGGGGAGGCCTGCGTCGCGCTCCGCCACGATCTTGACGGGATGCCCGCGGCCGACGACCCTCGCGCGATGCCCCGGAACCTGATCTTCGTCGCGCCGTTCCCGACCGACCCGACGATGCGCTTCGTCCGCGCCGTCAGGAAGCTCGACGACGTCCGCCTCTTCGGGGTCGTGCACACGCCGCCTTCGGGGGACGACGCGAAGCTCTACGACGACATGGTCCGGGTGACCGAGCCGCTCGCGCTCGCCGACGTGCTCGAGGGCGTGGAGGTGTTGCGCCGTCGTCACGGCGCGCCGTTCCGCATCCTCGGCATCCTCGAGGCGATGATGGTCCAGCTCGCCGAGGCGCGCGAGCGCTACGGCGTCGCGGGGACGCCGGTGAAGACCGCCGAGCTGTTTCGCGACAAGGCGCTCATGAAGGACGCGCTCCGCGCGGCGGGCCTCCCCGTGGCGCGGCACGCGCTGATCGCGTCGCGCGACGACGCCGTCGCGTTCGCGGAGGAGGTCGGCCTCCCGGTCGTCCTCAAGCCGCCGGCGGGCATGGGCGCGCGCTCCACCTTCCGCGTCGACTCGCTCGAGGCGCTGACGTCCGCCGTCGCCGCGATGGGCGCCGGCGCGCGCTCGCCCGTGCTCGCCGAGGAGATGCTCCGCGGTCGCGAGCACAGCTTCGAGACGATCACGACCGGCGGTACGCCCCGGACCGCGTCGTTCGCGCAGTACTTCCCCGGCCCGCTCGAGGTGCTCGAGACGCCGTGGATCCAGTGGGCGTGCGTCCTGCCGCGCGAGATCGACACGGCGCTCTACGCGAAGGCGCGCGAGCTCGGCGTGGCGGCCGTCCGCGCGCTCGGCCTCGAGGACGGCATGACGCACATGGAGTGGTACGAGAAGCCCGACGGCTCGATCGCGATCGGCGAGATCGCCCAGCGTCCGCCGGGGCCGCAGCTCTGTCAGATGACGGGCCTCGTCCACGACGTCGACGTCTACCGGGCGTGGGCGCGCGCGGTGGTCGACGGTGAGCTCGACGCGCCCTGGGAGCGCAAGTTCGCCGCCGGCACGGCGTTCATCCGCGGGACCGGGCGCGGCCGGGTGGCGTCGGTGACCGGGCTCCGCGAGACCCACGAGGCGATCGCCCCGTGGCTCGTCGAGGCCAAGCTCCCCGCGATCGGCGCGCCGAAGAGCGACAGCTACGAGGGCGACGGCTACGTCGTCGTCCGCGCCGAGACGACGGCGAAGGTGCACGAGCTGATCGACACGATCATCCACACGATCCGGATCCGCTACGTGTCCTGAAGGAGCGAGCATGATTCGACGATCATGCGCGACCCGCTCGGCGGCGTGTCATCACGGTGCGGCAAGGAGCGAGCATGATTCGACGATCATGCGCGACCCGCTCGGCGGCGTGTCATCACGGTGCGGCACGCGCCGCCCCCGCTCCGAAAGAGCGCGCCTTTCCGGGCTCACGTCGTTCGCGGTCTGGACGGTCGAGGATCTCGACCGCGGATCGTTGCGGCCGGCGCCGGGCGTCAGGCCGCTTCGCTCACGTCCGAGGGCGCGCTCGCGGGCGCGGCGGCGTGGGGCCGGGGCGCGGGGCGGTAGCGATCCCGCAGGGCGAGGAACGGGCGCTCGATCCAGCGCCACGTGAGGGTCGCGACCGCGACGCTCGCGACGGTCGACGCGGCGAAGAGCGTGAGGGGGCTCTCCTCGCCGACGAGGCGCCGGCAGGCGGAGACCACGGGCACGTTGAGCAGATAGATCCCGTAGCTGACCACGCCGACGTGCCGGACGACCCGGTTCTCGAAGAGCGGCGCGAGCAGGTGGTCGCGCCGGAGCGCGCACGAGCCGACGAGCGCCGTCATCGCGAGGTGGGTCGGCAAGAGCGGCCAGGCGCGCGCCGCGGCCGCGACGACGAGCCCGAGCGCGACGAGCGAGGAGCCGCGCCGCGCGAGGACCGCGCGGACGGCCGGCGAGGTGCTCGGGGCGTCGGCGGCGATCGCGAGGAGGGCGCCGAGGCCGATCGGCGCGGCGAAGCTCCTCAGCATCCGGAGCGGGAGCCCCTCGTCGAGGATCGACGCGAACCAGCCGCGCTCCGCGCCCTGATCCAGGACGACGAGCAGCGACATCACGAGCGCCGGAGCGAGCGCGCCGCGGAGCCAGCGGAGGACGGGCGGCCAGAGGAAGTAGAACTGCTCCTCGGCGGCGAGCGACCACGCGAAGGCGAAGACGATCGGGTGGTCGACCGCGCCGTGGAGGAACCAGTTCGACGTGTACGTCGCGTAAAACGGGACGCTCGCGAAGAAATGGTCGCGCGTGGGCCCGGGCTCGCGGAGCAGGAGCGCGTGCACGACGAACGCGCCGAGCACGAGGTAGTAGAGCGGAAAGATGCGGAGGCTCCGTCGAGCCCAGAAGCGCCGGAGCGACAGGCGCCGTGTCGTCCGTCGCTCGTGGAGGAGCAGGCTCGTGATGAGGAAGCCGCTCACCGCGAAGAACAGGTCGACGCCGAGCGGGCCGCGCCCCAGCACGCCGTCGAGCGGACGCGGCGTCGCGTGGTGCCAGACGATCGGCAGGATCGCGAGGCAGCGCAGGCCGTCGAGCGACGGGTACCACGGCCTCGCGGAGGCCGCGCCCGGCGCGGCGGGCTCGGTCGTCGCGCCGGCGCGCGGGGATCCCGCGGGGCTCTCGCCCGCGTGGGCCGCCTCGACGGCCGGCTCGGAGGCCCTCTCCGCCGCGGCGCTCACGATCCGGGCGCGTCGAAGACGAGGAGCGTGGCGCTCATGGGAGGGGCGGCGTACGCGTACGCGTTCGTCTTCGTCAGCGCCTCGCGGGCGGCGAGGTGCGGCTTGGCGTGCGCGGCGTCGAGGCGCCAGACGTCGACGCTCCCGAGCTTCGCGTCGTGGAAGGCGCGGAGGCCGACGCGCCGGCTCGCGGTCGTCTTGTTGACGACGAGCGCCGTGACGCGCCTGGCGTCGTCGCTCCCGGCGTAGACGGAGGTCTCGACCTTCTCCGGGTGCTCGACGCGGACGACCGTGTCGGCGAAGCGGAGCCCCTTGCCGTCGGTGTCGCGGAGCAAGGCGAGGGCGCCGAGGGCGAACTCGAGGCGGTCGCACGCCGGCCACATCGCCGCGAGGTGGACGCCCATGCGCGCGAAGACGCCGAGCGTGTCGGCGACGGCGACGCCGCTCGAGACGTGCGCGCAGCCGCCGGGGAAGTACTCGGACACGCCGAGGTGCGTCCCCGGCCAGGCGCGCGCGATGCGCTGCTGCAGCCGCTCGATGATCCAAGCCGGCCCGTCGAGGTGATCGCGCGTGATCCACGAGTCCTCGTCGAAGTCGTGGTCCCAGTAGCTCCGCGGGCTCTGGACGATCTCGTCGATCTCCTTCGCGGTGAGCGGGCGCACGCTGTGGTCGAGGTCCCAGACGTAGACGCCGTCGCTCAGCGTCTGCGGGTACCAGTGGAAGTCCCACGTGTCGAGGAGGCGCTTGCCGAACGCGTCGCTCGCCGTCTTCACCGTCATGAGGAAGTCGTCCATGTACCACTTCCCCCGGCTCGTGTACTCGGGCATCGAGGCGTGCCACGAGGTCCAGCCGTCGAAGTGATAGTGGCCCGGGCCGACGATGGTGGCGTCCGGGGCGAGCGTCTTCACGCGCCGCGCGAACGTGAGGAACCGGGCGGTGAACTCGGTGCCGGTGACGCGCGTGCCGATCTGGACGCCGTTCTGCGCGTAGAGCGGCGCGCCGCTGCCGGCCTGCAGCATGGGGAAGTTGAACGCGTAGAGGTCGGGCTCGTTGTCGATGCCGACCATCACCTGCGTGGGCCCCGGCGCGTAGATGTCCCCCGTGAACTTGCTCCGCATGAACGCGAAATGCTCGTCGGTGTACGCGTAGCCGTCGGAGAGGTCGGGCGTGGTCGCGAACGCCGTCGGCTTCACGAGGCCGACGCGCTTGAAGTGCTGCGCCCGGTTCCACCCGGGCCTGTCGTACGGGATGCTCCCGCCGAGCGGTCCGGCGACGTAGTCGTTGAGCACGAACGGCACCATCGTGCCGCGTCCGGCGGCGCGGTTCCGCGCGATGAGCTCGAGGTCGAGCGCGGCGGGGGCGTCGGGGTTCGTCAGGCCGGTCGCGAGGTACATGTCGTTGCCGAAGCCGTTCACGAACGATCCGTTCGAGGCGTTGGTCTCCCAGTTGTAGGCGTTCGCGCGGTCGCCGCCGCGGCGGACGAAGGTGGCGGCGGCCATGTCGGCGGCCGGCCGCGGCGCCCCCGTGACCGTGTTGATGCCGTAGATGAGCGGCGAGATGGGCTTTCGGTCGGCGGCGGTGCGGACGACCGT